>JANNIB010000514.1:0-13288 GCA_031404695.1 Acidobacteriota bacterium
GTCTTTCCGATGCCGACGTCGTCCGCGATCAGGATGCGGACGGGATCGAGTTTGAGCCGCCCCGCCCGGCGGGGTGGCGGTTCGCGTGCGCGGCGTCTGGCGCGACTACGCCCGCCAATTTGGCGCCATCGCCATCGACGCTGGCGTTTACCAGAGGCTGACCGGCGACGCCGCGGCCGCCGCCAGCACGTCGGCTTCCTGCATCCCCGTCTTCTGGCGGATCAGCTCGAACTCGTAGTCGTTACAGATGACGATGTGCGCGCCGACGATGCCGTCCTTGAGCTGGGCGCCGTCCATGCGGGCGCACTGCTGGCCGGGATCCCAGATGTAGTTGATGCCCATGGTGCTGCACTCTTCGGCGTACTGCACCATGGCGTCCGGATCGTTCGGCGAGATGATGACCATGCCGTCGGCAGCGAGCCCGTCGACGGTGCGGAACGACAGTTCGCCCGCATTGGCCATGGCGCCGGTGTAGAACGACGCGATCTGGTTGTTGGCCTCGTCGGTGCTGCAGAAGAACGAGGCCGTGAACTTGTTGCCGATGACCTTCACGAGCGAGGTGTCCACGCCGGCCGCCGTCAGCCACGCGCCGTAGTCATTGAAGTCCTGCCCGGCCGTCGCCATCAGGTGCGGCCGTTCGCCGAGCAGGGCCAGGGTGTAGGCGATGTTGGGCGCACAGCCGCCGCGCCGCTTGTCCATGGTGTCGACGAGGAAGCTCAGGCTCACGCGCTGCATGTGTTCGGGCAGCAGGTGCTCGGTGAACTTGCCGGGGAAGGACATCAGGTAGTCGAACGCGATCGAGCCGGTGACAATCAGTTTCATGGCGGGTCTCGGAATAAAGCCGGGGCTCGGGGCCCGGGACTCGGGCGGTCAATCGGTGAGCGGCAGATAGCGGCCGACGATCGGCGCCAGGTCGCGCCGCAGCTGCGGCGGCACCGCGTCGGGCCGGGTGATGAGGGCCGTGCCGAGCGCGTCCTTGCAGCCGCACGGACGCTCGGCGCCGAGGCGCTCGACAGTATCGGCGATGACGCGCTGGGCGACCAACGCGTTCTCCATCAGGTTGGCGATGACGAGTTCGACCGTCACGGCGTCGTGGTCGGGGTGCCAGCAGTCGTAGTCGGTCACCAGCGCCATCGTGGCATAGCAGATCTCGGCCTCGCGTGCCAGCTTGGCCTCCTGCAGGTTGGTCATGCCGATGATGTCCATCCCCCACGATCGATAGAGCCGCGACTCGGCCAGCGTCGAGAACTGCGGCCCTTCCATGCACACGTAGGTGCCGCCGCGGTGCACGCGGGCGCCGGCGGCCTCGGCCGCCGCGGCCGCCAGCAGACGCAGGCGTTCGCACAGTGGATGCGCGAACCCCACGTGCGCCACCAGGCCGTTGCCGAAGAACGTGCCGATGCGTCCGAAGGTGCGGTCGAGGAACTGATCGGGGAACACGAGATCGAGTGGCCGATATTCTTCCTTCAGGCTGCCGACGGCGCTCGCCGACAGGATGTGCGAGGCGCCCAGCGCCTTGAAGCCGAAGATGTTGGCGCGATAGTTGAGTTCGCTCGGCATCAGCCGGTGGCCGGCGCCGTGCCGCGCCAGAAACGCCACGCGCTTGCCGCGCAGCGTCGCCAGCACAAAGGGCCCGGACGGCTCGCCGAACGGCGTCGCGACAACACGCTCCTCGCGGTCGGTGAGCTCCGCCATGTCGTAGAGGCCGCTGCCGCCGATGATCCCGATCTCTGCTGTGCTCACGCGTTGCTCCCCGTTCCCTGTTCCCCGTTCCCCGGTCCCTGGTCCCTGCACTCACAGCACTCGCTCGACGCTGCGCCGTCCATCGGCCTCGCGCAGGATACCAGCCGCCATCGACGGGTCGTGCTCGAAGAACACCAGATACTCCCCCTCGATCGCCTCGCGCGCGAAGGCCCGTTTGAAGGCCAGCGTGTCCACCGGATAGAGGTCGTAGCCCATCACCCACGGGTCCGGCAGGTGCGCCGAGGTCGGGTACATGTCGGCCGCAAAGACCGCCGTGCGCCCGCCCGAGGCGATGGTGACTACCTGATGGTGCGCGGTGTGGCCGCCCGAATGCCGGAAGCGGATGCCGGGCGCGAGTTCGGCGCCGTCGTCGACCAGCGTCAGCACGCCGGCCTCCATCAAGGGCATGAAGTTGTCCGGCAGGTAGCTGGCGCGGTTGCGTTCGTGCGGATGGGTCGCATCGTGCCACTCGCCGGCATGCGCGAAGTAGCGTGCCTTCGGGAAGCGCGGCGCCAGGCGGCCGTCGGCGAGGCGCTCGGTGAAGCCGCCGATGTGGTCGAAGTGCAGGTGGCTGGCGATCACGATGTCGATGTCCTCGACCGTGAGGCCGGCATCGGCAAGCGCGTGGCTGAGGTGATAAGTGCGATCCAGGCCGTAGATGGCGGCGCTCTTCGCGTCCATCTTGTCGCCGCAGCCGGCATCGATGAGCACCGTCTGCTCGCCACGCACCACCAGCGGTCGCATCCCCAGCGGTATCCGGTGACGGTCGTCGGGCGGCAGCCGCTTTTCCCACAACGTGCGCGGCACCACGCCGAACATCGCGCCGCCGTCGAGCGCGAAGAAGCCGTCCGACAGCGAGACCAGCTCGAGGTCGCCGAATGCCAGCCGGGCCGGACCACGGAAGAGCGGCACCGTCGGCGTGTGACCGGCGCGCGCGCCGGTCGCCGGCTGCTTCAGCTCGACGAGCACGCCCTCGGCGGCCGACGGATGCAGGAACGCGACCAGCGCCCCCTCGGCGCCGGGACGCGGCGTCTGGTCGATGAGCCGCACGCCGGCCGCCTTCAGCTCGGCCAGGGCCGCGTGGATGTCATCGACCGCGAGCGCCACGTGATGCAGCCCGGGGCCGCGCTTCTCGAGGAACTTCGCGACCGGCGACGCGGACGCGGTGGCCTCGAGCAGTTCCAGCAGGCATTCACCGGCCGGCAGGAAGTGCGCGCGCACCTGCTGGCCGGCGACGAACTCGACGTGCGCCACCTGCAGCCCGAGCCGATCGCGGTAGAACGCGGTGGCCGCGGCCGCATCCGCCACGGCGATGCCGACGTGATCGAGACGTACTTTCATCGCGTGCCCTCACCGGTGCCCAGCGCCCGGGCCAGAATGTCAGCCACCGCCGTGTACGGATCGACGTCGCGCCGGGCGATCCGGCCGACCAGGGCGTCGAACTCGCCGGCCGCGAGCACCTGCGACTCGACGTGCGCCAGAAAGCGCCTGGCGAGCAGCTCGCGCAGGCGATATTCCTGGCGCGCAACCAGGCGCTGCTGACGCTGCTGCGCGGAGTGGGCGCGGAACGCGCGCACCGTCGTCAGCAGCTCGGCGACGCCCTTGCCGGTGGTGGCCTCGGTGCGGACGATCGGCGGGCGCCATTGACCGTCGCCGAACGCCTGCAGCGCCAGGTTCGATTCCACCGACGTCACCATGCGATCGGCGCCGTCGCGGTCGGCCTTGTTGACGACATAGATGTCAGCGATCTCCATGATGCCGGCCTTGAGCGCCTGCACGTCGTCACCGGTGCCGGGCACCAGCACCACGATCGAGACATCCGCCGCGCGTACGATGTCCACTTCGTCCTGCCCGACGCCCACCGTCTCGACGATCACCACCGACTTGCCGGCCGCATCGAGCACCACCGCCAGGTCCGACGTCGTCGGCGCCAGGCCGCCGAGGTGGCCGCGCGTGGCCATGCTGCGGATGAACACGCCGGGGTCGGCGATATGCGCCTGCATCCGCAGGCGATCGCCAAGAATCGAGCCGCCGGTGAACGGGCTGGTCGGATCGACGGCGATGACGCCGACCGTCTCGCCGGTGGCCCGCAGTTCCGCCACCATCTTGTCCACGAGCGTGCTCTTGCCGGCGCCCGGCGGACCGGTCACGCCCATCACGTAGGCACGGCCGGTGTGCGGGAACAGGTCGCGGATGAGTGCCGGGGCGCCGGGGTGATCGTCTTCGATGAGCGACATCGCGCGGGCGATGGCCCGCGGATCGCCAGCGAGCACCCGGGCGCTGAGCGGCAGTCGCTCGGTCACGTCAGGCGGCCAGCAGCTGCCGGGCGATGACCAGCCGCTGGATCTCGCTGGTGCCCTCGCCGATGGTCGTCAGTTTGACGTCGCGGAAGAACTTCTCCGCCGGGTAGTCCTTCACGAACCCGTAGCCGCCGTGGATCTGCACCGCGTCTTCCGAGACGCGCACGGCGATCTCGCTCGCGTAGAGCTTGGCCATCGACGACTCGAGCGTCATCTTGCGGCCCTGATCCTTCAGCCACGCCGCCCGCAGCGTGAGCAGCCGCGCCGCCTGCACGGCGGCCGCGTGGGCGACCAGCTTGGCGCGAATCGACGGGAAGGTCCCGATTGCCACCCCGAACTGCTTGCGCTCGAAGGCGTAGCGGCGGGCCGACTCGTAGGCGCCCTGCGCCAGACCGACCGCCAGCGCGGCAATGCCGATGCGCCCGGCATCGAGCACCTGGAGCGTCTGGATGAAGCCCTGGCCTTCCTCGCCGATGAGCTGATCGGCGGGAATGCGGCACTGCTGCAGCAGCACCTCCACGGTCTCGCTGGCGCGCATGCCCAGCTTGTCTTCCTTCTTGCCGGCCGCCAGCCCCGGCGTGCCGCGCTCGACCACGAAGGCCGAGATGCCTTTCGCGCCTTTGGCGCGATCGGTCACCGCCATGATGACCAGGATGTCGGCCGACGCGCCGTGCGTGATGAAACACTTCGAGCCGTCGAGCACCCAGTGGTCGCCGTCGCGGCGCGCGGTCGTGCGCATGGCCGCCGCGTCACTGCCCGACCCGGCCTCGGTCAGCCCCCAGGCTGCCAGTTTCGCGCCGGACGCCAGCACGGTGACATAGCGCTGCTTCTGCGCCTCCGACCCGAAGAGCGCCAGATGCGCGAGGCCGAGGCCGTTGTGCGCGGCCACCGACAGCGACACCGAGGGATCGACGCGGGCCAGTTCCTCGAGCGCGAGGCAATAATCGACCGCCGACATGCCGGCGCCGCCATAGGCCTCGGGAATCTGGATGCCCATGAGGCCGAGGTCGGCGAGCTTCGGCAGCAGCTCGTGCGGAAAGTGCTGCGCGTCATCCCACTCGCGCACGTGCGGGCCGATTTCGGCCTCAGCAAACGCGCGCACACTCCTGGCGAGCAGGCGCTGGTCGTCGGTCAGGGAATAGTCAGGCACGGGACGTCCGGATCGGGGGCAGCTGGTGTCGGGATCGGGAGGCGATGCCGCGTCCCCGATCATATCATTGGGGTCATGAGGCTTCGCCGATGACCGCGCGCACCAGAACGGCGCTTTTCGTGGCGCTCGGCATGCTCGTCGGGCCGGCGCCGCTGTCGGCCGATGTCACGGCGTTTCTCGGCGCGTCACCGAATCCGGGCGTGCGCCTGGCGCGCGGCGCGGCCGCCGGGGCCGGCCTGGTCGTGGTGGCGTTCGAGGTCGAGGCCGCGCAGATCCTGGAGCAGACGGCGGACGGTGAGCCCGGCCTCTCGACGGGGATGGCCAACATCCTCGTTCAGACGCCGCTGGCCGTCTCGGGGATGCGGTTCTATGGCACGGCCGGAGCGGGGCTCTACCGCGAGCGTCTGGGCACGCGGCAGGAAACCAACGGCGCCGCCAACATCGGTGGCGGCGTGAAGATCGGCATCGCCGGGCCACTGAAGCTCCGCCTCGATTACCGGCTCTTCCGCCTGCGGGGCGCGCCGCTCCACGCGACGTATCACCGGGTCTATGCCGGCGCGACGCTGGGATTCTAGGAACGCTCAGCGCCGCGGCGGCACCGGCGTGACGGCCAGCGTCGCCAACGCCTCGAGCGACAGCCGCGTCGGCGGCGCCGCGAGCGCATCGCGGTACTTCACGAGCAGCGCTTCCGGCAGCGACGTCGAGAGCCGATCGAGGAGCAGCGACGGCCGGTAGTCGGCGTCGGCGACCGGCGTCGGCAGCCAGTGCACGTACACGGCGTTGCCTTTGGCATCCGCCTCACGGGCCTTGAACACCTGCCACCCTGTGGCGAGGCGGCGATCGACCTCTGGCGCGGTCGCCAGCGCCTCCTTCAAGGCCGTGATGACAGCTTCGTAGTCGGCTGTGCGATCGGCCTTGACGAGCGCCAAGACCAGTCCGGACGTAGCTGCGGGAAAAATGAGGCGGGCGGGATCGGCCGAGGCCGGGACGTCGGCAGGTACGGGAGCGGGGACTTGAGGCGCACTGCTGGCGCTCTGCACGAGCGCCAGCAGCCAGATAGCGGGAGTGTTCACGAGGCGAGGTCCACCGCGGACCCCGACGGGGCTACTGCCCCATCGTCATGAACTTGGTGAGCGGCGTGATGCCGCGACCGGCGAAGGAGTCCTTGTACTTCTGGAAGAACTCCTGCACTTCGACCGGGAACACCTCGGCGATGAGGCGGCTGATGTCGTACTCCTGCCCCTTCACCACCGGATTGATGATCATGATGTAGGCGACGTTGCCCTGCACCGGCGCGGCGGTCTTGTAGACCGTCCAACCGGCCGCCTGGGCCTTCCGCTCCGCCTTCTCACTCTTCGCGAGGGACTCCTTCACCTTTGCCAGTACCGCTTCGAACTCGGCGGTCTTGTCGGGCTTGATGAGCACCGTGATCGTGGCTGCATCCCCATCAAGGGCCAGCACTGGAGCAGCCGGCTGGGCAGCATCCTGCGCGAACGCGGGCGCGGCGACCATCACAGCCGACAGCGCGACACCCATCACGAACGACCGGCTCGCGGCCGGAGACATACCGAAACCTCGAAGCATTGCCAAGCCTCCTTACGGCGAAAGACCGCTACTCTACCGCATTCCCTAGTCGAGAAACACGGCCATGGCGTCATTAGCCACCAACATCCCCGGCCGCGTCAAGAAAATCCGGCGCTGCGGCTCGTGCACCAGGTGTCCGGCGTCCACGAACGGCTGCAATTCACGGCCGAATCGTGCCCAGACATCGACCCCATAGCGCGACGCAATGCGCCCCAGATCGACGCCCTCGGCCAGCCGCAGCCCCATGAAGAGCGCCTCTTCGCAGCGCCGCTGGGGATCGCGCGGCCAGCGCTCGGCGGCCACGTCTTCCCCGGCGTCGACGCGCGCGATGTAGTCGCCGGTGCCGCTCACCACCCGCCAGCGCGTGTCATCGACGGCGCCGTGCGCGCCGGCGCCGAAGGCGAACCAGTCGCCGTCCTGCCAGTAAGTGAGGTTGTGGCGGCTGCGCCGTCCCGGTCGGGCGACGTTCGAAATCTCGTATTGCGCGTAGCCGGCACGTTCGAGCCCGTCCATCGTCTCGAGGTACATGTCGGCGGCCTGGTCGTCGGAGGCCACCACCCAGCCGCCACGCGCCATCGTGTCCTTGAGCGGCGAGTTGGGATAGACCTCGAGCAGGTACACCGAGGCGTGGTCGGGCTCGACCTCGATGAGCCGCGCGATCGACTCGGCCATGTGCGCCGGCGTCTGCTGCGGCAGCCACAACATCAGGTCGAGGCTGAGGTTGGTCACCCCGCTGGCGCGCAGCTCAGCGACGGCCGCGACCGCGCGCGCCGCCGAGTGCATACGGCCGAGCCGCGTCAGGTCGTCATCGCGGAACGACTGCACGCCGAGGCTCACGCGGTTCACACCGGCCGCGAGATATCCGGCGGCGGACTCGGGCGTGACGCTCTCGGGATTGGCCTCGAGCGTGACTTCCGCGTCGGGCGCGAGGAGAAACGAGGCGCGGACGGCGCCGACCACGGCGGCGACTTCGGCCGGCGTGAGCAGCGACGGCGTGCCGCCACCGAAGAAGATCGAATCGATCGGCGCCGCCCGCCCCTGGCGGCGGATATCGGTCACCAGCGCCGCGACGTAGCGGGCCTTGACGGCCTCGTCGAGCAGGCCGCGGGTGAAGTTGCAGTAGTGGCAGATGGCCGCGCAGAACGGCACGTGCACGTAGAGGCCGGCCACCGCGCGCCGACCCTACCCCGACCCGCCCTTGCCGCCGGACCACGCCACGTCGGCGTTGCCCCGCGGACGCAGCGATGCCCGGGCCATGCCCTTGGCGCGATCGGGGACCCCGCCCGCGCGGCGGTTCTTGTCCGACAGCGGCGATTGCTGGTTGTAGCGCGCGATGTCGGCCGGCGTCGGATTCGGGCTGCCCACCTCGCGCACGTCGGGCCCTTCCATGTCCACCCAGTGACACATCTCGAACAGCCGCGACCGCGTGCGGGCGCCCAGCTGCACGTACATCGAGTTGGGGTTGGTGGTATCGGCCGAGTCGTCGAGGTTGGTCGTGAAGATCGTGGGCCGTCGTTCGCTGTAGCGCGTGTTGACCACCAGCCCGAGCGTCTCCTGCACCCACTCCGAGGTCTTCTCGGCGCCGAGGTCGTCGAGCACGAGGATGTCGGCGTCGAGCACCGGGCGCAGCACGTCCATCTCCGACTCGCCGGGGGCGGCGAAGGTGTCGCGCACGAGCTTCAGCAGCTCACGCGTTTCGTAGAAGTAGCCGCGCGCGCCCTTGGTGGCGATGATCTCGCGCAGCATCGCCACCGCGAGGTGGGTCTTGCCCACACCGTGGCGGCCGCGCAGCAGCAGCCCTTTGTCGACCGCGGGGAACACGTCGACGAACGCGCGGGCGCGGCGATGCGCTTCGCGCAGCGAGTCGACGGTCTGTTCGAAGTTCGCGAGCTGACAATGCTGATAGCGCTTCGGGATGCGCGCGTGCGTGAGCTGATGGCCGGCGATCGACTGCCGCCAGCAGTCGCAGCGGCGGACGCGGTCCACGCCATCGACGACTTCCGTCACCCAGTAGCTGTCGTGACACTGCTCGCACGCCATCGCCGGACGATTGTATACCGTCCGTCAGTGACCTCACTTCGGCTTGCGCGGTAGCGGCGGCTTGACTTCGACCGGCGGTTGCGGTCGGCGCACGAGGTCGGTCGGCGATGACTTGACCAGCGCGGTGCCGAGGCGCTGTTCCCAGTCGCCGAGTCCGCGCGCGAGTTCATGTTTGGCGTATTCCATGAACTCGTTCACTTCGTCCTGCATGCGCTCCATCTTGCGCCGCATGTTGAGGATGATCTCGACGCCGGCGAGGTTGACGCCGAGGTCGCGCGTCAACGTCAGGATGGTCTCGAGCTGCGCCAGATCCTCATCCGAGTAGAGGCGCGTGTTGCCGTCGGTGCGCGACGGCATGAGCAGGCCCTCGCGCTCGTAGAGCCGCAGCGTCTGCGGATGGATGTCGTACTTCTGCGAGACGACGCTGATCATGTAGAACGACTTGCCGCTCGGTCGCTTGGCCATCAGTCTTTGCCCTCGCGCACCGTGAAGCGGGCGTCACGCACGCTGTCCTGCTGCAGGCGGCCGAACTCGCGCAGCAGGTCCTTGGAGCGTTCATCGAGCAGGCGCGGCAGCATCATCCGCACTTCCGCCACCAGATCGCCGCGGCCGCCGCCGCGCGACGCCGGTAACCCGCGGTCGCGCAGCCGGAAGCGCTGGCCCGACTGCGTGCCCGGCGGCACCTTCAGCCGCACCGGCGGGCCGTCGAGCATCGGCAGGGTCACGCGGGTGCCGAGGGCCGCCTCGTGCACCGCCACCGGCACCTCGACGTGCAGGTCGTCGCCGTCACGGCGATACAGCGCATGCGGGACCACCGCCACCGTCACCTGGACATCGCCGGCGCTGCCGCCATGCTGCCCCGCGTGTCCCATGCCTTCGACGCGCAGGACGGCGCCGCTGGTGACGCCTGGCGGGACGACCACGTCGAGCACGTCGCTGCGCGGTTCGCTGCCGGCCCCGTGACAGGCGAGGCAGGCCTGGCGCACGCGCTGCCCGGTGCCATCGCAGCGGTCGCAGGGGCGCGTGAAGATCATGTGGCCGCGTGCGACCCTGGTCGTGCCGCGGCCGTCACACGCGAGACAGGCAGCCCCGGCCTCCTGCGAGACGCCGGCGCCGGCGCACCCACGGCACGGCACCTGGCGCGTCACCGCGACGCGCGTGGTCGCGCCGCGCGCCACGTCCTCGAGCGAGATCGCGACGTCGACGTGGACGTCGGCGCCGCGTGCCGGACGACGATCGGCGACGCCGAGAATCACGGTGGCGAACAGATCTCCGAAAGTGGTGGACGGCTCGGCATGCACCAGCGGCGAGAAGTCGAAGCCGGTGAAGCCGGCACCCGCGGCACCGGTATCGAGGCTCTCGCCGGCGTCGTAGCGCTGTCGCCGCGTCGGATCGACGAGGGTCTCGTAGGCCGCCGCGATGTCGCGGAAGCGCGCCGCGGCCTGGCGATCGCCGGGGTTGAGGTCGGGATGGTACTGACGAGCGAGGCGCTTGTAGGCGCGACGGATGTCGCCGTCGGTCGCCTCCCGTCTTACGCCCAGCACGACGTAGAAATCCATGGTTTCGTTCAGTATGGAATCTGAGTCTCGGACTGTCAACTTTTCACACCCCGGCGCAGCCGTCGGGCGGTTGCTATACTGGCCGAGCCAGCTCTCGCGCACCGGAGCCGACGTTCCGGTGGACGCCGCCTGTTTCGTCGGGTGGAGGTCGCCCGTGCGCTCACTCCGTTTCGCCTCGTTCGCCGTCATGGCGTGCCTGCTGCTGGCCACACCGGCACGGGCGCAGTTCCCGGTCGATCAGGTGCCGCCTGCAGAGCCGCCGGAGACGCTCGACGTGCCGGCCCCGGTCAACCTCTCGTACGTCGACGGCCGCGTGGATCTCGTGCGTCCCGAGGGCGTGCAGGCCGCCCAGGCGCCGGACCTGCTCGAAGAAGACGACCGGCTGGTGACGGCCGAAGGGCGCGCCGAACTGGTGCTCGGCGACGGCAGCGTGGCCCACGTCGATCGGCAGTCGGACGTGCGCATCGATCTCGGCGTGCGGCTGCGCCTGGTCTCGGGTCGCCTCAGCATCCACACACCGCCCGACATCGAGGCGCTCTACGTGTCCACCCCCGCAGGTCCGGTGCGTCTTGCCGCCCGCGGCATCTACGACCTGTCAGCCGATGACCTGCGCGGCGATACGACGATCGCGGTGCGCGAAGGCCATGCGGCACTCGTCGCCGGCGACAGCGAGACCCCGATCGGCGCCGACGACGTGCTCCTGGTCGATCCGCGTGACCGGCGACCGCGCTGGGCGCGCGGCGCGCCACGCGACGCCTTCGCCGACTGGGCCGAGCGGCGTCTCGGCACGACCATGACCGCGCGTCGCCCGGCGCTGCCCGCTGCGATTCAGCCGTGGGCCGCCGACCTCGAGGCCAACGGGCAGTGGTCCACGCTCGCGCCGTACGGTCCGGTGTGGTTCCCGTCGGCCGGACCGTCGTGGCGGCCCTACCAGTACGGCTCGTGGCGATTCACACGCTACGGCTGGACGTGGATCGACGCCGACCGCTGGGCGTGGCCGGTGCACCACTACGGACGCTGGGGCCATCACGATGCGCGGGGGTGGTACTGGATTCCGCACCGCGCGTGGGGTCCGGCCTGGGTGGGCTGGGCCGTGGCCGCCGATCACGTCGCGTGGTCGCCACTTGGCTGGAATCGGCGTCCGCTGGTGGATTTCTCTTTCGGTGCCCGCCGCGGCGCGGTCGGCCTCTTCGCCTCGTCCTGGTCGATCCTGCCGCGCCACGCCTTCGGAGCTCGCGGTCCGATCTATCGCGATCTCCAGGATCCCCGGTATCTCTCCGGACCCGTGCTCGGCGGCTTCGTCTCACAGATGGTCGGCCCGCGCGGGCCCGCTGTTGCGGGTGATCGCTTCGCTGTCCGGCCCGGTCAGCGTGCCACCCCGTACGTGCCGCGTCCGTCGTACCGCCAGCCGGGGCCCCCGATCGCCTATCAGCCCCGAAGCGGCGAGCCCGTGCGCGGCGAACGCCTGCCCGAGACCTCGCCGCGCCAGCGCCGGCCCGGCGACGCTCCGCCGCCGGTCGATCCGGCGCCCGGGGCAGCGTCCGGCCGCGCGGCTGAACGGTCATCCACGCCTGGTGGGTCCATGCCGGGCGAAACCGCGCGTTCACGGCGCGAACCGCGCGAGGTCGCGCCCGTCGGCGCGCCGGTGCGTCAGCCGCGGACCGAAGCACCGCCGTCGAATACGCCGAACCGCCAACCGGCGGAACGTGGCAGCGGCGCTGGCGCCCGTCCGCGCGGCGGCGCTGAAGGGCACGGCGCACCGCAGGGCGGTGGCGTGCGCAGCCCCGGCACCGGCGACAGCGGTGGTGGCCCGCGGCCCGGCGGCGTGCGACGGCCCGGCTGACAGCGCGAGCCGGGCGCGCGGTGCGGCAGATGGCACAATAGCGATGCCCATTCGCCACAGGACGACGCCATGCCTGCCCTGCCCACCTTCGCGCGACACTTCGGTCTGGCGCTGCTCTTCGTCGGCGCCGCCCTGGCCGGCACAACCAGCGGCGTCCTGTTTGCGTACTCGGACGACCTGCCTGCGATCTCGGCGCTCGACGCCTACCGGCCCGACACGATCACCCGGGTGCTCGGCAAAGATGGCAGCGTCGTCGGTGAGTTCGCCACCGAGCGCCGCGTGGTGCTGCGTTACGACGAGATCCCGCCGGTGATGCGGCAGGCGGTGCTCGCGGCGGAAGACTCGGGCTTCTTCGAGCACTTCGGCCTGAGCATCACGGGCCTGGCGCGCGCGGTCGTCACCAACGTGATCGAAATGCGCAAGGCCGGTGGCGCCAGCACCCTGACGCAACAGCTCGCCCGGAAGCTCTTCCTCACCGATGAGAAGACCTGGGAGCGGAAGGTCAAGGAACTGCTCCTGTCGGTGCAGATCGAGAAGCGGTACACCAAAGAAGAGATCTTCACGCTCTACTGCAACCAGATGTACTTCGGACACGGCGCCTACGGCGTCGAAGCCGCCGCGCAGCTGTATTTCGGCAAGCCGGTCGCGGACCTGGCGGTCGAGGAAGCGGCGATGATCGCCGGCATCCTGCAGGGCAACGCGCGGCAGAGTCCCTACGTGAACATGAACGCCGCGGTCCGCCGCCGCAACTACACGCTCGACCGCATGGCCAGCGAAGGCTACCTCGCCGTCGCCGAGGCCACGGCCGCCAAGGCCAAGCCGATCGTCACGCGCGGCGACCCGGCCCGCGAGTCGTCGTTCGCCCCGTATTACCTGGAAGAAGTCCGCAAGCACCTGGAGGCCCGCTACGGCGCACAGCAGTTGTACGAGAGCGGCCTGACGGTGACGACGCCGCTCGACCCGCGCCTGCAGCGCATCGCGACCCGCGCGCTCGACTCCGGTCTGCGCCGCGTCGACAAGCGCCGCACCGGCTTCCGGCGCGCCCATCCGAAGGTCGTGGCGACGGGCG
>JANNIB010000515.1:0-1978 GCA_031404695.1 Acidobacteriota bacterium
GATCGGGGCGGGAGACGGTGCCGAACTCGGGGCCGATGAACACACCGGCGCGGCGCTGGGTGTCGCCTTCCATAAAGGTGCCCTCGGCGCTGATGTAGGTGCCGGGCCAGCCTGTCAGGGCAGTAAAGGTGATCCGGTCCTCCTTGTGCGCCTGATGCACGCCTGCGGCTTTCAGGTTTTCCAGGATCATATGGGCGCGCCGGTGTGGGCCGTCATGTCGGGTTGGAGTGGGGTGACCGACACATAGCCCTCACGGCACGCCACGTGGTCGCTCCTGTCGTGGGTCTGCCAGTCGTCCTGCCCTTCCTCGATCCAGTAATAGGTCTGGCCGCGGGGGTCGGTGCGTTCGGCGATGGTGGTGATGTGGTTGCGCTTGCCCTGCACGGTGAGGCGCACGCCCTTGGGCAGCCCGCGCGGCACGTTCACGTTGAGGAACACGCGCTCCGGCAGGCCTTCCTTCAGCACGTGCGCCGCCACGTCCTGCGCCACCGCCGCCGAGGGACCGAAGTCGAACGTCCAGTCGCGCGTGCGCATGAGTGACACGGCGATGGCCGGCGCGCCGAGCAGCGCCGCTTCGAGGGCGCCCGACACCGTGCCCGAATACGTGATGTCGTCGCCGAGGTTGTAGCCGGTGTTGATGCCCGACACCACGAGATCCGGCAGCTCCCCCTTGAAGAGCACCGCCACGGCGATGTTCACGCAGTCGGTCGGCGTGCCGTCCACGGCGTAGGTCTGCGGACCGAATGTCTCGAGCCGGAGCGGGCGACGCAGCGTGAGCGCGTGGCCGATGGCGCTCGATTCCTGGTGCGGCGCCACGACGACCACGTCGCCGAGCGGCCGCATGGCGTCGGCGAGGGCTTTGATGCCGGGCGCGTGCACGCCGTCGTCGTTGGTGACAAGGATTCTGGGCATGGGAGCCTTCGATCCTAACATTCCAGGCCCGGCCGGCGCTTTTCGACGGTTACAGTGCCCCGGGGACCCGAGACCCGCTATGATGCCGCCCATGGACTGGTGGATCTGGCTGGCTGGCGGGTTCGTGCTGCTCGTCGTCGAGCTCGTGACGCCGAGCGGCTTCTACATCATGTTCTTCGGCATCGGCGCCATCCTGACGGGCGCCGCCGCGTCGGTGGGCGCAGTGACCGGGCCGGTCACGCAGTGGCTCACCTTCACGGTAATCTCGGTGCTGAGCCTGCTGCTCTTCCGCGGCAAGATCCAGGCGCGGGTCGAGCCCGACCAGCGGCCGCCGGTGGATTCGCTCGTCGGTGAGATCGCCTTTCCCGTCGTGTCGATCGCGCCGGGTGAGGTGGGCCGCGTCGCGTTGCGCGGTTCGAACTGGGAAGCCAGGAATGTTGGCGACACCGCGCTCGCAGCGAATCAACGCTGCCGGGTGACGCGGGTGTCGGGACTGCAGCTCGGCGTCGTCGCCGAGTAACGAGGGATACGACTCATGGAAGGCGGATTCATCGTCATCGTGCTGCTCGCGATCATGGCGCTGGTCGTCATCGCGAAGACGGCCATCGTGGTGCCGCAGCAGAGTGCGTTCGTGGTCGAGCGGCTGGGGCGCTATTCCGGCACCCTCGACGCCGGCTTCCACATTCTGCTGCCGTTCGTGGACGTCATCCGCTACAAACACTCGCTCAAGGAAGCAGCGCTCGACATCCCCGCGCAGGTCTGCATCACGCGCGACAACGTGCAGGTCGGCGTGGACGGCGTGCTGTATCTCAAGATCCTGAACCCGGAGCGCGCCAGCTACGGCATCCAGGACTATCTGTTCGCCATCTCGCAGCTGGCGCAGACGACGCTGCGCTCGGAAGTCGGCAAGATCGATCTCGACCGCACGTTCGAGGAACGCACCAACATCAACATCGCCGTGGTCGCCGAACTCGACAAGGCCAGCGAGCCGTGGGGCGTGAAGGTGCTGCGCTACGAGATCAAGAACATCACGCCGCCGGCCGACATCCTCGCCGCCATGGAAAAG
>JANNIB010000516.1:0-2106 GCA_031404695.1 Acidobacteriota bacterium
AGTTCGCCGACTTCGATGGTGCTGGTTTTCATGGGGTCTCTCGATTCGGGACACTCAGTGAGGCTCTGGCAGAGTTGACTGACGAGCGGGCACGCTTGCGATCGGGAGTGGATGCGAGGACTGCGTCGATTGCGTGACCGCGAAATGCGAAGCCGGGCACGCGACACCCTGCCTTTCGTTCCGAACCGCTCCGTTCCCATTCGATGGGGCGATGCGCTCGATCCAGTCGAAGAGATCGGCGTGCCAGAGCGACTGCGCGCCCATCTGGCAGTGTTCCGCCCCGCCCGACGCACGGTCGTAGACGATCGCAGTCACACTGCGTGAAGCTGTCAACGCCCGCGCGAAGTCAGCGGCTTGGCTGGCGGGGATGAAATGATCCCCGGCGCCCGCCAGGATCAGCACATCCGCCTCGATTCGACCGGCAACAGGGGCCAGCGTGTAGGTGCCCAGCACCTCGATCGTCGCCATGGCGCTGGCCGTGCCAAGCACCCATTGTGCGTTTGCGACGCTCCACGCGAACCCTGGCGAAAGTCGCGCCTTGACGGCGATGAGCGCATCCAGCACGGCATCGGCATGATGTGCGTGCAGCCACCACCCCAACTTCGGAACGCTTTGTCTCGCGATGGCGCCGAAGTCGAAGAGCACGCCGAAAGCGACGACGCCATCGATGCGGCGCTCGAACGCCGCCGCGCGGGGCGCAAGGTAGCCGCCCATGCTCATGCCGATCAGCACGGTCTTGGCCCGCCGTGGGTGCAAGGCGAAGTGGGCATCCAGCACGGCAGCCGTCGGCCGCTCCCACTCGGGCGTGAAGGTGAGCTTCTGCTCGCGCAGCACCGCGCCCTGCCCGGGCCCTTCGAACGTCAGGACGGCGAAGCCGCGATCATGTGCCGCGGGTACGAGCACGAAATACAACTCCTCCAGCGTCGAGTCGAAGCCGCCGCAAAGCACGAGCAGCGGCCGGGCATGCGCACGTGGCGCGCCCGGCGGGCCCGGATAGAAGATCGCGTTCAGGTGGTTCAAGCCGTAGGGGATGCGCGTTCGCTCGCGCTCGACGCCCAGGGCATCGAGACCGGCATCGAAAGCCTCGAGGTTTCGCGCGGACGTGACCGGACGCTTGGGGTCGGTCGGCGGCAGAAAGAACTCTGCAGTGCGCAGGTAGTTGTGTGCCCGCAGCAGCGCCTGCCCGCGGCTGCGAGCGTCGGCCATGCGGCTTGCGCGCGCCAGCACGCGGTTGGCCGTCGCCTCCCACGCGAGGTGCCAGCTTTGCGCATCGCCTTCGCGGATATGCCCGATGGCCTCAAGCACTTCCGCAGTGTCAGCGCCGTCCGCGCGAATGTTGTTGAGCGCCCTGAGCGTCTGGAAGTGGAAGGCCTGGTCGCGGAAGTAGCGTTGCTGGCCACGCCGCCCGCCGATGAAGCCAGGCAAGCCAGCACCTCGGTTGGAGTGCGCCTTCCCGCTCATGCGTGAGCGTGCTCGTTGCGCTGCGCCCGACGAGCCTTGGCCGGGTAGCCGAGCCGTGTGATCGCCGATTCATCGAAGCCGAAGGTTTGCATGGCGAGTTCTCCTTGGACTGAGGAATCGTGTGTTCGATCGGAGGTCTGTTCAGGCCGACAACGTCTCACGTCGCCATGCCGGCACGAAGCGGGGCGTGCGCGCCGCATAGGCGTCGAACTCGGCGCCGAATCGCCTTTGCATTTCCGTCTCCTCGGTGATCGCGAGCCGTGCGTACATGACCAGCAGGATCGGAAACATCAACAGCGTCAGCAACGTCGGCCACTGCAGCAGGAAGCCGAGCAGGATGAGGACGAAGGCCACGTACTGCGGATGGCGAATGCGCGCATACGGCCCGGACTGAGCCAGTGCGTTGCGGCGCTGCGCGTGGTACAGCACGTTCCATGCACTGGACAACAGGTAGAAGCCGAAGCCCAGGAGCACATAGCTCGCGATGTGCAGCGCGCCGAAGTGCGGATCGCCTTTCTCGCCCAGAAGCGTCGACCACAGATGACCGGTGTTGTGCTGCCGGACGTGGGCTTCCTGGGCTCCTCCTGTGCCGCCCCGGACGACCTGACCCACAGCACCAGCGACCCTGCCGAGGCCTCCACCGCC
>JANNIB010000517.1:0-1781 GCA_031404695.1 Acidobacteriota bacterium
GCTCGATTTCCAACACCACAGGAGCCCAAAAGTGATACACGGAAGCTGTCTCTGCGGTGCCGTGCGGCTTGAGATCCAAGAACCACTCGAACACTCCCCGGAAGCCTGCCACTGCTCACAGTGCAGAAAGCAGACGGGCAACTACTGGACCGGTATCAATGTACGGCGGACTGCTCTTGAGATACGCGGCGCAGAGTCAGTCAGGTGGTACCAGTCGTCTGAAAAGGTTCAGCTCGGCTCCTGCTCGATCTGCGGCTCCACGTTGTTCTGGAATCCGACCATCGAGGGGTACAAGTGGACAGCCGTCGCGATGGGATGCATCGACACTCCACTCAGTCTGAAGATTTCCAAGCACACTTTTGTTGGCGACAAGGGAGGCTACTACGAGATCACCGACGATGCGCCTCAAAGTCAAGCGTTTTGAGCGGGCACGCGATCAATCCTCGCTCGCTGCGGCCGCGCTGCCGCCTGACCCGTTGCACCGGACTGTCTTCGGCAGCCGCTGAATTCAAACGTTAGGCCGCACTTATGCTTGCTCTCTTGGTCGTAGCAAATCCAAACAACGACAGCCTGAGCCATGCAATGAGCCGAGTCGCCGAGCAGTCGCTCGGCAACCGCGGCTACGAACTTGCAGTCCACGACTTGTATGCCGAGCGATTCGACCCCGTTCAATGTGTCGGAGAGTTGGCCAATGCGAGTTCAGCCGCTGCTCTCGTCGAGCAACACTGCTCCGAGCTCGCCCGTGCCGACCTGATTCTTGTCTTCCATCCAAACTGGTGGGGCCAGCCGCCGGCCATTCTCAAGGGCTGGATCGATCGGGTCTTTCGGGTCGATACTGCCTACGCGTATCCTCGTGACGTTGGCCCAGAGGGCATCCCGGTCGGGCTTCTTCGTGCGCGGCATGCACTCGTCTTCAACACCTCAAATACTCCGCCTGAACGCGAGGCTTCGACATTTGGCGACCCGCTCGAACTTCTGTGGCGCCGGTGCGTGTTTGGCTTGTGCGGTGTATCGAGCGTCATTCGGCGAATGTATGGCCCGGTTGCTGGCAGCACACCGGAGCAGCGTTCCGCCTGGCTGCGAGAGGTCAGCACGTTGGTCGACAATGCGGCCTCTCGCTAAGTCCGAAGCGTGGGCGGTCGGGCGGACAACTGGCGATGAACCTCGGCAAGCGTGAGTTCCTGCAAGTGCTGGGTGCGGCGGCCGTGGCCGGCTTCGGCCGCGCAGGCTACGCGCAATCCGCGTCGGCGTACGACCTGCCACCGCCGTTCAAGGGGCCGGGGCAGGTCTCGCTGTTACACCTGACCGACTGCCACGCGCAACTGTTGCCGCAACACTTCCGCGAGCCGAGTGTCACCCTCGGTTTCGGCGCGCAGTACGGCAAGCTGCCTCACCTGGTGGGCGAGAATCTGCTCAAGATCGCCGGCGTCCCGCGCGTGACGCCGATGGCCCACGCGCTCACGTTCCTCGACTTCGAAAGCGCCGCGCTGCGCTACGGCATACTCGGCGGCTTCGCGCACATCGCCACGCTCGTCAAACGGCTCAAGGCCAGCCGCCCGGGCGCGCTGCTGCTCGATGGCGGTGACACCTGGCAAGGCTCGGCCACCGCGCTGTGGACGAAGGGGCAGGACATGGTGGACGCCGCGCTGCTGCTCGGCGTCGACATGATGACCGGGCACTGGGAGTTCACCTATGGGCAAGACCGCGTGCAGCAGATCGTTGCCGGCGAC
This sequence comes from Acidobacteriota bacterium, assembly GCA_031404695.1. Taxonomy (GTDB): domain Bacteria; phylum Acidobacteriota; class Vicinamibacteria; order Vicinamibacterales; family UBA2999; genus CADEFD01. The sequence continues at coordinate 1,731 of JANNIB010000517.1, forward strand.
TTCAAGGGCCGCATCGAATTCCTGGCGCAGAACATCCGCACCACCGATTTC
>JANNIB010000518.1:0-45446 GCA_031404695.1 Acidobacteriota bacterium
CTCAGCCGTTGTTCGACGTCGCGCAGGCCGCGGGTCATCGTCAGGCGTCGGCCGTTCTTCAGCACGAGGATGTGCTCGCCCTTGAACATGGGGTGCAGCTCGGTGATCCGTGCGAGGTTCACGATGGCGCTCGGGCTGATGCGCAGAAACCGTTCCGGATCGAGTTGGGCCTCGAGCGCGGTCAGCGTCTCGCGCAGAATGTGGCTGTCAGGCCCGACACGCACGGCGACGTAGTTGCCCGCGGCCTCGATCGAATCGATGTCGTGCGTGGCCACCACGACCACCTTCTCCCCCGTTTTGACGGTGAGCCGCGTCAGGGTGGGGGCCGACGTGACGCGCGGCTCCGTGGCCTGCCGCTCGGCCAATAGCTCGAGCAGACCGCGCGTGGCCGTGCGCTCGCGCTGATGGGCGTGCTGGTCGCGGGCGCGGGCGACGGCGGCCGTGAACCGCTCCGGTTTCAGCGGCTTCAGGAGATAGTCCAGGGCGTGCGCGTCAAAGGCGCGGACCGCGTGCCGATCGAATGCAGTGGTGAAGATCACCATCGGCATCTGGTCGCGCGGGACCTGCTGCAGCACCGCGAATCCGTCCATCTCTGGCATCTGGACATCCAGGAAGACGAGGTCCGGGCGCTCGCGCGCGATGGCGGCGCAGGCGTCGGGCCCGTCGACGCACTCGCCGACCACGGTGAGGTCCGGCTCGCCGCCCACGAGTTGCCGGAGACGCTGGCGCGCGAGCGGTTCGTCGTCGACGAGGAGCGTGCGAATGGTCATGCCGGCCTCGCGACCGCGGGAGGTTGAGAGGCGAGACGAAACGGCATCTCCAGCGTCACGACACAGCCGAACGCCTCCGTCCGACTGACCGCGAACTGGTGGTGTCCCGGTACAGCTGCTCCAGCCGCGCGCGGGTGTTGGCGAGGCCGAGGCCATGACCGTCCCGCGCGCGCACCACCTCGAGCATCCCTCCACCGGTGTCCGCGATCCGGATCCGGAGAGTCGCCCCCACGCGCGTCGTGCTCAGGTGGACGGTGCCGGACGCCCGCTGCGGTTCGATCCCGTGCCGGATCGCGTTCTCCACGAGGGGCTGCAGCATGAACGTCGGGACGGCGGCATCCAGCGTCTCTGGGGCGATGACGCGGTCCACCTGCAGTCGATCGCCGAAGCGCTGGCGCTCGATCGCCAGGTAGCGATCCAGTAGGTCCAGTTCGCGACGGAGCGAAATCTCCTGTTCCTCGGCCGTCTCCAGCGCCGCTCGAAGCAGATCGCTCAAATCGCCGAGCATTGTGTCGGCCGCGACCGGGTTGGCGTGGATGAGCGCCGAGATACCGTTCAGGGCATTGAACAAGAAATGCGGGTTGATCTGCCCCTGCAGGGCGGCCAACTGGGCCTGGGCCAGCCGCGCTTCCGCGATGAGCGCGCGATGTTCACGCTCACGGGCGCGCCGCGCCCCGGTCACCGCGTGCGCCACCGCGGCTGCCAGGGCGTACACCACCAGATGGGACACGAGGTAGACCGGCGCCGGGGGGCCGCCGGGCCGCAGGCCGCCCGGAGCCAGGCGGAGAGACGGCGAGGGAGCCAACGCAGCCGCGTCCGACGGCGAGGCCGTGCCACGGGGAAATGCCGGCGCGCCCAGGACCAGTCGGACCGCGAGGAGGCTCGTCACGCCGACCGCGACGAACGTGGCCGCGTGGATGGCCAGGCGAGCGACCAGGCGACCGCGCGCCAGGGGATACGCGTGGCTCGCCCAGATCGCGGCGATGGCCACGGCCGTCCACGGGACCCAGAGCGGCGCCCCGAACTGGATCGCGGCGAGCACGCGTGCCGCCGCCTCGTCGGTGCTCATCGAGGCGATTCTGTCAGAGACCGTCGGCGTCCGACGGCGTTTGTGTGCGACGACGCCTCACCACCACCACGGTCCCCAAGGGCGCAGCCCTCGACCGGCCGGGTTCCATGCCGGAAGACCGGCGCATCCTGTGCTCGGCTGGAGCCACGGCGGCACCGCAAGGCACGCGAGCCCGGCCTCGAGCGCGCGCTGCTCCTCCTCATCGAGTGTCCCGTCGCGATTGACATCAAACGGCGTGGTCGTCGCATACACCCAGTCAATGCGTGCGAGCCGCACCGCGATGGGTGGCACCGATGCGCCGGGACGTGTGCGAAACGGCACGACGGTCCACGTACCCTCCTCAATACGGGCCGCCAGGTCGGCGCGTTCGGACCCGTCCAACCGGCCGTCCGTGTCACGGTCGAACGGCGCGATGGCCGCATGCGTGCGCGCGAGATGGTCACGGGCCGCGGCCGTCGGCGAATCCGCATCCGACGCACGCTCGGCCGGCTGGGCAAACGCGACCGAGCCCATCAGGACCGTGCCAGCGACCAGCCCACACGCGTGACGGTTCCACATCGGCGATCTCCTCTTCGTTGCGGCTGTTGTCCGATTCGACGTTGACGGATGGGAGAGCGACCCGGCCACACCGAGTCGCTCCCGGTCGACACGCGACGCTACTGCCCGGGCCGTTGGCGCCCCCTGCCGTAGGAGTTCGGCGGACGGGCCGGTGCCCCTGCGGGCTTGTCGGCCGGCGGTCGACCGTATGAGTCTGGCGGACGCGCCGGCGCGCCCTCGGGTCTGCCAGCCCCCCCGGGACGCTGACCGCCCACGTTGGGCGGACGCTGACCACCACTGGGCGGCCCGCCGCCCACGCCGGGTGGACGCTGACCGCCGCCCGGGCGCCCGCCGCCGGGTCGCCCTTGCGCGAATCCGTCGGCCGCGACGCCAAGTACGAACGCTACGAGGACCATCGTTCCGAACCACCGAGTCTTCGTCATGTTGTGAGTCCTTCTCTGCCGCGGCGCTGGTGCGTCATCGGCAGGGTCAGCATCGCCCACCGCCGGACCCCGCGTACCCGCGCTGAGATGAAGCCGGCACTTCATGAGATGAATCCGACAGGAAGCGGGATGTGAGGTCAGCGTACGCGCGGCGCTGCGCGGCGCCGGCCCGGCGACCTCTGCGACAGACTTCACTCCAGCTCAGGAGTGGTCCCTGAATCGCCACATCGCGACATATCGTTTCCGTGGTGGAGTCGAGGCTGACGTCTGCGACGGCACCGGGCTGGACCAATGAGACCCAACCGACACGCACCCGTTGCCTCGAGGGCATGGCCCCGTCTAGCATAGAGACATGGCGCCAGAGACCTCCCGGTCGTACCGGTACATTGTGCGGTCGGCCGACGTGCGCGGCGGATACGCCCGGGTCGAGGGCACGCGCATCGGGGTCCACGACGTGATCGGATTGCTTCAGTCTGGCGAGTCGGTCGACACACTGACCGCGACGGTGTTGACGGCGCTGAGGAAGGCGCAAGTATACGAGTGCCTTTCCTACTACGAAGATCATCGAGGCGAGATTGACCTGCTCGTCGCGCGGCAGATGGCAGCCGCACCTGAGCGGTCGTGACGTTCCTCCTTGACCAGGATGTTCCAGAGGATCTGACCTACCTGCTTCGCGAGCTCGGCCACGAGGTGCGACGCGTTCGCGACGTGCTCGGTCCAGAGGCCGCAGACTCGCGGGTGCTTCAGTGCGCGTTCGAGGGAAACTGCCTGCTCGTTACCTGCAATCGCGATGACTTCCTCGCGCTGGCGGAAGGACAACCCCATCACGGGATCGTCGTTGTCATCCGGCGCAGGACGCGGGCCGCGGAGCGCGCTGCCTTCGTTCGCCTCCTGCAACGTGCCGGCGAGACCGGCCTTCGCGACAACATCAACTTCGCCTAAGTTGTGCGGCTGCGCTCATTGAGGGCGTCACGTAGCGGCCAACCTATTGAGTGCGTGCGAGTTGTGCCTCGGAGTCTTGTTCAACTCCTGATCAACGGCGTAGTGACGACTGGACCAGTGAAGCGGCCTGCCGCAGCCTACCGCGCGCGTCGCTGCAACGTCTCGACCTCGCCACGCACCCCTATGTGCCGCTACGCCTCCCATTCAGCGGCATCGGCATTGCGCCGAGAGCGCCGCCAGCGCCGTTGCAACGCCGGCACGATCGCCCCGCCGAGGTTGGCGAGGTTGGCGTCGGGCAGCGGCGGACGCTCGGCCCCGGAGCGCAGGGCGCCGCCGGCGGTACGGAGCACGCGGCCGAGTGCGCGCAACCGGTCGGCCAGCGAGTAGCGAGTCTCGCGTGACGTCGCGCGCACGACCATCACCGTCAGATCGTCGGCGGCGAGGTTGTCGGGATACCGGTGAGCGAGTTCGTGGAGCAGTGTCGGGATGAGCCGTGACGGCTCCACCTCGCCCAGCAGCTGCAGGATACGCAGCACCCCGGCTTCCCCCAGCATCTCGCCATCGGCGTCCTGCGCCTCCATGACCGCATCGGTGTAGGCGAGCACGCAGTCACCGTCCTCCAGCTCGACGTCCGAGGCGTCGTAGTCGGCGATGTCGAGGATGCCGAGGGGCAGGTTGCGCGGCCCGGCGCCGGTGGCCTCGTGGTTCCCGAGAAACCGCCACTCCTGCCCGGCGGCGCGGTAGATGAGCGGGCGCGGATGCCCGGCGTTGCAGAGCGTGAGGCGCCGGGTCGGTGCGAAGTAGGTGGCCACGACCGCGGTCGCAAACGCCGCCTGGCTCGAGAGCGCGGCGAACTGCCGATTGAGTCGCCTGACGAGCTCCGTCTGATCGAGGCAGTTCACGAAGCGCCGCATCAGCAGCCGCAGGTCGGCGGCCGTCGCCGCCACGGTATGGCCATGCCCGGCCACGTCGGCGACCATCAGACGCGTGATCCGGCCGGTCGCGCAGCTCGACGCGTAGACCACGTCACCGCCGCGCGCAGACTGGCCGTGGGGCCGGCTGTAGAGCCAGACGTCGAGACCGCCGAATGCGGTGGCATGGTCGGCCAGCTGGGAGCCGCCCCAGACCTCCATGCACGCCATCTGTGGCTCGGTCGCGTCCATCAGAGTCCTCTACGGCCGCGCCCGCGTCGTGGATGCCCGGCGCAGCGCGCCAGCCCGTACCCCTACCGAGCGGCGGCCGTCGCGCCCGGAACGATGACAAACGTCGCGTACATCATGTCGGAATCGAGCTCGATCGTCCGCAGGCGCTTGGTGGCGTCCGCCGAATAGACCTCGATGGTGCGCCCGGCTTCGTAGAGATAGAGCAGGCCGGTCGAGCTGGTGCGCATCTGCATGCGGGTGCGGGTGGGCACGTCGATGCGGGCCGTTACCGCGCGCGCCGCCATGTCGATGTTCCACAGCTCGTGGCGGCCGATCTCGGCGGCCAGCACGTTGGCACGGGCGCCGCCGGGCGCCATCGTAAAGCTGAGATTGCCGGTCGCCGGTGCCGGGCCGAGGGCAAAAGTGTCCACGGTCTTCGCGGCCAGATCGATCCGGCCGACGACCAGGAGCTTGCGGTTCATCACCGCGTCGCGCATCGTGAAGAGGCTCGTGACGCGGCCCGGCGCATCGGACGAGTCGTCCCACGGCCCCGGGTCGAAGCGTCCCATCGACGGATCCGCCGGCATCGACAGGTCCCACGAGTCCACCTGTTCCATCGTCGCGGCGTTGAAGATCGTGATCTCGCTGCCGAAGACGTAGAGCAGCCGCCCGTCGGGCGAAAAGCGCAGCGCCGACGAGAACTGCGTGGGCTCGGGATCGATGGTCCACGGCACCGTGCGCGTGATCTTGTGCTCGGCCAGGTCGTAGAGCAGGAACTCCGGCGCGCCGATCTCCCAGCGGTCGATGAGCCTGGTCGCCGGCTTGGCCACGACCACCATCGTGCGGTGTGTGGGATCGACCTCGAAGGCCAGGGCTCGGATGTGGCGCTGGCCGCTCGACAGCGTGAAGGTGTCGAGCGTGCGGCGAGTCGTCACGTCCACGACCTCGAAGCGTTCCTGGTTGGCGCTCTGCACATAGAAGCGCGAGCGGTCGGGCGCGAGGCGGACGACAAACGGCGGCCCGGTCTGCAGCGGAATCTTCGTGAAGGTCCCGGTGGCCTCGTCCACGGCCGTGATGTGCCCCGAGTAGGAGCCGACGTAGATGGTGCCGGTGCCGGCGGAGGGTGCTGGTCGCACCTGGGCGCCGAGGGCCGTGGCGGCGAGGACAACCATCGTGAGGAGGGGCGCGAGGCCGCGGAGCATGCGCGGAATTCTGTCATGAAACCGTCCCCCGACATCCCAGGGATGGACGTGAGTGTCCCGGGCCTGGCGCATGGGACCATCAGGGCCGCCGATGCTCATCCCGTTCCTGCTCACCCTGAGCCTCACCCAGGCGGGCACGCCTGGCGCGCCGGCCGCCGCCCCGGCTCCCGACCCCCCGGTGGAGGTGGCCGCCGGCATCACGCTCATTCGCGGCGCGGTGGTGCCGGGACGCGGGCCCGACGGCAATACCATCGTGCTCGACGCGCCAGACGGGCTCATCGTGGTGGATACGGGACGCCACGACTACCACAGCGATGCCATCCTGGCGCTCGCCGTGGCGCGGCAACGGCCGATCGTGGCCATCGTCAACACCCACTGGCACCTCGATCACTCGAGCGGCAACGGCCGCCTCGAAGCGGCGTTTCCGAAGGCGCGGGTCTATACGACCACGGCCGTCGATCGGGCGCTGGCGCCTGGCGGCTTCCTCGTGCGCGACCTCGATCGCGTGCGCGGTCTGCTGGCCAAAGCGGACGTCTCCGACATGCAGAGAGACGAGATCCGCATCTTCCTCGCGACGATGGAGAAGCGCGACGTCCTGCGGCCCGACGTGGCCGTTACCGTCTCCGAGCCGATGCGCATCGCCGGCCGGCCCCTCGACGTGCGCGTCACCGACAAGGCCGTGAGCGACGCCGACGTGTGGCTCTACGACGACGCGACCCGGGTCGCCATTATCGGGGACCTCGTGACGATGCCGGTGCCCTACTTCGAAACGGCGTGCCCCGACCGCTGGCGCGCGGCCATGGACCAGGTGTGGGCCACGCCCTTCACCACCGCGATTCCCGGCCACGGACGGCCGATGACACGGGATCAGTTCGCGGTGTATCGCGCGGCGCTCAGCGGCTTCATCGACTGCGCGCGCTCGGACGCGGCGCCGGCGTCCTGCGGCGCCGCCTGGGCGGCCGCCATCGGGTCGCTGCTCGGCGACGACCGTGCGCGTCGTGCCAGCGTGGCCCGAGGCATCGAGTACTACGTGGGCTACCTGCGCACCAACGGCGGCAGTAGTCCCGACTGTCAGGCGCGCTGAGGGCGCCCGTCGAGGCGCGGACGTCGTTGCCGCGCGGGTCTACAATGCCGCCGTGCGCAATGCCCTGCTGCTCGCGCTGGCCGTGGTCGTGTCGTTGGAATCCCCGCAGGCCCAGCCGGGCGCGGCTCCCCCGGGCCGTGGTTCGGCCTGACGCTTCCAGGCGGCACCGTGCCCGCGGTGCGCGTGACGGCGCCGCTCGTCTACGTGGGCACGGCGAGTCCGGCGGTGCTCCGCCACATCGACGTCAAGGGCAAGATCGCCGTGCAGCGCATCGTGCCGCAGGGGCACATGCTCTTCGAGCGCGGGGCCGTGGACGCGCGCTCCGAGGCGCTGGTCAAGGGCGGCGCCGTCGGCGTCTTCAATCTCGTGCGCCTGCCGGGCAACGAGCTGTCGCGCGATTTCACCGACTGCGGCAATCCCTGCTTCAACATCGACGGCCGCGACGGCTGGTTCCTCGAGGCGCTGCTCGATCGCGCCGCCGCCGCCGGCGTGCAGCAAGAGGTGCGGGCGCAGATCGAGCTCACCACCGAGACGTTCCGCGGGCTCACGGCGACCAATGCCGTGGCGGTCATCCCCGGCGCCAGTGCCGAGACCATCGTGCTGAACGCACACGCCGATGGCTGGTTCGACGGCGCCGGCGACAACGCCGACGGCCTGGCGGTGCTGGTGGCGCTGGCGCGTCACTGCGCGAAGGCCGCCTCGCCGCCCCCCCGCACGATCGTGCTCGTGGCCAGTGCCGGCCACCACACGCCCGGGATCAACGGGCCCCGAAGCTTCGTGGCCGCCAATTCCGATCTGGCGAACCGGGCGGTGATGCTGGTCAACATCGAGCACGTCGCGCAGCGCGACTTCTCGCCGGCCCGCACCACCTCGGCCGACGGTTACCGCGAAGCGGTAGCCGATTCCGGCGAGGCGCCGATCGCCGTCGGCGTCACGAGCAACGCGCCGTTCCTCCAGGCGCTCATCGACGAGACGCCGGCGCGCCACGGCGTCAACGTCATCTCCGAGCGCTCAACGTTCCAGAGCGGCGAGACCGGTGGCTGGGCCGACCTGAAGGTGGCCAAGGTGCGCTTCCTCGCCAGCTTCGTCACCGCTGCTGCCGGCGCCAGCCGTGCCGACCTCAATCCTTAGCCGCGGCTCAGCCGCGGCTACACTGGCCGGCATGGTTCGCCTGATTTCCGCGTCTGTCGCGCTTCTGGTTGTGCTGATCGCCGCCACGCCCGCCGCCCGGGCCGGTCAGCCCCGTGTGGCCGCCGTTGCCGAACCGCCCGCCATCACCTTGCCACCGGCACTCGACCGCGTGCTGCGCGACTACGAACGGGCGTGGCGTGACGGCGACGGGTCGGCCCTGGCGCGTCTCTTCGCAGTCGACGGGTTCGCCGTGCAGAGCGGCAGTCCGATTGCCCGCGGACGCGCGGCCATCGCCAGGAACATTCAGGGGCCGGGCGGAGTGTTGCAGCTCACCGCCTATGCCTACGCAACGGCGGGCACGTCGGGACACATCGTGGGTAGTTACCGCTATCCGGACACCACGGGTCCCGGCGGCCGGTTCGTGCTGGCTTTGACACAGGGAGTCGACGGCCGCTGGCTCATCGCCGCCGACCTCGATAACAGTGGACCGCCGCGCCCCACGGCGCCGGGCGCGTCCGACGACCGCGCCGAGCTGACGCGTCTGAATGACGACTACGTGCGCGCGGTGCTCACCTCCGATGCCGCGCGCTTCGACCAGCTGCTCGCCGCCGACTTCCGCAACACCAATCCCGACGGCACGCTGCTCGATCGCGCGGGGTTTCTGGCGCAGGTGGCCCGGCCGTCGAACCTGAAACGTCTGCGCTGTGAAGATGTCGAGGTCCGCATCGTCGGCGACACCGCGATCGTCCACGCCCGCACCGTCTACGAGACCAGCGAGGGTCGCGCCGGCAGCGGCCGCTACACCGATATCTGGCAGCGACAGGACGGCCAGTGGCGGGCGGTGGCGGCGCACGTCACACGCCTCGTGCGCTGACGCCGGTGCCTGCGCTACGGGTGCTCGTGCGTCCAGTGGCCGATCCGGAAAATGACGAATTCCGCCGGCCGCAGCGGCGCCACGCCAACCTCGCAGACGAGACGTCCGGTGTCGATGTCCTCCTGCGTCATCGTGGAGCGGTCGCACCGCACGAAGAAGGCTTCGCGCGGCGTCGCCCCTGCGAACGCTCCAGCGCGCCAGCGGCCATGGAGAAAATCGGTGACCGCCGCCCTCAATACCGCCCACGTGGGCTCGGCGTTGGGCTCGAACACCACCCACTGCGTGCTGCCTTCGATGGAGTGCTCGAGGAACAGGAACAAGCGCCGCAGGTGCACGTACTTCCACGCCGGATCGGAAGACATCGTGCGGGCGCCCCACACCCGTATGCCCCGGCCGCTGCGCCGGAAGTCGCGCAGCGCGTTCACGCCTCTCGGCGCAAGTTGCTCGACATCGCGGGCGGTGACATGCCGGTCGAGCGCGCCGACGCCGCTCGGGTGGCGGTCGTCGATGAGCCCGACCGCGGCCAGTTCGCCACCGTCGGTGTGCTGTCCCGAGCCAACGTCGAGCCGCGCCAGCGTCCCGGCGACGTGCCCACTGGGCGACGCCACGACGTAGCCACGCGGCAGGTGCGGCGCCGGGACGTGGAGATGCGGATAGTAGAGCGCGCCGTAGCTCGAGTCGCGCAAGAGACTCACTGCCTGCGGGGCCGTGGCGCCCGAGGCCACCGTCACGATCGCGAGGCGATCGCGTGATCGCTCACAGCGGTCGAGCAGCGCGGCCGCGAAGGCCGGCTCGACGACGTCGTCGGGCACAGCCATGAGCGTGATCTCCGCCTGCGCCATCAGCCCCTCGATGCCGGTCGCGGCCGCCGCACCTGTGGCCTCGCCGATGACACCCGCAAGGTCCCCTGGCGATGCCGGGGCAAGCGCGTCGAGCACCCGGGCGATCCAGGCCTGGCGCCCGCCGTTTTCGAAGAAGCCGCGCACCGCATAGGGAAGGCGCCAGAAGGGCGTGACGAAAGGCGGCTGGTCGATGACGCCGCCGAAGGTCTGCTGGAAGTCAGCCCAGCTCGTGACCAGTGTCGGCGCCGTGGGCCCCGTTTCCGTGACGCCCACGAACCCGGCGACGTCGGTGGCGACGCCGGCAATCGGCCGCAGCGGTCCGTCGCGCTCTTCCACGGGCCCCTCGGGCAGGACGGGGTCAGGCATGCCGCCATCGTAGGCCCTGGGGCGCCGATCTGACGACCGACGTTTCCCCGCGAAGCCGAAGCTTGTATCGTAGGGGGCGGAGGAAGACGAGCATGATGTGTGGAACACGGACTTTGACGGGTGCGGCGCTGGCCGCGGTAGTCGCGGCGGTGGTGAGCGTCGGCGCCGAGCAGGCGGCGGTGCGTAAGTCGCTGATGGTGCCGGGCAACTTCAAGGAAACGGCGCCGGAGACCTACAACGTCAAGTTCGACACCAGCATCGGCGAGTTCGTGATCAAGGTGACGCGCGCCTGGGCGCCCAACGGCGCCGATCGCTTCTACAACCTCGTCAAGAACGGGTTCTACGACGAGGCCCGCTTCTTCCGCGCGGTGCCCAATTTCATGGTGCAGTTCGGCCTCCACGCCAACCCTACGGTGACCAAGGTGTGGCAGAGCGCGCGCATCGCGCCCGACAAGGTCACGCAGAGCAACCGCAAGGGCTTCATCACCTTCGCCATGGGCGCGACGCCCGACACCCGCACCACCCAGGTGTTCATCAACTTCCGCAACAACACCAACCTCGACGGCATGGGCTTCGCGCCGTTTGGCGAAGTGGTGAGCGGCATCGACGTGGTGGACAAGATCTACACCGGCTACGGTGAAGGCGCGCCGGGGGGCGGCGGCCCGCCGCAGGGCCGCGTGGCGGCCGAGGGCAACGCCTATCTCACCAAGTCGTTCCCGAAGATGGACTACATCAAGACGGCGACGATCGAGCCGTAGCCGGTGCCGTTCAACGCCATCCGCGCGTGGCTCGGTCTTGCCGACGAGCCGACAGAGGCGAGCGAGCCCGCGCCGCTGCGCGACCTGGTCGAGACGCTCGAGCACCTCGAGCCCGACCGCGCGCGCTATCTCGCGCGCTTCGCGTATCTGCTGGGCCGGATCGCCCACGCCGACCGCCACATCAGCCCTGAAGAGACGCGCGCCATGGAAGCGATCGTGGCCGAAGAAGGCGGTCTCTCGCCCGACCAGGCGCTGGTGGTCGTCGGGTTGGCCAAGTCGAGCAACGCGCTCTTCGGCGGCACCGCCGACTTCCAGGTGGCGCAGGAGTTCGCGGAGGCGGCCGACTACGATCGCAAGGTGGCGCTGGTCCGCTGTCTGTTCCGCGTGGCCTCGACCGACTCGGCGATCTCGATGGCCGAAGAAGCGGAGATCCACCGCGTGGCCAACCAGTTCAAGATCCTGCCGCAGGATCTGATGTCGCTGCGCGTCACCCACGGCCGCTACCTGCCCGGGCTCAGACCGCGGCAGGAGTAGACGTGCCCACCGTCACGCGGCCGCGCGCCGCCATCTTCGACCTCGACGGCACCGTCGTCGACAACATGTTCCTGCATGCCGAGGCGTTTGCGGCCTTCGCCGAGCGCCACGGCCTGCCCGCGCTCACCTCCGCCGACCGGGCCAGGCTCGATGGCCGCCGCAACAGCGAGATCTTCCCGGTGCTCTTCGGCCGCGAGATGTCGCGCGACGAGTGGATGGCCTGCGAACACGAGAAGGAAGGGCTGTACCGCGAGGTGTCGCGCGGGCGCCTCCGCCTGGTGCCCGGCCTGACAGCGTTGCTCGAGCGCCTGAACGCCAACCGGATCGCGGTGGCGCTCGCCACCTCGGCCCCGGCGCTCAACGTCGCCCACACGCTGGAGGAAATCGGCCTCGCCGGCGCGTTCCCGACCATCGTGCGCGGCGACCAGGTGCCGTTGGGCAAACCGGCGCCCGACGTCTTCCTCGAAGCCAGCCGGCAGCTCGCCGTGCCGGCCGGCCACTGCCTCGTGTTCGAGGACGCGCCGATGGGTATCACGGCGGCCCGGGCGGCCGGGATGCGCGTGGTGGCCGTGACGACCACCTTCAGCGTGGCGCATCTGGCCGGCCTCGCCGAGGCGCCGGATCTGGCGGTCCGCGACTTCGACGAGTTCTTGGCCCGCGTCGTCTGGTAGGCGGCGCAGATACCGCACGGCCTGGCGGATGCAGCCCCCGCAGATTCTGCGGCGCAAGCCCTATGACCCGGCTGAACCGGCCTGATTCCGGTTGGCACGGCCGTGGCGTTGGCTCGGGTGATGTCCGGCTGCAGACTGCGGCCATGGCGGGAGAATCCCGTGGTCTTCGCCGATGACTGCGAAGCCATCCGCAGGCCGGCCGGTGCGAGTGGAAGAGCTGAGCGCCGAGGATGGCGGCACCCTGACGACGCCGCTGCTGCCCGGATGCGCGATCGACGTCTGCGAGCTGTGCCGCGCGTCGATGTGACCGAAAGACGCCAGAGTGCGCCCTCTTACCAGCCCACGGCCTGACCGTCCTTGCGGTGGTCGGAGCCGGCGCGGTAGACCCCGTTCACCGGGTGATCGGCGGCGATGCTGATGCGGTCGAAGACCGGCACCGGCAAGCTCGAGTCGCGCGTGAACAGGATGCCCTGGTAGCCGCCGACGGCGCCGCCGTCGACGCCACGCACCTTATGGCCCTTGGCCTCGAGGGCCCTGCCGACCAACGCGAACAGGTTGTGCTCGAGCGACAGCGTGTTGTTGTTCTGGTTGTGGGTGAAGCGCGCGGCGTCGGTGGTCATCTGCACGTTCATGCCGTGGTCGATGACGTTCACCATGTGTTGGGCGTGCGTTTCGGGCTGCACGCTGCCGCCCATGTTGCCGAAGGCCATCAGCGGCTGGCCGTCTTTCATCACGAAGCCGGCGATGATGCTGTGGAACGGGCGCTTGCGCGGCGCCACCACGTTGGGACTTCTCGGATCGAGCGAGAAGGCGCTGCCGCGGTTGTGCAGCACGAAGCCGTAGGGGCCCACGGTGGCGCGGCTGCCGTAGACGCTGAACACGCTGTGCACGAGCGACACCATGTTGCCCCAGCGATCGGCGGTGGTCAGGTAAATGGTGCCGCCGTCGGTGCCGCCGTTCACGCTCGGCGTCGCCGCCTTGTCGGGACTGATCTTTCCGCACAGCGTGGCGGCGTGCTGCTTCGAGATGAGCTGCGCCACCGGCACCGGAGCGAACTTCGGATCGCCGTTCCTGGCCAGCAGATCCGCGTAGGCGAGCTTCTTCGCCTCGACCATCATGTGCCAGTACATCGGGTCTGACGGCCCGAGCGACGCCAGATTGACGCCGAGCTTCGGCATGCAGACTTCGAGGATGTTCAGCATCTCGAGCGCGGCGAAGCCCTGACCGGGCGGCGGCAACTGGAAGATGTCGTAGCCGTGGTAGGTGGTCGTGATCGGCTCGACCCACTCGGGCGCGAAGCTGGCCAGGTCGTCGTGGGTCATCACGCCGCCCCCGGCTTTCACCTTGGCGACGATGGCATCGGCGATGGCGCCCTTGTAGAAGCCGTCTTTGCCCTGCGCCTGGATGAGGCGCAGCGCCTTGGCCAGATTCGGATTCCTGATGATGCTGTAGAGGGCCGGCGCGTTGACGCCGTCGAGAAACGTGGCCTTCGAGTCTGCATCCGCGTTCAGGCCCTTCACCGAGCCGAGCACGTCGCTATGTCGCCGCTCGGCCAGGCCCCAGCCCTCGTCGGCCACCTGTGCGGCACGCGCGAACGTCTCCTTGAAGCTCATGGTGCCGAAGCGGGAGAGCAAGGCGTCGTAGCCGGCCACCGCGCCCGGCACCGTGGCCGCGTTCACGCCCGACCCGGGTACCTGTTTGGCGCCCAGCTTCGCGAAGAACTCCGGCGTCCAGCCGGCCGGGGCCCAGCCGGCGGCCGAAAGCGCATACAGCTTCTTCTCGCGCGCCACCCAGACGATGGCAAAGAGATCGCCTCCGATGCCGGTGTCGTTCTGCGAGGTCACGTCGAGCATGGCGCCGGTGGCGACCGCGGCGTCGATGGCGTTGCCGCCCTGCCGCAGGATGTCGAGCCCGGCCTGCGCCGCCAGCGGATCGCTGGTGGCCACGATGCCGTGCCGGGCCACCACTTCGGAGCGCCCCTGCGTCAACCAGCCCTGCGCGCGCGATCCGGGCACCGCTTTGATGTGCGCGGCCGGCTGCGGCTTCTCCGCGGACGGCTGCCCGAACGGGTTCTGCGACTGCGCGCGGCCGGTGACGGCCCAGGCGCCGGCAACGAAGAGAACGACAACGACGGCAAGACGCGTGGCACGCATGAGGGACCTCCGGGAACGGCCTATCCTCTCGTACTTCGCCCGCCTCGAAACAGAGCGCCTTCGGGGTTGGCAGCGCGTCCAACGTCGTGGCGTCTTGCGGCGGGCGACGCCTTGGCGGCCCACGCGGACCAGCGTATCATGGTCATGAGATCATGGTCACCAAACGTATCGTACCCGCCCGTCGGGTCTCGAGAGTCCGCGAGGCGAGGGCGACATACCGCACATCCTCGTCAAGCCCGGGCCCGAGTCGCGAGATTCCTGCCGGCGAGTTCAAGGCGCGGTGCCTGGCGTTGATGGACGACGTCCAGCGCTCAGGCGGCGAATACGTGATCACGAAGCGCGGCGTCCCGGTGGCACGGCTGCTGCCGGCGACGTTCGAACGCCGGCCGATGCTCGGCAGCCTCAAGGGGACGGTGGCGACGATGGGCGATATCGTCAGCCCGCTCGAGGAGCCGTGGGGGGCGCTGGAAGGCTGGGATGGCGAAGACTGAGCCCGCCGGCCTCGTGCTGCTCGATACGCACATCTGGGTCTGGTATGTGGAGGGCGACCGGGCACGGTTCTCGCCGCGCATCGAGCCTGTCGTCGAGGCCGCCGTCGAGCGGGGCGACGTGCTCGTGTCGGCGATCTCGGTGTGGGAGGTCGCGCAACTCGACGCGCTCCGGCGCCTCGAACTCACACTGGAGGTTCGCACCTGGGTCGCTCGCGCGCTGGCGTTTCCCGGGGTGCGACTGAAAGGGATCTCGCCGGCGATCGCGATCGAGAGCACGCGGCTGCCTGGCGCGCCGCATCGCGATCCCGCCGACCGGATGTTGATCGCGACGGCACGCCTCACCGGGGCGTCGCTGGTCACCTGCGACACGCGGGTGCTCGCTTACGCGGCGCACGGCCACGTCGGCGTCGTCGATGCGCGACGCTAGTCCCACCTCGCGGCTAGCCCCACACCCCCAGCGCACGTCGTACTGACACGATCTGTCCCACGTGGTAGGCCACGTGATCGGCCGCCAGCAGAATTGCCCTGAGATAGGTCTGGTTCGCCTTCCCGGTCGGCACGGCGACCGTGAGGTCATCGACCTCGCGCGCCACCTGCTGCAGCCGCTCCCGCGACTGCGTGCAGGCGGCGATGCCGGCGTGCCACGCCGCGTCGTCGGGCGGCGCCGCCGACGCCGGCCAGTAGTCGTCGGGCCACGACAGGTTGTGCTCGTAGGCGGTGTTCAGGCAGAAGTCGAGGATGTCGTCCTGCGCGATGCGGATGTGCTCGAGCAACTGCCACAGCGAGTGCTCGAAGCCGGGCGGCCGCGCGCCGCGGGCCTCGGGCGGGACGGCCGCCACGGCCTTGTCGAAGCCGACGTGCGAATCTTCCCAGTCGAGTACTCGCATCAGGTGGTCGCGAACGGCGTCGTCGGGTTGGCGCATGGGATGTCTCCTCAATCGAGAAACGTCGTCGTGATCGTGCGGGCCAGGGCGTCGCGTGCGTCCATGAGCGCCGCGCGTTGACGCGCCGTCGCCGCCGACCGCGCGGGCGCGGCCGCGAGTGCATCGGCCACGCGTTCGGCCAGCGGCAGGCGCGCCCCTCGCCTCGGCTCCAGTCCGGCCAGCAGGTGCGTCACCGTCTGCACCTGCGTTCTGGCCGCAGCGATGCGGGCCAGGGCGTCGTCGGCGGTGACGAGGCCGCGCTGTGCCTCCTGCAGCAAGCGGCACTCGAAGGTGCGGCAGCACCGCGGCCGATGACGGTAGACGCCGCAGCGCGTGCCGCGCAGGCCCGCACACGGCAGCGCCAGCAGCTCGACGTCGGCGTCGTCGGCATCCACGTCCAGCCCGAGCGCTTCGAGCCGCGCGGCTTCCCGGCGTCCGGCCAGCTCGACGTCGCCGAAGAGCGTGCCGTCGCAGCACAGGCCGCAGCGCGTGCACAGCGTCTCGGTCACCGTGGGCATCCAGTCACCTTACTGCGACTCACGGTGTAGAGTGCAGTCGCCGCCGGCCCATGAATCGTCTGCACCTCGTCGAGCTGGAAGACCAACCCTGGGTGCCGCCGGCGATCCGCGACGGCGCCACCGATCTGCTGGACGTCCTCTTCGCGAAGATCGGCTTCTACACACCGGCGGCGCCGGTGCTCACGGCGTTCATGGAGGCGGCGGGGGAGCGGCGCTGGCTGGATCTGTGTTCCGGCGGCGGCGGCGGCGCGCTGGCCATGCGCGCGGTACTTGCGGCGCAGGGACGAGCACCGGCGCAGATCACCCTGAGCGACCGCTACCCGAACGACGCCGCGCGGCAGCGCGTCGCGGCGCTGGGCGACGCTTCGGTGCACTACCTCCCGGGTCCGGTGGACGCGCTGCACGTGTTGCCGCATGCGCCGGCCATCCGCACGATGTTCGGGGCGCTGCACCACTTCCCGCCGGCCGCCGTGCGGGCCATCCTGCAGGCGGCGGTGGATGCCCGCGTGCCGCTGGCGTTCGTGGATGTCGCCGCGTCGCCGACGATGCGCAGGCTGCCGGTGGTGCTTGCGCCCATCGCCGCGGTGCCGAACCTGCTGCTGCTGTTCGTCATGGCGCTGGTGCTGGTGCCGCTGGCGCGGCCGTTTCGGTGGTCGCGCGTGCTGTGGACCTATCTCGTCCCGGCGATTCCGAGCCTCTTCGCGTGGGATGGCACCGTGTCGGCGCTGCGCGCCTACACGCCGGAGGAACTGCTGGCGCTGGCGCGATCGGTGCCGGGCGGCGAGCGCTACCGGTGGGCCGCCAAACGGCGTGGCCAGTCGCTGATTCTCACCGGTCACGAGCCCCGCGGATGAGACCGTGCCCTGTCGCGCGCCGAGGCCGTGGCGAAACGTCTGCCTCCGGTCCGGCGTCTCACCCACCGTGATCCTGCGGGAAGGACTACTCTTGTGATCGTGAGACAACTGATTGCGTGCGGTGTGTTCGTCGCCCTCGCCGGGGCCGCCGCTGTCGTCGGCACGACGCAGCAGCCGGCGCCGGCGGTGGACACCGCGAAGCTCGGACCGCAGGTAGGCGCCACGGTGCCGCCATTGTCGGGTACCGACCAGTTCGGCACACTGCAGACGCTGGCGTCACTCTCCGGGCCGAAAGGGCTGATGCTCGTCTTCAGCCGTTCGGCCGACTGGTGACCGTACTGTAAAACGCAGCTCGTGGAGCTGCAGGGCCGCTACGACGAGATCCGCCGCCAGGGTCTGGGACTGGTCTCGATCACTTACGACTCGCCGGCGACGCTGAAGGCGTTTGCGGACTCGCGCGGCATCACCTTCCCGCTCCTCGCCGATCCCGGATCGGCCACCATCAAGCGCTACGGGCTGTTCAACGACACCGTTGACCCCAAGACGGCCGCCTTCGGCATTCCCCATCCCGGCACGTTCATCCTCGATGCGAAGGGCGTCGTGGTGTCTCGCTTCTTCGAAAACGCCTACCAGGAGCGTTACACGGCGGCGACCATCCTCGCGACGATGGGCGGCGCGGCCGGTGGCCCGGCGATCTCGGCGTCGACGCGGCATCTGTCGATGACGGCGTCGCTCAGCGACGGCGTGGCGGCGCCAGGGCATCGGCTCACCATCGTGGCCGACGTCGCGCCGGAACGTGCCATGCACCTCTACGCGCCGGGGAAGCACGACTATCAGGTAGTGCGTCTCACCATCGACCCGCAGCCGTGGCTGCGCGCGCACGAGGTCGTGTATCCGGCGTCGGAGATCTATCACTTCAAACCGCTCGACGAGCGCGTCGAGGTCTACTCGAAGCCGTTCCGGCTCCAGCGCGACGTCACGCTGCTGGCGACGCCCGAGATGCAGAAGCTGCTCGGCAGCCTGCCTTCGGTCACCATCACCGGCGCGCTCGAATACCAGGCCTGCGACGACACGGTGTGCTTCAATCCGGCGCGCGTGCCCATCAGCTTCACGGTCACGCTCAAGGCACTCGATCGGGCTCCCGCAGGGCCGTAGGCCTCGGGAACACGTGGCCGGCCCCGCGGGTCTGCCGCCAGGCCTTGAACCGGTGCCAGGCCAGCGCGTAGGCGCTCGTCAGCAGGATCATGCCGGCGGCCAGCGCGAGCGCCTGCGGCAGGGTGAGCGTCGGGCCGATCCGTCGCGCCAACTGGAAGCTCCCACCGAAGAGCGCGATCAGGTGGAACATGTAGATCGTCAGTGTCTCGCCCGACAGGATGCGCAGCACGCGCGGCATCGAGCGCATCGGGGCCGAGACGATCGACAAGAGGAGCGTCACCACCAGCACGGCCGCCAGATTCGAGACGGCGAAGGCCGGCTGGGCTGACGGATGGGTGGAGGACTGCACGAGCGTCCACGGCGACGCCTCGGCCGCCAGCGCCAGCACGCCAACGCTGGCAGCGAGCGCCGCGAGCCGTGACCAGATCACGCGATGGGGCGTGTGGCCCCCCTGCGGCAGCACGATCCATCCCATGACCACCCCGGCAAAGACGTTGCCCGTCCACGGCAGCAGCGGAAACGGCGAACCGCCGCCGTGCGAGATCCAGTTGAGCAACGGATGCACGGCGCCGCGGGCGAGCGTGGCGTCGGTGACCGGGGCGAGCGCGAAGGCGAGCACGGCCAGCCCACCGGTGGCCGCTACGACCTGCTGCGCCGAGCGCGAGGCGAGCACCAGCAGCTCGAGCATGATGAGCGCCGCGCCGATGCTGTGCAGAATCCCCACCGAGAAGAAGTAGGTCCAGGCGAGCTCGGCCTGCGCCGGGTCGGGCGAGGTAGCGGCCCAGGGGAAGCCGAGGACGTAGCCGCCGGCAATGACCACGAGCCCGCGGCGGAAGCGCCGCCGGATGGCTGCCGGGTTCCGGCGATGCTGCTCGTAGCGCGCCAGCGAACTCAGGTGGAACGCCATGCCGGCGACCATCAGGAAGCAGACCGACACCAGTCCGCGCGCCCAGTTGTACAGCTCGAAAGTCGGACCCTGCTCGATCGAGGGCAGCAGCACGGCGTCGATGGTGTGGCCGTTGACCATCTGCAGCGACGCCAGCAGGCGCACGATGTCGACGAACCAGACCCGCGGCGGCCGAGCCACGGCGGCGGGTGTGCCCGTGCTCACTGCCGGCGGATCTCCGCCGGGTCGACCTGCAGCACATGCAGGTCGCCCCGCCGCACGAGACGTCCGCGCACTTCGACCGGTTCGGCGGCGAACGGCGCGACCTCGCGGTTGATACGGCCGCCGGTTGGCGAGGCCAGCACGTAGCGCGTCTCACGGCCCGCGGTGTCCGACGTTACGAGCACCGGCGGAATGCCGCCCAGAATGCACAGCTGCGCGCAGGCGCGATGGCCATGGCCCACGCCCGGCCGCATGCGACCCGCATAACACTTCGAGTCAACGATCTCGCCGCGCAGCGTGACCTCGCCGAGCGGCTCCTCTGCCACCGCCTGCAGTCGCGCGAGGTCGGCCGCGGGCAGGTCCGTGGCGGCGTCGAAGCCGCCGGCGCCCTCGAACATGAGCAGGCCGTCGCGTTCGTAGACGTTGCCGGTTGCCACGACCGCCTGCGTCACCTTGTCGGCCGGAACGTCGGGGTTGTTCTTGGTCCAGCCGGTGAAGAGCAACGTCGTGACGGCGCCCTCGGCATTCAGCGTGCGCAGATGGGGGTAAGGCAACTGGAAGAGCAGGCCGGCGTGGCGCACACCGTAGGCGCCCGAACGCAGGTTGGCGCCGGGGCTCCGCTGGAAGCCGGCCAGCACCACGCCGACGAGCAGCACGGCACCCGCGATGCCGGCCGCACTCGCCAGGCTGAAGCGTGCTGCCCGCGTGCTCATGGGCAGATAACCGACGAAGAAGTCGTCGCCCTCCGGTCTGCCTGCCGTCGTGCTGCCCGCATCGAGCCGCACCGGCTCACAAGGCGTGCCGGGTGGTTGCGCGGCCACATCCACCAGCAGGTGCCCGCGGCCGTCGAGCCGCACGCGGTGTGTGGGCAGCGTCTCGGTGAACGGCGGCGGCGACTGTCCATCGGCGGCGCGATATTCCCAGCCGTGCCAGGGACAGGTGAGGCAGCCGTTCCTGACGCGGCCCTCGGCCAACGGGCCTCCCTGGTGCGCGCACACGCCGTGCAGCGCCGAGATGGCGTCGCCGTCGCGCACGATGGCCAGATTCTCGCCGCTTGGCAACACCAGGCGCCGCGCGCGGCCCGAGACGAGCGCGGCCGCCGGTCCCGCCGAGACCCAGCGGGCGCCGTCGAGGTCCACTTGCGACGCGGCGGGTGCGCGATCGGCGGACGTCGACCGGTGCGCCGCCATCACATGGAGCGCGGCGACCATGGCCACCGACGCGGCCACTGCACCGGCGAGCCAGGGCGATGTCTCGAACTGCAGCGCGCCGAACGCCACGTGCGCGACGACGAGCGCGTAGCCCGCGTAGACCATCATGTGCAGCGACTTCCACGCCCGCGCGCCGAGGATTTTCTGCCAGAAGTCGTGGCTGGTCACCGCCATCACGAGAAAAATCGCGAGCGCCGCAGCGCCGAAGAGCTGGAACGGCACGGATGCGGTCGTGAACGCCACGTCGTTCATGAGCAGCGACTCGAGCTTCGAGACGTGGCCGTAGGCATGATAGAAGTCGAGCACCTGCCGGGCGTGGTTCGCGGCCACGACGAAGAAGATCACGCCGAAGTGGCGGCGGTTGTAGACGAGCGGCAGCAAGCGCCGATCCAGCCGCGCCAGCGGACCGAGGCATAGAATCGCCGTGAGCATCAGGAAGGCGCACGAGCCCCACGCCCGCATGCCCAGAATCTCCGGCGTGATCGCGTGTTCGCCGCTGAGCGCGACCTGGCTCACCCGCTGGAACAGCCACAGATACGTGGCGATGCCGCCCACGAGCAGCGCGTCGTAGACGTACTTGCGGCGATTCCACTGCACCGTGACGAAGGTCTGGCTCATCGCGACAATGCCGCCAAGGCGAACAGCAGCAGGAGGCACGGCGCCAGCAGCAGCCACAGTCGGCGGTGGACGGCGCGTTGACCTCGGGTCACCGCTGCCGCTCCCGTCTGCCGGCCGTGATCCAGTGGTGGAGGACCACGGGCCACAGAAGCGCGGTGGCCGGGACCATCAAGAGCCGGAACGCCAGCGAGCTGCCGGCGGTGCCTTCAACGACACGGCCTGCTGCGAACGCGAGGAAGGGCACCGCGACGAGCACGCCGACCGTACACCACATCACCACGACCGCTGGAAGCCACAAGAGCATGTCGTACTCACCCTGCCGCGCCCACTATACTGCGAGGCAGCGAGCAGGCGCGGTGGAGTGAGCATGAGCGACGATGTGTGGACGGACGTGGGTGCCGCAGACGAACTGGCGACACGCACAGTACAGGAGATCCCGGTCGGGCGCACGAAGGTCGCGCTCACCTGCAAGAACGGGGTGTTCGGCGCCATTTCCGGTGTCTGCAATCACGTCGGCGGTCCACTCGGCAAGGGCACGATCGATGGTGACTACGTCATCTGCCCGTGGCACTACTGGAAGTTTCACTGGCAGACCGGCATCGGGGAGCCCGGCTACGAGTCCGACCGCGTGCCGGCGCACGACGTGAAGGTCGAAGGCGGCCGCGTATTCGTTCGGAACACCCCCAGTTCGGCGCGTGCGAAGAAACCGCATGCTCCGCATCCACTGGCGCGGCCCGTGCAACGTGAGCCGGGCCCGATCCGCATCCTCGGCATCTCGACCACCGCGATGACGGCCGACCATCCGCGCTACAGCACGTCGGATGCGCTGCTGGAACACGCGCTCAAGTGTGCCGCCGCCGAGGACGCCTGCGAGACGCGCCTCGTGCGCCTGCGCGACCTGCACTTCCGCGCCTGCGAAGGGTTCTACAGCAAGGCAGCGCGCGCCTGTACCTGGCCGTGTTCAATCACGCAGATGGACGCCGACGACCAGATGGACCGCGTCTACGAGGGCGTCGTGCACTGGGCCGACGCGGTGCTCGTCGCGACGCCAATCCGCTGGGGCGGCGCGAGCAGTCTCTACTACAAGATGGCCGAGCGGATGAACTGCATCCAGAACCAGGAAACGATCGCCAACAAACACCTGCTGCGCAACAAGGTGGCCGGCTTCATCATCACCGGCGGGCAGGACAACGTGCAGGCCGTGGCCGGGCAGATGCTCGGCTTCTTCGCCGAACTCGGCCTGCAGTTCCCGCAGTTCCCCTATATCGCCCATTCGCGCGGCTGGTCGGCGGAAGACATGGAGAACAACGAGCGCCACGTGCAGGAATCCTCCGCCCTGCACGACGGCGCGGCGGCGCTGGCCGATCGCTGCGTGGTGATGGCGCGCGGGCTGGTCGAAGCCGCGGAAGGCAAGAGCGCCCTCGTGCGGGGCGGCCGCAAGGGCATGCGCCTCGACGGCTAGCCCGACGTTCCGCCGGATTCCGTCCCACCACCGGGCCCGGCAGAACCGTCGTGCCGGATGCGCCGGCCGAACAACGGCGGGCCCGATGCCGTCTGTGGCCGTATGCGTTCATCGGCCCTAACTCTCATCGCGTTGCTCAGTGGCGCCGCGCCTGCCCTTGCCCAGACCGCGTCACTGGACGACATGCTGACGGCGGCGCGTCGGCCGATCGTCGTCCGTGACGGACGTCTCGAAGGCGCCGGGGCCGACGTGCTGCGGGCGGCCATGTCGGCCACGCCGTACGTGCTCATCGGCGAAGACCACGGGCTCGCGGAAGTGCCGGCGTTTTGTGCGGCTGTCTTCCGCGAGCTGGCCTCCCGCGGCACCCGCGACCTCGTCCTGGAGGTCGGCCCTGAGGCTGGCCGCCGGCTGACGGGCCTGCTCGCCGCGTCGGATCCCGAATCCGACGCGGCCGCCTGGATGCGGCGCTTCCCGTTCAGTCTCGCCTTCTACAACCTGCGGCAGGAACTGACGTTCCTGCGCGACGCCCGTGCTGCGGCCGGCCCCGGCCTGCGCGTCGTCGGTGTCGACCAGGAACTCATGGGGGCAAGCCGGCTGCTGCTCGAGTCGATCGGCGCCCCGGACGCGGCGCTGCCGGCGTTGCTCTCGCAGGAGCGCGACGCCTACGAGAAGGCGGTGGCCACCGGGAATCCGCTCGACCTCTTCATGCCCACCGTTCCCGTCGGCGCGCTCACCGGCCTGCGCGATCGCCTCAACGACGCCGGCCGTGTCAATGACGCGTCGCTCGTCGCCTCGCTGCTCGACAGCCGCGAGATATACGCCCTCAACGCGCGCTCGGGATTCGAGAGCAACCTCACGCGAGCCGCGCTGATGAAGCGATACTACGTCGCTTACCTGGCGCCTGATCGCCGCGGTGCGCCGCCACCCGCCCTGTTCAAGTTCGGAGCGTTGCACGTGATGAAGGGACTGAACACCCTGAACAGCCGCGAGCTCGGCAACTACATCGCCGAAGTGGCCGACGGACTGGGGACGCCGTCTCTGCATATCCTGATCATGGCGGTGAAGGGCAACCAGCGGCGATTCGCCGGCGTAGGCAAGCCGTTCATCGCGGCGCCCGTGGACCAGACGGGCCCGGGGGTGTCCGACTTCCCGTACGCCAAGCCGGTGTTCGAGCGCGCGCTCGCCGAGCAGGGCTGGTCGCTGTTCGACTTCCGCCAGATGCGGCGCTGGGCCGATCGCCAGGCAGGCCTCGACCCACGGCTGCTGCGGCTCATCTTCGGCTTCGACCTGGCGATCCTGATCCCCGAGGGGACCCCGAGCGACGAGATCCGCTAGCGGGCCTCGAGCACGTCAGGGAAGAGCAGATCCACGAGCGACTGCCGCGACCGCGCGGCTGAATCGAAACCGGTGGCTCGTTCGTAGCGGTCGATAACCGACAGGGCGTCGGCAATCGACGGCTGATGGATCGCCTCGAATTCCACGCAGCGCACGGTGCGGCCGCCGCTGGTGGCCACGTAGTGCACCACTTCGCAGTCTGCGAAGTACCAGACGTCGAGCGTCTTTTGCAATTCACCCGCCCAGGCCACACCCATCCGGCGGACGAAGGCGTCGACCTCGGCCGCCTGGTCGCCCTTGTGGTGCCCGAGATCGAGGTTGATTTCGTCGCGCACCGCTGGGTCCGAGTCGAGCGACTTGATCGTCAACTGATGCAGTTCGCGGTCGAAACGGTGGCGCAGGATGTAGTTCCGAGCCCGGCCGTCGCCGGTCAGGAAGTAGCGGTCGCAGACCTGCAGGGCGTCCACGCGAGCGGGCCCGAGCGCCTCGAGCGCCCGCCGGAACGCCGCCAGGTCGAAGTTCGCCTCGAGCACGAACTTGTGTTCGATCTCGGTGAAACGCATCACATCCACCACTTGAACCGGCCGTATCGTGCCACACGTGTTGCCACCGGCGGCGGCAGTTGGCCGAACCCCTGGCGGGTCACGTGCAAGTTGTCGGGATCCAGGCGCAGTTGGTCGAAGATCGCCCGCAGCGGCGCCACCGCTCGCGCGTCGCGGCTCGCCAGCATCAGTTCGCCCAGCCGATCGTGCGCGGCGTCTTCGAAGTTGTAGCTGCCGAAGGCGGCCCAGGTGTCGTCGGTCAGCACCAACTTCGAATGTTCGCCGTGCTGGTTCTCGTAAATCCGCACGCCGGCGTCGAGCAGGGCCGGATAACTGGCGGCGGCGGCAATCCACGCCAGGTCCGTGGCCGGCAGGGCCTGGCGGTGCGAGTGGAACACCTCCACCTGGACGCCGCGCCTGGCTGCCCGCAGCACCGCTTCGAGCAGCACGGCGACCGGCTTGAAGTAGAAACTCGTGATCCGCACCGACTCGCGTGCGCCGTCGACCATCTCGAGCATGCGGTCGGTGACCTCGTTGGCGCCACGCCAGCCGAACGGCCCCGTCCAGCCCTGCGTGGTATTAGGGTTGCAGTACCAATAGTCGAGCGCGAGGTCGGCCGGCGCCGGATCGGCGGCCACGGCCCCGCCCAGCGCCGCCAGATGGCCCGGCGAGACCGTGGCCCCGAACGCGCGCAGACTATCGAGCAGCGTCACGACAATCGGCCCGCGCAACGCCACGGCGTATTCGTTCCACGCCTCGAACGACGTCTTCGTCAGGTTGCTGCTGCCGACGATGGCCTCGCCGCCGTCAGAGACCTGGATCTTCACGTGCTGACCACCGCCAAGAAGGCGCTGCAGCGAAAACGCCGGCGCATAAACCGTCACGGTGCCGCCCTCGGCCCGCAGCCCGTCCAGCTCCTGCGCCAGCGCCGCGCGCTGTGCCGCGGTCATCAGCACGCCGCCCAGCCGCTGCCCGAACGTGTCCAGGAGCAGCGTGACCCCCACGCCGCGGCGCTGAGCACGTCGCAGCGCCGCCAGGATGGTCGTGCCATGGGCATCGTGCTCGATGTAGAACGTCGAGAGGTACAGGAACGACCGCGCGGTCTCGATCATCGAGAGCCGCCGTTGCCATTCCGCCGCCCGGTCCCACAGCGGCACGAGCGCGGACGCCTGCGGCATCAGAGCCGGTAGCCGCCCGCGACGTCGATGTTCTGGCCGGTCACGTAGGTGGCGTCGAGCAGGTAGAGCACCGCCTGCGCGATGTCGTCGAGCGTGCCCGAACGGCCCAGCGGCACCCAGCGGCTGATCTCCTCGGGCGGCGGCAGATCGACGGAGTTCTCGAGCTGCCCCGGCGACACCATGTTCACGCGAATCTGCCGCGGCGCGTAGGCGGCGGCCAGCGCGCGTGTCAGCACGAGCAGGCCGGTCTTGCTGACGTAGTAGTCGGCGCCGCGTGTATTGGCGCGTATGCCCTCGAGCCCCGCCATGCCGATGTTGATGATGTTGCCGCCGGCGGGCATCAGCGGGAGCGCCCCATGGCAGCAGTAATAGGCGCCCGAGAGATTCGCCGCGATGGTGTCGTCCCACACATCGGGATCGAGCGCCGTGACGTGCTGCGGGTTGTAGTTGCCGACATTGTTCACCAGCAGATCCACGCGGCCCTCGGCGGCCCCGATGCCGGCGAAGGCCGCCGCCACCGCCTGTTTGTCGGCCACGTCCACCCTGAGCGCGCGGGCGCGACCGCCGGTCGCGGCGATCTCTCGTTCGAGCGCGCGGGCGTCGTCGTCCGACGATCGGTAGACGATGACGACCTCGTAGGCCCGCCTGGCGAGCGACACGCAGAGATGGCGGCCAAGCCGTCGGGCGCCGCCCGTGACCACTGCCACCCGCCGATCGGAGGCAGTGCTCATCGTCGGCGCTCCACGCGCACGAACGAGCAGGCGGCGGCCGGCACCGCGGCGGGCTTCCGCACTTCGACCCGCACGGCGGTCGCCACCGGCACCTCCGCGAGCAGCAGCGCCGCCGCCCGCTCGGCCATCGTTTCGATCAACTGAAAACCAGCCGTCTGCAGCAGCCGGGTCACGCTCGCCGCGACTCCGTCGTAGTCGACCGCGTCCGCAATCGCGTCTGACGCCGCCGCGGCCGCGAAGTCGTAGTCGAGCTCGATGTCGAGACGCACCCTCTGCGTGGCCGCCCGTTCGTGCGGATAGATGCCGATGATGCAGTCCACCCGCAGATCCTTCAGTCCCGTCGTGCCGGTCATGCCGTGTCCTTCCGCGCGATCCAGATCTGGTCCCCGGCCGTGGCGGCCTCGAATGGTGTGCCGTCGAAGGCGCCAAGGCAGGACTCCACCGTGAAGCCAGCATCGGCCAGCAGGCCGGCCGCCTGCGCCGTCGTGATCCAGCTCAGAGAGAGGGGGCGATAGCGGCGGCGGATCATCACGCCGTCAGCATCAAGCTCGTCCTCCCAGGTGATGACGCGTATCGTCTGCGCCCGCTCGTCGATGAGCGACGTGACCCAGAGCAACCGGTCGCGGCCGTGTGGTCCCCGGTACTCGGCACGCAACTGCACGCGGCGCATCTGGTCCAGCCGCTCGGGCGTCATCAGAAAGTCGTCGAACATGAAGCGCCCGCCTGGACGCAGTTGGGTGTGGATGTGACGGAGGGCCTGACGCTTGGCCTCGAGCGTGGTGAGATGACCCAGGCTATGGTAAGGCAGGGCAATGAGCGAGGCCGGGCGGTCCAGCGCGAAGCTACGGAAGTCGCCCTGCAGCAACACGAGCCGGTTGAGCACGCCGGCCGCGGCCGCCCGTTTGCGGCACAACTGGAGCATCGCCGGTGAGAGATCCACGCCGATGATGTCGCGTCCGCGTACGGCCGCCTCCACTGCGATGCGCCCGTCGCCCACGCCCAGTTCCACGACCGGGCCGTCGGCCGCCAGGTACGCCTCGACGTAAAAGGGCTTGTTGGCGTCGGTGGTGCCGGCGGTGGCCGTCCAGAGGTGGTAGATGTCGGCGAAACGGTCGTACTCCACGTCGCTCATTATCGCTATTGGACCACCGGCGGCTCCGGCCCGGTTCGGCGCGTGAGGACTCAGGCGATGTGGGCGCCGGTGGTGTTCACGTAGACGGCAAACAGCGACTGGCTGGCGGTCATGAACAGGCGGTTGCGTTTGGCGCCGCCGAAGCAGACGTTGGCACAGGTCTCGGGCAGGCGGATCATCCCGATGGCCTCGCCCGTGGGGGCCAGCACCTGCACGCCCGGCCGCGCCCCTGCCCACACGTTGCCCTCCACATCGCAGCGGATGCCGTCGGCGCCGCTGGGCACCGAGGTGCCGGGAATCGTGAGGCTGGCAAACGTGCGGGCGCCGCGCAGCGTCGCGCCTGTCACCTCGAACGCCTTGATGGCGCGCCCGCTTCCCGTGTCGGCCACGTAGAGCGTCTTGTAGTCGGGCGAGAAACACAGCCCGTTTGGCGCCGTCACCTCGTCGGTCACCTTCGTGACCTGGCCGGACTTGCCGTCCACGCGGTAGACCGCCATCGGCAGCTCCGACTCGGCCTTGAACCCTTCGTAGTTGCCGTTGATGCCGTACATCGGATCGGTGAACCAGACGTCGCCGTCGGGATGCACGACCGCGTCGTTGGGCGAGTTGAACCGCTTGCCCTGGTAACGATCGGCCACCACCGACAGACCGCCGTTGGGCTCGTAGCGCACCACCCGGCGGCCGCCGTGTTCACACGAGAGCTGACGGCCCTGGTAGTCGAAGGTGTTGCCGTTGCTGTTGCCCGCTGGATGCCGGAACGTGGTGACGCGGCCGTCGTCTTCGATCCACCGCATCTGGACGTCGTTCGGGATGTCGCTCCACAACAGGTAGCGGCCGACGCCGTTCCAGGCCGGACCTTCGGCCCACAGGGTGCCGGTGTGCAGGCGCCGGATTGGCGTGTTGCGGATGACCAGCCGGTTGAAGCGCGGATCGAGCGCGATGATGTCGGGGTCCGGATAGGCCAGCGGATCGCCGTTCCAGTCGCGCGGTGTCGGCACCGGCGACACGGGCGCCGTCTGCGCGCGCATGACGGGGCTGGCGGCGACACCACCTGCGAGGGCAAGAAACGCTCGGCGCTGCATCTGGTTATCGCTCCTGCCGGCTGGCCGGCACGTAGGTGAACTCGAGCAGGGCGCCCGGCTCGGCGAGCGTCTCGGTTCGCTGCCACTGCTGGTCGAGCACCGAGCCGAAGCTGTCAGTGACCACGAAGATGCGGCGCCCGTCAGGCGACACCGCCGTGTCGCGGTAGCGATTGGCGCGCCGGAAGTACTCGAACGGTTGTCCCGCCATGGCCGTGCCGTCGTCGTTCAGGCGCACGCGGTAGACGGCGCCGGTGCGCATGCCGGTCACGAGCAGCGACGAGCGCCAGCCCGGAATGCCGGCCGAGGTATAGGCCTCGATGCTGCCGGGGGCGATCGTGGCGCTACCTTGCGCCGCCAGGTCGTAGCCGGCCGGCACGGTGAAGAAGGTGACCAGCGGCGCCACGAAGTCGGGGTGCGTCCAGGCCGACTCCTTCACGATCGGCACCGACGCCGGCGGGTTGAGGTTGTCGAACTTCAGCGACGGACAGGGCGCGGCGGCCGACCCCGCCCAGTTGGCGAAGACATACCCGCGGTCGTCGTTGAAGCCGGCCACGTGCGGCCACCCGTAGTTCTTGCCGGCCTGGATGAGATCCACTTCGTCGTCGATGGCGGGGCCGTGCTCGGACGCGTAGAGCCGGCCGGTCGGGCCAAACGCCAGCCCC
The DNA here is from genome assembly GCA_031404695.1 of Acidobacteriota bacterium. Lineage (GTDB taxonomy): Bacteria > Acidobacteriota > Vicinamibacteria > Vicinamibacterales > UBA2999 > CADEFD01. The sequence goes on from JANNIB010000518.1 coordinate 29,521, forward strand.
TGCGGATTGCGCAGGCCGTAGCTGTAGATGTGGCTGCGCACGCCGCGAATCATCGGGTTGTCGGCCGGAATCGCGCCGTCCAGTTCCATCCGCAGAATCTTGCCCTCGTAAGTGCTCCAGTCGCGGGCGGCGATGGCGCCGGCGTCGGGCAGGTCCTGCGCGCGGTTGGCCAGACAGTAGTTCTTGAGGAAGTTGGCGCCGTGGTCGCCGCGCGAGAGATACAGCTTGCCGTCTGGGCCGACGACGAGGCGGCCGCCGCCGTGGTCGTCGCCGGCCGGCAGGTTGTCGAGTACCAGCACCGGCGCGCCCAGCGTGGAAGTGGACGCATCGTAGGTGTAGCGATCCACGCGCATCCGCCGGCTCAGCGCCTCGCCGGGGTCGGCGTCGTAGGTGTAGGCCAGGTAGACGTAGTCGCGGCCGCGTCCGGTCAGCAGGTCAGGGTGCAGCGCCATCCCCAGCAGGCCGTCCTGCACCACCGACTGATACGCGCCGCTCAGCGTGAGCGCCACGCGCCGCGAGCCGTCGGCCGGATTGACGCGCGTGACGCGAAACGCCGTCCGCTCGGTGATCCACAGGTGGCCGTCGGGTCCCCACGTGACCTCCCAGGGGTTGGCGAGGTCGGCGGCGACGACGCGACGCGAGAACGTTTCGGCGCCGGGGGTGCCCAGCGTGCGGGGGTTCTGCCGGGAACTGAGGCTTGCCGTGGCGGCCACGACCCCGAGCAGCACGGCAGCGAGCGAGCGACGCGGCATCCGGCACTCCGTCCTTCTGGCAGCAGGGCGACGGTGCCAGACGGGCGGGATTATATGTCCGCATCCACCGCGCGGCGCGGTATGGTCTGCGGGTTGCCATGATGCACACGCCCGGCTGCCGTCATCTCGGGGTGCTGCTGGCCCTGCTCGCCGTGGCGGCGCCGGCTTCCGCGCAGCGTTACAGCGCCGTGCAGGAGGGTGACCTCGTCACGCTCACCGACCGCGCCACCGACACCGTCGTGACGGTGGTGCCGTCGGTGGGGAACATCGCCACCGCGATGCGCGTCAAGGGCCACAACGTGCTGCGCTTTCCGCACGCGTCGCTGGCCGACTTCAAAGCCCGGCCCGCTGCCACCGGCATCCCGTTCATGGGGCCGTGGGCCAACCGGCTCGACGAGGCGGCCTTCTACGCCAACGGACGCCGGCATCCTTTCGACCTGAGTCTCGGCAACATCCGCGGCGAGACGCCGATTCACGGCTTCCTCACCACGACCGACCGGTGGCAGGTCATCACCACCGCCGCCTCCGCGGACGCCGCGCTCGTGACCAGTCGTCTCGACGTCTACCGGCAGCCGGCGTGGATGCGTCAGTGGCCCTACGCGCACACGGTCGAGATCACCTACCGCCTGGCCGACGGCGTGCTCGAAGTGGCGACCGCGATCGCCAACCTGAGCGACGACCCGATGCCGGTGTCCATCGGCTTCCATCCCTACTTCCAGCTCACCGACACGCCGCGCGACCAGTGGCGCCTGGCCGTCGGCGCGACGTCGCGGTGGCTGCTCGACGCCCGCAAGCTGCCCACCGGTGAGACCGAAGACGCCGCGCGCCTGCTGCCGCCACCGAGCGTCACCTTACGCGACTACAACCTCGACGACGTCTTCAGCGATCTGGTGCGCGATGCCGACGGCCGTGCCACGATGACCGTGTGGGGCGCCGCGCAGCGTCTCGATGTCGTGCTCGGGCCGCGCTACCGCTCGGTGGTGGTGTGGGCGCCGAATCCGTCGGGCACGGGTCGTGGCGGCCAGGGCGACTCCCCGCCGATGGAGCGCAACTTCATCTGCCTCGAACCCATGGCCGGGATTACCAACGCCCTCAACCTGGCGCATCGGGGGCAGTACCGCGAGTTGCAGACGATTGCGCCCGGCGGCACGTGGCGGGAAAGCTTCTGGGTGAAACCGAGCGGGTTCACCGCCGCGCGTTAGCCGTCGTCGGCGTTGTCGACGTCACCCGACGTCGTCAGCGCGTCGGGTGACGTCCACCCACTCGGCGCCAGTCAGCTCGGCCAGACGCTGCGGACCGATGCGCACCGCCGCGTTGGTCGCGCCAGCCGCCGGCAGCACCTCGTCGAAGTCCTTGAGCGAGGCGTCGCAGTAGATCCGCAGCGCCCGCGGCAGCCCGAACGGCGAGACGCCGCCCACCGGATGTCCGGTTTCGGCCTCCACCTCGGTCGTCTCGAGCATCTTCGGCTTGGCGCGGAAGGTCGCCTTGAACTTCTGGTTGTCGAGCCGCGCGTCCCCGCGCGTCACGAGCAACACCACGTCGGGCCCGACCCGCAGCGACAGCGTCTTGGCGATGCGTCCTGGTTCGACGCCGTGCGCCTCGGCCGCCAGGGCCACGGTGGCCGTGCTCGACGGCAGCTCGATCACGGCAACATCCGGCGCATGCCTGGCGAGGAACGCCTTGACCGACTGCAGGCTCATGCGTGCGACCTTACCGGAATCCTGAACCGCGCGCACGCGCTCCGGCGTCGTATCGGCTATGACGCGCGCCATTCGGCGCCGCCTTCTGCATCACCCCAAATTCCGCAGTTGTGCCCGCACAACGGCAAAGATACCTGTGCCTACGACCGTTACCACTGAAGTTGCCATCAAGGACATCGTCGACACCGCCGTCGGCGCCGGCCAGTTCACCACGCTCGCCGCGGCGCTGACCGCCGCCGGTCTCATCGAGACGCTCAAAGGCGCTGGCCCGTTCACCGTGTTTGCGCCCACCGACGACGCCTTCGCCAAGGTGCCGGTGGCCGATCTGGCGGCGCTGCTCGAAGACAAAGTCGCGCTGACCAGGGTGCTCACCTACCACGTGGTGGCCGGCACCGTCATGGCGTCGGACGTGGTCGCGCTGAAGAGCGCCACCACCGTGCAGGGCGGCACCATCGCCATCGACACGACCTCTGGCGTCAAGGTCAACGACGCGACAGTGACCGCCACCGACATCGTGGCCTCGAACGGTGTGATCCACGTGATCGACACCGTGCTGATGCCCACGGCGTAACCAATCTCCCCTCTCACACCGCGCGTTTCAAGGAGACAGATCGACATGCAGGCATTCAAGACACTCGTGTTCGGGGCGGCCGTTGCCGCCATGGCGCTCTCGACCGGCTCGACCGTACGCGCCCAGGGGCAGGACATCGTGGACACGGCCGTCGCGGCCGGTCAGTTCAAGACGCTGGCCGCGGCGCTCACCGCGGCCGGACTCGTGCCCACGTTGAAGGGCGCTGGCCCGTTCACCGTGTTCGCACCTACCGACGAGGCCTTCGCGAAGCTGCCGAAGGGCACCGTCGAAGATCTGCTGAAGCCCGAGAACAAGGCCAGGCTCACGGCCATCCTCACGTATCACGTGGTGTCCGGCAAGGTCATGGCGGCGGATGTCGCGAAGATGACCTCGGCGAAGACGGTGCAGGGTGGCGCCGCCAAGGTCTCGGCGATGGGCGGCAAGGTGATGATCGACCAGTCGCACGTCACCAAGGCCGACGTCGCGGCCTCGAACGGTGTCATCCACGTGATCGACACCGTGCTGATGCCGAAGTAGCCAGGGACGTCACCGCGCATCGCGCGCGGCCCGCGAAGTCGATGCAAGGGGTCTCCAGCGCTGGAGGCCCCTTGTGTCATGGATCCCCGCTGCACCTCGGCCGTGGGTGTGGTCGTCAGACCGGCGTTATACTCCGCCGCATGTGGACGCCATCCCTGGTTGCGCGCCGTTCGTCGCTCGCCTGCCTGATGCTGCTGGCCGCGGCCACCGCCCGCGCCGACGTGGTGCGGTTCGAGCTGACCAGCCGCGCCCCGGTGGGCGCGTCCGGCTACGAGAAGATCATCGGCATCGCTCACTTCGCGGTGGATCCGAAGGCGCCCGCCAACTCCGTCATCGCCGACCTCGACCGCGCGGCGGCGAACGCAGCGGGGAAGGTGGAGTTCTCGTCGGACGTCTACATCCTGCGTCCGCTCGACCCGTCGACGTCCAACGGCGTGGCGCTCGTGGACGTGCTCAACCGCGGCAGGAAGATGGTGTTGAACGGCTTCAACCGCGGCGGCACCAGCGATCCGGCCACCGAGAAGGACCTGGGCGACCTCTTCCTGATGCAGCGCGGCTTCACCATCGTGTGGGTGGGCTGGGAGTTCGACATCCGGCGCGCCGGGGGGAACGGCGCGGGCGAGGCCGAGCGCGGCGCCGGCATGGCCGTCCAGATTCCCACCGCGCGCGGCGTGTCGGATGTGGTCCGCGCCAGCTTCACGCCCAACGACGCCGGCCCACAGACGGTGGGCGACCTCGCCGGCTACCGTCCGACCGACGACGCGGCGAAAGACACCACGCTCACCGTGCGCGACGGTGAGTTCGGCACCCGCGCGCCGATCGGGCGGGAGCGCTTCACCATCCGCGGCAATCAGATCACGCTCGCCGGCGGCTTCGAGAAGGGCCGCACCTACGAACTCACCTATCGCCCCACCGAATGGCCCATCTCCGGCCTCGGCCTGGCGGCGTATCGCGATTTCGCGTCGTGGGTGAAATACGCACCGGACGCGGTGGCACGCGCCGAGAAGGCGATCGGCTTCGGGTCGTCACAGAGCGGACGCTTCCTGCGCAGCTTCTTCTACGACGGCTTCAACGCGGACGAGTCAGGCCGTCAGGTGCTCGACGGCGCCATGGTGCACATCGCCGGCGTCGGACGCCTCAGCATCAACGAACGCGGCGCCCAGCCCACGGCGCTCTCGATGTACACCTCCACGCAGTTCCCGTTTGCCACCACCGCCGAACGCGACCCGATCACGCGCAAGACCGATGGGCTGCTCGACAACGCGCGGGCCCGCGCCACCCAGCCGAAGGTGATGTTCACGAACACGGCTGTTGAGTATTGGGGGGGCGGCCGCGCCGCCGCGCTCGTGCACGCCTCCCCCGACGGCAAACGCGACCTCACGTTGCCCCCGAACGTGCGCGCCTACTTCCTGACCGGCACGCAGCACGGCCCGGCGCCGTTTCCGGCTCCCATGAGTGTGGGCCAGCAGCCGCCCAATCCGCTCGAGTACTGGTGGACGATGCGCGCGCTGCTGGTGGCGATGACCGACTGGGTAGTGAAGGGCAGCGAGCCGCCCGCGTCGCAGGTGCCGCGTCTGGCGGATGGCACGCTCGTGCCGATCGCGAAGCTCAAGTTTCCCAGGCTTCCGGGCGTGCAGAGCCCGGCGACGGTGCAGGGCCCGCGCTACGACAACCATGACCTGCCGTTTCTGGTGCCACAGGTGGACGGCGACGGCAACGAGCTGGCGGGCATCCGCACGGCGGAGCAGCGCGTGCCGATGGCGACCTACACCGGCTGGAACTTCCGTGGCGCCGTGATTGGCGGCACCAACCAGCTCGTGAACCTGCTGGGCTCGTCGCTGCCGTTCGCCAGGACGAAGGCGGAGCGGGAGAAGGCCGGCGATCCGCGACCGGGTGTCGAGGAGCGCTACCCGTCGAAGGACGCCTATCGCACGAAGGCGTCGGCGGTCGCCGACGAGCTCGTCAGGGGGCGGTATCTGCTGGCGACAGACGTGCCAGCGGCGATGGCGAGACTCGAGGCGCAGTGGAAGCAGCGTGAGCACCTTGCGCCTGCTTCGCGGATGCGGTGAGATGCGCGCATGCCATCCACACCAGATCGCCGTCGCTTCATGGGCGCCGTGTCGCTCGCCGGGCTCGGCAGCCTCGCCGCCGGTCCTCGATCCGCGCATGCGCTGACGACACCCGTACAGCCACAGGGCGACAGCGCGGAGCCGCGTACCGGCGTCACGCGCGCTCTGGCTCGCTACGTCGTCGAAGCACGCTACGCTGATGTGCCGCCGGCCGTCAGGAAAGAAGCGCAGCGCACGCTGCTCAACTGGATGGGCTGCGCGGTGGGCGGATCGCGCCACGAGACGCTCGATGCCGCTATCGCGGCCCTGGCGCCGTTCTCGGGGCCGCCGCAGGCGTCGGTGCTGGGCCGGCGCGATCGCCTGGACGTGCTGCACGCGTCGCTCATGAACGGCATCAGCTCGCACGTCTTCGACTACGACGACACGCACCTCAAGACCGTGATCCACCCGGCCGGCCCGGTCGTCTCCGGGTTGCTGGCGCTCTCGGAGTTCACGCCGATGTCGGGCGCCGACTTCCTGCACGCGATGATTCTGGGCGTGGAGGTGGAATGCCGCATCGGCAACGCCGTGTATCCCGCGCACTACGATCGCGGGTGGCACATCACCGGCACCGCCGGCGTCTTCGGTGCGGCGGCCGCGTGCGGCCGGGCGCTCGGGCTCACCGAGCAGCAGATGGTGTGGGCGCTGGGCCTCGCAGCCACCCAGCCAGTAGGCCTGCGCGAGATGTTCGGATCGATGACCAAGCCCTTCCATCCCGGACGCGCCGCCCAGAACGGGCTGACCGCCGCCCTGCTGGCCGCGCGCAACTTCACCAGTACGGAAGTGGGCATCGAGGGCAAGAGCGGCTGGGCCAACGTGCTCAGCACGACGCGCAACTACACCGAGATCACCGACAACCTCGGCGGAAGCTACGAGATCGCGCTCAATACTTACAAGCCGTTCGCCTGCGGCATCGTCATCCACCCGGCAATTGATGCCTGCATCCAGCTGCGCAATCAGCACAAGCTCGTGGCCACGGACATCGAGCGCATTGACCTGAGCGTGCATCCGCTGGTGCTCGAACTCACCGGCAAGAAGACGCCGCAGACCGGGCTCGAGAGCAAGTTCAGCGTCTACTTCGCGGCGGCACTCGCGATCGTGCGCGGCTCGGCCGGCATGCGCGATTTCAGCGATGCCAACGCGAAGGATCCCGCGATCGTGGCGCTGCGGGATCGTGTGGCCGCCACCATCGACCCGTCGGTGCTCGAGCACCAGGTGCGGGCCCGCATCACCCTCAGGGACGGCCGCGTGCTGAGCCTGTTCGTGGAGCACGTGGTGGGCAGCCTGGAGCGTCCGATGAGCGACGCGGACCTCGAAGCCAAGGCCCTCGACCTCATGAAAGGCGTGCTGCCGGATGCCCAGGCACGCGCGCTGCTCGACTTGTGCTGGAAGGTGGAGGGCCTGCCGGAAGCCGCGGCCCTCGCCGCCGCCGCGGTGCCGAAGGCGTAGAGGCGTTGAATCACGAGCGCCACCGCAGACCAAGCGTCGATTGTTCGCGCGCACCGGCGTGCGCGAGTACTGGCTGGTGGATCCGGAGCTCGACACGGTGCAGGTGTGCCGGCCATCGCCAGCGGGCAAGCTCGCGCGCGTGGCCGAACTCACGTCGGAAGACGGCGACACGCTGGCCACGCCGCTGCTGCCCTGGTGCGCGATCGATCTGCGCGAGTTGTTCCGCCAGTCGCGATAGGCGCCGCGCGTCCGCGCGTCGGGACGTGAGGCGCTCGCGCCCCGCGGCCCGTCAGCGCACGACCGGACGCGGCACCAGCCCTTTCACCGCTTCGTAGACCGCGTCGGGCGACGCATGCGCCAGCTCCTGCACGGTGTCGGGATGCGCCGCCGGCGCCGTTGCGGCCCGGCACACCGCCTGATGCAGCAGCAGCTTGTCGCGCTCCGCGGCCATCCAGCCGGCCGTCACGAACCCGATCCAGAAGAACGCCAGCGCCGCGGGCACGGTGCGCGTGCCCACCCACAGCGCCGGCTCTGCCGCGCCGCCGATCATCCACGCCGTCGCTGCGGCAGTGCCGGCCGCAATGGCCGCCGCCAGCGCCAGATGGCCGAGCCGGCCCACGACCACGGCCCCTCTTGACAACAGATTGAGGCCGCTTCGCACGGGCGGCGCGCCGCGCTGGCGCGCCAGCCAGGCGCTCACGGTGCCCCCGGCCCCGCCGAGGCACGCCACCCAGATCCACGTGCTCGCTGTCACGTCCATGGCAGGAATAACGCCGCGAGGGCCCGATTCGTACGCCGGGAGCCCTCGACAGGGCTTGCACCTACCGCACCGCGAGGGCAGAATCCACTCGAAGCTCCCTGATGGCCCCGCAACCCGGCAATTCGCCACCCGGCGGCCCTCCGTCGAATCCACCGTCGGATGAGCTGCTGCTGCGCGCGCGCGCCGGTGACGAGCGGGCGCTCGACCAGTTGTTCGCGCGCTACGTGCCGCGCCTGCACCGCTGGGCCCACCGCCGCGTGCCGTCGTGGGCGCGCAACGCCGCCGACACCGCCGACTACGTGCAGGATACGGTGTTGCACACGCTGCGCCATCTGGGCAGCTTCCGGCCGCAGCGCGAAGGCGCGCTGCTCGGCTACCTGCGCCGGTCGCTCGTCAATCGCGTCCGCGATCAGTTCCGCCACGCGGCTCGTCATCCGGCGCCGGGCGAGCTCGACGATCGACACGTGGACGGCGGACGATCGCCGCTCGAGCTCGCCATTCGCGAAGACGATCGTGAACGCTACGAGGCGGGCCTGAAGCGGCTGCGACGCGCCGACCGTCAGGCCATCCTGGCCAGCATCGAGCTGGGCTACAGCTACGACCAGATCGCGCTGATGCTCAACAAACCCTCCGCGGAAGCGGCGCGGCTGGCCGTGCGTCGGGCGCTGCTCCGCCTGGGCGAGGAGATGGCGCGTGGCGCGTAGTCGCGGCAAGGCGCTGCCCGATTCGCTGGCCTCCGCGATGGCCGACGGCGCCAGCATCGACTGGGGTGCGGCGGCCACAGGGGCCGACGGCGTCACCCACGCCGATCTCATACGTCAGCTGCGCGTCATCGCCGCGATGCGCGGGCGGCCCGGCGCAGTGCTCACCGTGCGGCGACCGTGGCTGCGGCAGCTCGTGTCGGCCACCTTCGCGGCGGGCGTGGCCCTTGCGGCGGTCAAAGTGCTGCTGGCGCTGGCCGGCGTGCCGGCCGCGATCGCGCACGCGCCGTCGTCGTCGCTCATCGCGCCGTTTGCCTTCAACCTGGCCATCTTCGGCGTGGGCGGGTTGCTGCTCGTGGTGGGCGGCGGACGCGATCGACGCCTGCAGCTGCTGGGCGGGCTCTACCTCACAATCGCCGCCGCGTTCGTCGATCCGTTCCTGGTCGGTGCCACCGGGCCGGCTGGTGCGATCCTCGCCGCGCTGGCTGTCTGCCGTCCCGAGGCGTTCTTCGCGCTCGGCGTGTGGCTGTTCGCCTGGGCGTTTCCCCGCGAGCCGATCTCGACCCGCGCCCGCGCCATTGCCGGCGCCCTGGTAGGCGTGGCCGCCACGGCGGCCGGGCTGCTCTTCGTGGCCAATGCGCTGCGCGTACAGGACCTCTGGGCCATCGACGACCCACGCGTCAGGGCGGTGCTGGCGGCCCTGAACCGCAAGTCGCTGTCGTCGCTCTTCTGGCCGCTGCTGTGCGTGATCGCGCTGCCAGCGCTGCCGCTGCTCGTGGCCAAGGCACGGCTGGAAACGGCGGAGCGTCGGCGCAAGGTGCGCTGGTTCCTGGGCGCGTTGGCGCTGGGTCTGGTGCCGATCTTCGTCGCCGTGATCGCCACGCCGCTGGTGCCGGCGCTGCGCGATCCCGCCGTGCGCCAGCGCGTGGGCCTCGGCCTGTATCTCGCGCTCGGCTCGATCGTGCCGATGACGGCCTACGCGGTGGCCGTGAACCGCGTCATGGATCTGCAGTTCGTGATCCGCGCCACGCTGCAGTACGCGCTGGCGCGCTACGCGATCTGGGCCGTGATCCTGGCGCCGCTCACGTATCTGTTACTCGACGTGGTCGTGCACCGCGGGCTGACCTTCGTGCAGTATCTCGACGTCCGGCAGCCGGTGGGCCTGCTGGCGCTTTCGGGCGTCGGCCTGCTGGCGCTCACCTACCGGCCGTACCTGGTGCGCGCCGTAGACCGCTGGTTCCTGCGCGAGCCGATCGATGCGCCGCAGGCACTGGCGCGGCTCGAGCACCGCTTCCGCGGCAGCGACGACCTGCGCGAGATCAGCACTGCGCTCGGCGCCGAGCTCACGACGGCGTTGCATGCCGCACGCGTGAGCGTGCTGCTGCTGGCCGAAGACGGCGGCTCGCTCGTCGCTCTCGATGGCTCGGCGCCGGCTCTGACACGTGCATCGGTCCTGCTGGATCTGCTTCAGTCGACCCGCAGCGAGGTGCACCTCGACGCCCGCTCGGCGGTGGCGCGCCTGCTGCCCGACTCGGATCAGGACTGGATCGAAGCCTCCGGCGCGCTGTTGCTGTCGCCGCTGGTCGGCTCCTCGGGCGTGCTGCTGGGCCTGGTGGCGATCGGGGAGAGCGTGAGCGGCCTGCCCTACACCGACAGTCACGTCACGCTCGTGACCGCGATGTGCGGACACGCGGCGATGCAGCTCGAGAACCGCTGGCTGCGCCAGACGCGGGAGCATGCGGCCGGCCGGCCGGCGCCACGGCCTGGCGGCGTGGCGTGGCAGAACGAACCGGCTACCTGGTGCCCCGCGTGCCTCGAGACGTCGCGTCCCGACACGCGGCGTTGCCGCTGTGGCACCGCCACCCGCGCGGCCGTGCTGCCGCTCTTCGTCAACGCCAAGTTCCGCCTGCACCGGGTGCTGGGCGCCGGCGGAACCGGCGTGGTCTACCTCGCGACCGATATGGCCCTCGATCGCAAGGTTGCGCTGAAGACCCTGCCGCCGATGAAGCGCGAGTACGCCGAACGGCTGCGCCGGGAAGCGCGCGCCATGGCGTCGGTGCGCCATCCGAACCTGGCCACCATCTACGGCGTCGAGGAGTGGCACGAGACGCCGTTGCTGGTGGTCGAGTACCTGGAAGGCGGCACGCTCCACGACTGGCTGGCCCGCGCACCGCTCTCGGTGGCCGAGGCGCTCGACCTCGGCATCATGCTGGCGGACGTCCTCGACCGCGTGCACGGCTCGGGCGTGCTGCACCGCGACATCAAGCCCAGCAATATCGGCTACACAGCGGACGGCGTGCCGAAGCTCCTCGACTTCGGGCTCGCCGCGATGCTCGACCGGTCGATTGGCCCCGAAGCGACGGCGGCGGTGATTCCGGCCGATCCGGCAGAGCTGGCGGCGCGCTTCCGCCATGTGCAGGCATCGTCCACGCTCACCATCACCCACCAGGTCGTGGGCACGCCGCTCTATCTGTCGCCCGAGGCGCTGGCCGGCGCCTCGCCCAGGGAATCCTTCGACCTGTGGAGCCTGCACATGGTGCTCTACGAGGCGATTGCCGGGCGCCATCCCTTTGCTGGACGGTCGGTGACCGAGGTGGTCGCCGCGATCCAATACACGCCGGTGCCCGACATTCGCGACGTGCGGCCCGAGTGTCCGGCTGCGGTCGCGGCCTTCCTCAACGACGGCCTGGCGCGGGTGGCTGCCCGCCGTCCGGCAGCGGCCGGCGACCTGCGCACGGCACTGCGGGAGCTTCGCGCCCGTCTCTAGCGATTTTGGGCCCGGTGGGCGTCCGGCCCGGGCGCCTGTACGAGAATCAACTCCTCGGCGTTCTCACCTGTAACGGCCCGCCCGTCTACGAGGTGACCCGAATGTCCGTGGAGCACATCGACGCCATCCTGAACGACTGCCTGCTGGCTGCCGGCCAGGGCATCGGCACGGAAAAGTCAGTCGATTTCGACGTCGTCGTGTGGTGGCGCACGCGCTACCGCCGCTTCTTCCTGCACGCCATCACGGCCAAGGGAAACGACTACGCCGCCGACCGCCGCCGCGTCACCGCGGTGGGCCGCTATCTGGGGCAGCGGGCCCTGCACCACGCCAGCGATTCGCTCTCGGTCAACCTGCGTGCCGCCGAGCTGGCATCGCGCGACGTGGAGACCGGCTGCCAGATGAACGCCGAGCGCGAGGGGCTCACCCCCACCGTGCATGCGGCCACGGCCTGACGTCTACCCCTACACGGAGGATTCGATGAACACCGAGATGACCCCCCAGAATGCTCGACCCGGTACGACCCCTCGCGGCTACGACACGACGATTGCGGAAGATCCCGACCAGACGCTGGCCCACGAGCGCGCCGTCGACGCCATTCTCGACGACTGCTTCCTCAGCATCGGCCAGGGGATCGGCCTGCGCGCCTCGCTCGACTTCGAGGCCATCGTCTTCGTGCGCGACAACTTCCGTCCGAAGTTCCTGGCCGCGATGCGGCAGTTCGGCAACCGCTGGCTCGAGGACCGCACGACCGTGACGGCCGTGGGCTGGATGCTGGGCGAACGCGCCGTGCGCTATGCCGACGGCGCCACCTCGATCGGCCTCGACGCCATCCGCAAGGCGTCTGCGGACATCGAGCGCTACTGCCAGTTGCACGCTGCCCGCCGCACCCGCGGCCGCAACGACGTCAACTCCGAAGCGGCCACCGCACGGATTGCCGGTTACTGGTGCACCTGGGATCCCGAACCCTAGGACATGACGCTCGGGTGCCGCGGCTCACGCCGCGCGCAGGCTGTGAACAGCGCATGCGGGGCACCCCTCGACGAGAGGTGCCCCATATGCGGTTGGATGACACGCTGGACAACCCCCCGGTGAGCAACCACGAGTCCGACGACGGACGGATTGAATCGCTGTACTGGCTGGCCGCCGGTACGGCGCACGACGTCAACAATCTGTTGATGGTGGTGATCGGCTGCGCCGAAATGGCGCTCGACGACGATTCCCTGAAGCCGCATACCCGTCAGCTCGTTCAGGAGATCGTGGGCGCCGGCGAACGCGCCGGGCTGCTCACGCGGCAATTCCGATCGGTGGGCCGTCCGGCGGAATCGTGCACGGCCGTCGTCAATGTGACGCAGGTACTGCAGCGGGCCGAGATGCTGCTGCGGCGTCTGGCGGGCAGCCGCGTCAGGCTGAGCCTCGTGCCATGCGAGGCCCCGCAGTGGGTGCAAGCCGACGCCAGCCAGCTCGAGCAGATCGTCGTCAACCTGGCGCTGAACGCCCGCGACGCGATGCCCTCGGGCGGCAGCCTCACCATCACCGTGAGCGAAGTGACCGAGCAGCGGCCGGGCACCGACGCGCCCGACGATCGGCGCTACCTCACGCGGGTGACCGTGAGCGACACCGGCACCGGCATCGACCCGGACATTCAGGGACGCATCTTCGAGGCGTTCGTCACCACCAAGTCGCTCGACGAGGGGTCAGGGCTGGGCCTGGCGGTGGTGCGGGCAGTCGTCGAGCAACTGGGCGGGTCGATTCACATGACCACCGCGCCGGGGCATGGCACGACGTTCGCGATCGACCTGCCGCGGGTGCCAGCGCCGGCCTGATCGCGTCAGGGTTCGGGCCCTCCCTCACGACCTGCGCCTGTGGCCCACTGGCGCCTTGCGGGACGTCTGCCCGTGACCTAATCTGTTGCTCAGCCGCGAGGGAGCCTGAGCACCCGATGGACAACAAGACCCTGACCCGCAACTTCTACGCCGCCCTGACCGAGGGCCGCCTCGACGTGATCGACGAGCTCGTGGCGGAGGACTTCATCGAGCACGAAGACGTGCCCACCGAGGCCGACGGCCGCGACGGCCTCCACGAGATGTTCGAGTCGCTGCACGCCGCGTTCACGGACTTCGCCATGACCGTCGAAGACATGGTGGCGGAAGGCGACAAGGTGTTCGTGCGCGCCACCATGCAGGGCATCCAGCGGGCCGAGTTCCTCGGCATCCCGTCGAAGGGCAAGCCGATGCTGGTGCCGGTGGCCGATATGCTGCGCTTCGAAGACGGCCGGATCGTGGAGCACTGGGGCGTGATGGATACCGGGCAGATGATGGAGCAGCTTCTCTAGCCATGCTGAAACCCGCCCTCGTGCTCGCCGCCCTGTCACTCGGTTCCTCTGGTCTGGTGTCGGGGCAGCCCGGCGCCGCCGGGGCACCGGCCGTGCCCTCCGCCTCGCAGCGCATCGCGCTCGTCACCGGCTCCACCGACGGGCTCGGGCGGGAAGTGGCCCGCCGGCTCGCCGCCAGCGGCGTACACGTCATCATCCACGGCCGCAACGTCGAGCGCGGCAAGGCGGTGGTGGACGAGATCACCGCTGGCGGCAGGGGCTCGGCGCGGTTCTATCAGGCCGACTTCGCCTCGCTCGCCGAAGTGCGGCGCCTGGCCGGCGACATCCGCCGCGACTACACCCGCCTCGACGTGCTCGTGAACAACGCCGGCGTCATCACGCGTGAGCGCGCGCTCAGCGTCGACGGGCACGAGATGCAGTTCGCCGTGAACTACCTGGCCGGCTATCAGCTCACCTACGCGCTGCTGCCACTGCTCGAAAAGGGGCGCGCCGCCCGCATCGTGAATGTGTCGTCGCTGGCCGCCGCGCCGCTCGACTTCACCGACGTGATGCTCGAGCGCGGCTACACGTCGAACCGCGCCTACGGTCAAAGCAAGCTGGCGCAGGTGATGTTCACGATCGATCTGGCGCCGGAACTGAAGGGCAGGGGCATCGTCGTGCAGGCCCTGCATCCGGCCACCTTCATGAACACCACCATGGTCACGTCATCCGGCGGCACGCCGCGCAGCACCGTGGAGGAGGGCGCCGCCGCCGTGCTGTTCGTCCTCGCCACCGACGCCCCGAGCGGCGGCTATTTCGTGGGCCAGAAGCCCGGCACGCCGCACCAGCAGTCCGCGGATGCCGAGGCGCGGCGCCAACTGCGCGAGCTGAGCAGGAAGCTGACCGGCCTCTGAAGGCGCTAGCGGCGATCGTCGATCTGCGCGATCGCCCAGCGCACCGCTCGCCGCACCGTCGGGGAGCGGTCGTCTTTCACCGCTTCCAGTGCCGGCAGCGCTGAGGCGCTCTCGATTTGTCCGAGCGCCCAGGCCGCCACGGTGCGGACCTCGGCGTCGGTGTCGGCAAGCAGCGGCGTCAGGCTCCGCACCGCGCTGGACGCTTCGATCTCGCCCAAGGCCCACGCGGCCATGCGCCGTACCAGCGGGTCGCCGTCCTTCAGGGCTGGCGCGATGACAGCGACCGCGTCGTCGGCCTCGATCTCGCCAAGCGCCCACAGCGCCGTGAGCTTCACGTCACGATCGGCGTCGCGGACGAGCGGCGCCAGCACCGGCACGGCGCGTCCGTTCTCGATCTCGCCCAGCGCCCACGCGGCCATGCGGCGCACCCGGGCATCGCTGTCCTTCACAAGCGGCGCCAGGGCATCGACCGCCGACGGGTCCTCGATCTCGCCCAATGCCCACACGGCCGTGCGCCGCGTCTCCCAGTCGGTGTCGGCGAGCGCGACGCGCAGCAGCGGCACGCCCTTGACGCTTTCGATCTCGCCGACCGCCCAGGCGGCCATCCGCCGCACCTCGGGCGCGCGATCGCGCAGCGCCCGCTCGAGCGGCGCCAGCGCCGTCTCGTCTTCGATCTCACCGAGCGCCCACGTGGCCCGGCGGCGCACCAGCGGCGACTCGTCGCCCAGGGCCCGGCCGAGCGCGGGAATCGCCTCCGCCAGTTCCAGCTCGCCCAGGGCCCACGCGGCCATGGCGCGCACACCAGCGTCGCGGTCGCTGAGGCCGGCCGTCATGCTGCCGATGGTCTTCGGATCCTCGAGCGCGCCGAAGCCGAGCATGCCGGTTTCGCGCCGGCCCGGATCCGCGTCTTTGGCAAGGGCCGCGAACTCGGCCGACGCCCAGTCGGGTCGCGCCTGCGCCACCACCCGCGCGGCAATCCGCCGCACGCAGCGGCTCGGGTCGCGCAGGGCGGTCCGGAAGGCGGCAGGCGCCGCCGGGGCCCAGGTGCGATCCATCCGGCTGCCGAACCCGGGGCCGGAGACATTCGGTCCGCGGCCGGCAAACGGCATCGGCATCGGCACCGGCATGGGC
This sequence comes from Acidobacteriota bacterium, assembly GCA_031404695.1. Lineage (GTDB taxonomy): Bacteria > Acidobacteriota > Vicinamibacteria > Vicinamibacterales > UBA2999 > CADEFD01. The sequence goes on from JANNIB010000518.1 coordinate 45,222, forward strand.
ATTGGCATCGGCGTGCGCACGGGGTCGTCGCCGTCGCCCAGGCTCCAGCCGCCGAAGTTGGTCAGCGACCGCCCGGCCAGTTCGCAGACGGCCGGATCGGCCGAACGAAGCGACGCCAGGAGCCGCGTGACCGACTCCGCATCGCGAAGGTCGGGTTGCTGCACGGCCAGTGCGGCCGTAAGTATGAGTGCCGTCATCGTCATCGCTCCCGGTATGAGGTAGCGA
>JANNIB010000519.1:0-20095 GCA_031404695.1 Acidobacteriota bacterium
GCATTACTGTGCGGATCGCCCTGTTGTTGGCACTCGGCTGGTTGGTTACCAATGGCAATGTTGAACTGATCGGTTTCGATTTTGCCGAGCTGGCACCTGCTCGGCGATCCGCGTTACCAGTTCTGGCTCACCCACTCCCCGCGTGGCACCGCGGTGGACGATCCGGCGGGCGTCGGCGCGCGCCAGAACGAGGCGGTGGCGTACACCGGGGACGCCGTGTCGATGTACACGCACACAGGCACCCACATCGACGCGCTCAATCACTTCGGCCTGCGGGGCGAAGTCTGGAACGGCTTCAAGGCCGACGACCATCTTGGTGACCGCGGATGGCGCCGCGCCGGCGTCGAGAAGTTCCCGCCGATCGTGGCGCGCGGCGTGCTGGTGGACGTGGCGGCCTCGATGGGCGTCACCGTGCTTCCGGCCGGTTACCGCATCACCGCCGACGACCTGCGGGCGGCGCTGCGCGCGCAGGGGCAGACCCTGCAGTCCGGCGACGTGGTGCTCATCCGCGGCGGCCGCATGACGGCGTGGCCCGACGTCGACGGCTACGTGAACGAGCAGCCGGGCCTGTCACTCGGGGCCGCGCACTGGCTGGCCGAGGAGCAGCGGGTGATGGCGATTGGCGGTGACAACCTCAGCCTGGAACACTTCCCCGTGGAGCCCGGACACAACTGGATCCCCGTGCACACGTATCTGCTGGCGCAACGCGGGATTCCGATCATCGAGGTCGTCAATCTCGAGGAGCTGTCGCGTGAACGCGTCTACGAGTTCGCCTTCGTCGCGGCCTCGCTGCGGTTCCGCGGCGCCTCGGCCGCGCCGTTCCGGCCGATCGCCATGCCGCTGCGCCCGCGGCCCTGACGCCCGCGGCGGCGCTCCTGCCGCCACGGGCGGAGCAGGTGAGGGAAGCCGCGCGGTGGTGTTTTCCGTCAGCCGGTCCGGCGGCTCACTTCGTCTTCGGGGCGGCTTGTCGCGCGTCGTAGCGCTCACGTGCGGCCTGCTCCCAGGCCACTGGATCCAGCCCTCAACAACTGGGCGGGGTGCGCTTGTAGCCTTCCCAGACCTGGCCCATGGCCACCCAGAAGTCGCGCCAGACGACGACGGCACGGGCGGCGGTGGAGCGGGGCTGTACAGGCATCACCCTGCCATCGTAGCGCACTACGGCCCTGCGCTATCCTGAGCGCTGCGCATGCGGCCTTCGAAGACCAGCGTCCAGACCCGCACGGCCACCGTTGGCGCCGTGCGTCGCGAGCGCGCGTTGCTGCGCCACGGTCAGACCCTCGCCAGCGTCGAGTCCGGGCTCTCGTACCGTATCGGAGCGCTCCTCGGGCAGGGCGGTTTCGGCCAGGTCTTCCTGGCGACGCGGGTTGGCGCCTCGGACCAGGTGCCCGAAACGGTCTGCATCAAAGTCAGCACCCGCCAGGATGGCTGGCTCCGCGAGGCCTATTTCGGCCAGCTGTTGCACGATCAGCCGCGGGCCGTGCGCCTCTACGACGCGTTCCCGTTCTTCGGCGGCGAGGGCCGCCTGCTCTACGGTCTGGCGCTCGAATACGCCTGCCACGGCGATCTGAGCGCGTTTCTCGCGCAGGGCACGAAGCGGTGGTCGGAAGCGGCCGTGCGCCGGGAAATCGCCGGCATCCTGCACGTGCTGGGCAAGCTGCACCGCGGCCAACTGCTGCACCGCGACCTCACGCCCCTCAACGTCTTCGTCTGCGAGAAGCATCGCCTGAAGCTCGGCGACTTCGGCATCGTGCGCCAGCAGAGCGATCACCGCGGCGTGCCCGCGCGGACGCTGAATCCGCACATGGCGCCGAGCGACATCTTCGAAGGCGCGGCCCCGAAGTGGCAGGCCCGCGACGACGTCTACCAGATGGGGCAGCTCATCGGCATGCTGGTCAAGGGCGATGCCACCAGACGTGTGCGGGCGCCGGAAGTGCGGTCGTTGTCGTGCAGCGACCACCTGAAGGAAATCGTGTATCGCTGCATCGGCGAACGGCGCAAGCGCTACGAGAGCGCCGACCAGCTGATCCGGGCGCTCGAGCAGCCCCCGCCGGCGATGAAGCCCGGCGCGCTCAAGTCGCTGAAAGGCGCGAAGGTGGCCTTCACCGGCATCTTGAGCGTGCCGCGCGTGGACGCGGCGAAAGCCGCGAAGAAGGCCGGCGCCACGGTGTTGTCCGGCGCCTCGGCGAAGGTCACGGTGGTCGTGCGTGGCCGCCCCAATCCGCTGCAGGCGGCCGGCAAAGACGGCGGACGCAAGCTGCTCGAGATCAAGCGGCTGCAGGAGAAGGGTCTGCGCATCGCGGTGCTGAGCGAGGCGCGGTTCTGGCGGCTGGCCGGCGGCCGGCGCGACTGAATCTGCGCCGTTCGCGTCGCTCGAGCAGACGCGCCACGGCGGGCCGCATTACAGTGGAGCTCAGAGGCACGCCATCTATCCGGTTCTCTTCCGCATCGGGGACTTCGAGGTCACGAGTTTCGGCCTGCTCGTGGCCATCGCCGCGCTCGTCGGCCTGTGGCTCTTCGAGCGGGAACGCCGCCTGTCGGCCCTGCCCGAGAACACGCTCGATGCCGGCATGGCCGGCGTCTTCGGCGGCCTCGCCGGCGCCAAGCTCGCGTGGGCCCTCGAGCACATGGGCCGCGAGGGGCCGTTCCTCGAGCTGCTCCTGTCGCGCGGCGGCCTGAGCTGGTTCGGCGGATTGGCCGGCGGGCTCCTGGCCGGCATCGTGCTGCTGCGCTGGCGGGGCATCCCGGTCGTGCGCGTGCTCGCGGCAGCGACGCCCGGCCTGGCAGTTGCGCACGCCATCGGCCGCATCGGCTGCTTTCTCGTGGGCGACGACTACGGCGTGCCCAGCACACTGCCGTGGGCGGTAGCGTTTCCCGAGGGGCTGCCGCCCACCACGACGCCCGTGCACCCGACGCAGCTCTATGAGCTGGCGGCCCTGCTGCCGCTCGCCTGGCTGCTGGTGCGCCTGCGGCGCGGCGGCCGGTCGGACGGGTTCGTGCTGGGGACGTATCTCGTTTCCGCCGGGCTCATCCGCTTCGCCATCGAGTTCCTCCGCTGGCGGCAGCCGATCCTCGGCCCGCTTGCGGTGGCGCACGTCGCCGCCCTCGTCGCGATGGTCACGGGCGTGGCGCTGCTCTACGCGAGTCGTGCGGATTCACCTCGTCCCGCTTCGCGCACCAGAAACCCGCGTTGAGATCCGGGGAGCTTCGGGTCGTGGGATCGTCGCGCGTCCTGTCGCGAGAGTGCCCAGAACCCGGCGGCGGCCGCGAGGCCCAGCACCGCCATCACGCGGAACATCGATTGGTAGCCGACGGCCGCCACGAGCAGGCCGGCGGCAATCGGTCCTGAGGCATCGCCGATGTCATAGATGGTGCCGAAGATCCCGTGCGCGGTGCCGTAGCGGGCGCGACGTGTCACGTCGGTGATGAAGGCGCTGGTGGCGGCCGTTGTCGTCGTCGCCACGCCGGCCGCGTAGATCATGACGGCGCCTGCCAAGGCCCACGAATACGTGGTGGCCGAAACGCCCCACACGGCGGCCGCGCATACCGTCAGCCCCGCGACGATCACGCCTCGCCGTCCGATCCGGTCGGATGCGGTGCCGACCAGGGGGCGGACAGCCAGCGTCGTCACGGTCTGCCCGGCGAAGAGCCACCCGAGCTGCGGCATCGTCAGGCCCACGACCTCTCGGCCGTAGAGCGGAAGGAAAGCGTTGAGCGCTCCGTTCATCACGAACTGGGCCGAGTGCGCGGCGCTCGTGACCAGCACGAGCCGGTCGCCCAGGACCTCGCGGATGCCAGCCACGAACACCCGCCGTCGCGATTCCGTATGGCGCGGCGCGGGCACCGCCGCCATGCCGCTCAAGACCATCGGGGCCGCCAGGCCCATGACGCCAGCGGCGACAAACGCGGCATCGAAGCGCCCGGCCGCCAGCAGATATCCCGCGAGCAACGGCCCGAGCGCCTGCCCCGCGCCTTGAGCCGTGGCGTACGCCCCCAGCCAGGCGCCGCGCCTATCGGGAGGCGCCAGGTCGGAGACGCTGGCCGACGCGACCGGGCCGAAGATGGCAGTCGCATGGCCATGGAGGAATCGCAGGACGACGAGCCCCGCCAGTGTCGACACGCCGAGGTACGCGAACGGGACAACGGCGAACACCAGACTGCCGGCCATCAGCAACGGGCGGCGGCCGAGCACATCGGAGAGCGCGCCCGCTGGCAACTTGACGACGATGCCTGTCACGGTCGACGCCGCCACGACCAGGCCGATCATCGACGGGCCGGCCCCGAGATCCCGGGCCAGCAGCGGCAGCAACGGCGTGCGACAGAGGGCGTAGCTGCTGTAGGCCACGAAGGCGCCGATGCAGAGCCGCGCCAGTGCGCCCCCGGAGTCACGCCACATGATCGCTGCGACCTACCGCGCGCACCGCCGCTTCGCCCGTCCTTTTCCGCCGTCCTGCGCTGCCCGCCGGTGTGACGTGGACACACCCCGTGGACGTGGCGGCCGTGCGGCCCGGGTGAAGGACAGATACAGCGACTCGAAGACCGTGATCCCGCGGTCGAGCAGCACGTCGTCCTCCGGCGTTGACAGCTGGAGGCCGTCGAGCAGCGCGCCGACCGTTCCCGCTTCAGGTGCGCCGAAGCGGCCATCCTTGAGGTCGAGGTCGTGCACGATTGCGGCGATCCGCGCGACGGCGGCGTCTTCGATGCCGAAGGCGCGGCAGAGGGTCTCGAAGGTGCACGCGTCTCCGTGATGGCTGAACGCCACCCCGAACATGTCGAAGGGAATCGCCTCGGCCGGGGGGTGTTCGCGGTCAGCGGCGAAGCCGAAGCGCGCCTCGGGATCGATGAATCGGCGAATCAGCCACGCCGAGCTCATCCGGTCCACGCCCGGGCGAGGCCGGGTGACCCACAAGCGCCGCGCGTACGCGGCCCGGTCGATGGTGCCCGATGCCACGTCCGGGGACGGCGTCCGCGTTCCGCCGGGCGTGCGCTCGTCAAGCCGCGATAGCAGTATCGCGACGCGGTCTCGGCCGGCGCTGCCGAAGAAGTCGATCTGCTCGAGGGCGGCCAGCCGCTCGCGAAATCCTCCGGCCAGACGGCCGACGGCGGGTCGTCGCGTGCCGCGTGGGCGTCGCGTAGCGCTCAGCCGATTCAGAACCAGTTCGATCTCACCGCCGAGCGCCTCGTAGGCGTCCTGGCGGGAGCGCCGGAATTCCTCGACGAGGGCGTCGTCCGACCAGGTGTCAACGCTGTCGGCTGCGAATACACTCGCGTCGCCCCCGGCCCCCTTGACCTCGGCCTTCAGCCATTCGAAGTCTTCGCGGGCCGTCGGGGAGTCGGGCAGGGCGTAGACCGCCTGCTTCACCGGCACGGCTCCAAGCTGCTGGAGCCGCCGCCATGTCCGCACCCGGAGGTTGGAGGGCGAGGCCGGCAGCTGGTGGACGAACAGCAGCCAGCGCCGCGGCGCGGGGGGCGTTGCGGCGACCGTGGGTCGTGGGGTGGGCCGGGGTTGCGCAGGCATTGCTTGACGATGTAACAATTGTTTCAGATTATAGGCATGTCGTTACAGTGGCGCAATCACTCCAGCGCCAGGGGACAAAATCATGAGACGTGTATCAAAGAGCGTGGCGATCGTCGGCGCCGTGTGTGTGTGGCTCACGAGTGGTGCCGCCGCTCCGGCGTCCGCGCAGGACGTGCCCGCTGATTACCAGGCCGTCCTGAAGACCCTCGGCAAGAGCGGCGACTACAAGGAGGCCGTGCTCAAGGTCAACATCCCCCGCAACGATGTGCGCGTAACGATAGGCGGACGCCCCGCGCCGACCCCCTTCGGATTCGGTGGCTGGATAGCACTGACCAAGGGCGACGGTGGGCACGACGTGATGATGGGCGACCTCGTGCTGACCGAGGATGAGGTGAACCCGGTCATGTCTGCGGTCCTGAACAGCGGCCTCGACGTGACGGCCCTGCACAATCACTTCTTCTGGGATGCGCCGCGCATGTACTTCATGCACGTGCACGGCACTGGCACGGCGGCGGATCTCGCCACGCGAATCGGACCGGCGATCGCGCTCATCGATCAGGCAGCGAAGCGTGCACCGGCTGGCGCGCCGGCGCCGCCCACCGCGGCGACGCGGCTCGACGGCGCGGCATTGGCCGCGATCATCGGGCACGCGGGCGAGCAGACCGGCCCTGTCTTCAAGATCACCATCGGCAGGCCTGACATCAATCTCCGCGAACACGGCGCGTTGATCAACGCGCGGATGGGGCTGAACACCTGGGCTGCGTTTGCGGGGTCCGACGCCGATGCCATGGTGGCCGGCGATGTGGCGATGCTCGACCATGAAGTGACCCCGGCCCTGAAGGCGCTGCGCGCACACGGGCTGAACGCCGTCGCGCTGCATCACCATATGACCGGTGTGTCGCCCACGGTGATCTTCGTGCACTACTACGGCACGGGACAGGCAGTCGCGCTGGCCAAAGGAGTCAGGGCAGCCGTGGACGTGCTTGGCAAGCGATAGAAGGTGGCCCACGTGCACGTGCGGGGCATGATGGTGTTCCTCACGGCGGTGGCCCTGGCCGCACCGGCGGCCGCGCAGACCGAGCCGGCCCCGCGCCTGCGCGCGAGCCGGGCAGGTGTCGGGGGTGGTCCTACCGTCGACGGCCGCGTCGACGATCCGGTGTGGGCGACCGTGCCGCCGCATACCGACTTCGTCCAGCAGGAACCGTTCGACGGCGAGCCGGCCACCGAGCGCACCGAGATCCGCTTCCTGCTCGACGAGCGCACGCTCTACATCGGCGTCATCTGCTTCGACTCGGAGCCGGACAGGATTCTCGTCAGCCAGAGCCGGCGCGATGCCGACCTCGACGACAGCGACTCGATCCGCATCCTGCTCGATACCTTCCACGACGGCCAGAACGCCTTCGTGTTCGGCACCAACCCGTTCGGCATCGAGTACGACGGGCAGGTGATGGCCGAGGGCCAGACCGGTCAGGGTGGCGGGGGACGCGGCGGCTTCAACGTCAACTGGGATGCCGACTGGACGGTGCGGACGGCCACGACCGAACGCGGCTGGGAGGCCGAATTCGCGATCCCGCTCAAGACGCTGCGCTACGCCGTCGGCGACAACATGACATGGGGCGTGAACGCGGTGCGCAACATCCGCCGCAAGAACGAGCAGGTGTTCCTGGCCCGCGTGCCGCGCGGCTACAGTCTGCAGCGCGTGTCGTCGGCGGGCACGCTCGAGGGCCTGACCTTGCCGCCCCGCCGCGACATCAAGGTCACCCCGTTTGGCGCCGGGTCGGTCAACGATGACCGCACGTTGCCGACCGATCGCGTGCGCCGGGCCGGTGACGTCGGGCTCGACGTGAAGTGGGGGGTGCGCGCCGACCTCACGCTCGACCTGACCCTCAACACCGACTTCGCGCAGGTCGAGGCCGACGAACAGCAGGTCAACCTGAGCCGCTTCCCGCTGTTCTTCCCCGAGCGCCGTCCGTTCTTCCTCGAAAACGCGCAGCTCTTCCAGCTCGGACAGCCCCAGGCGATCGACCTGTTCTTCTCACGGCGCCTCGGCCTGTCGGCCAGCGGCGCGCCGATTGGCATCCAGGCGGGCGGACGGCTGAGCGGGAAACTGGGCGGCTTCAACGTGGCGCTGCTCGACATGCAGACGGAAGCCGCCGTCGATGGCCGCACCGGGCAGACCCTGGCGCCGTCGAACAACTTCGCGGTGGCCCGGCTGCAGCGCCAGATCGGGCGATCGACGGTGGGTGCCATGTTCGTCGGCCGGCACGCGGTGGGTGAGCGCGCCGCGCCCGACGACTTCAACCGATCGTACGGCGTCGACCTCGGCTGGCAGGCGACCTCGAACGGGCGGCTGCAGGCGTTTCTGGCGCGCACTGATTCACCAGAAGCGAGCGGCGGCACCGACTATTCCGGCCGCGTCGCGTATCTGTACGCCAACAACGTGTGGAGTGGCAACGTCGCCTACACGCAGGTGGGTGAGCGCTTCAATCCCGAGGTCGGGTTCCTGCGCCGGCGTGCTTTCCGTTCGGTGGAAGGTCGCTACAACCTGAGCTATCAGCCCGTGACCTCGCGCTGGATTCGGCGCGTCCAGCCGCACGTGAACTACACCGCGTTCTTCACGCTCGACAACGTGCTCGAGAGTTCGCAGGGGCACTTCCACCTCTTCGACATCCAGACCAAGTCCGGCGCCCGGTTCGGCTATCTCATCGAAAGCGCACAGGACCGGCCGGTGCGTCCGTTCACGGTCTACCAGGACGTCAAGGGGCGGCGGCGCGTCGTGGTGCCGGCAGGTTCTTACGGCTGGCTGCGCGGCGTGTTCGAAGGGCACACCAACCTGAGCGCGCCGATCAGCGCGTCGCTGTTCCACCGCGTGGGGCAGTACTACGACGGCGACTACCACGGGTGGTCGCTCACCACGGCGTTCCGGGCTGGCGCCCGTCTTCTGACGGACGTGAGCTGGAACCGGGACGACATCACCTTGCCGGGCGGCCGCTTCCGCAACGACCTCGTGCCGATGAAGGTGAGCTATGCCTTCACGAGCCAGGCGAGCGTCCAGGCGCTGCTGCAGTACAACAAGCAGGCCTCCAGCTTCTCGTCCAACGTACGCCTGGCGTTGCTCAATCGCAGCGGTACCGGATTTTTCCTCGTCTACAACGACCGCCGCGATACGTCTTCGTTCACGCCCGACACGCTGCTGGGCCGCTCGCTCATCGCCAAGTACACGCGGCTCTTCACTTTCTGACCGCGGCTGCGCCTGGGCCCATTTGACCTGTCCGGGCACTGCACATAGACTCTTCGCAGTGCAACGCGTGCTCGCAGTGGTTGTCGCCGTGGCCATGCTGTCGACCTCAGGGTCGGCGGCGTTGCAGCACGTCCACGCCTACGTCGACCACGGTCACGCCGACCACCACCACGGACCCGCGTCGCACGGACATTCCGCAGTAACGCACGCTCCCGCCCATGACGCGCACGCCCCGGACGATGCCGCACGGATCGAGGGCTGCGACCCCGGCGAGCATGCCGTGTCGGTGGTCTTCGCCTACGTAACGCCTCACCCCGGCCACGTGTCCGCCCCGGCCACGGTCGAGACCATCTTGATGGCCCCCCCGGATCAGGCCTGGCGCCAGGCCACCAAGTCCGACGTCCGGGCGCATAGTCCACCCCGCCTCACCGACGCTCCGCTTCGCGCCCCGCCTGTGGTCCATCCCGCCTGACCCCGTGACCGGCTGACACGCCGGTTAGCCCCGTCCGTCCGTACAACCGAGGGAAGTTATGCCGAGCCGAGCACCTCTGTGTGCCTGGATCGCGGCGTGTGCGTTGGTCGTCCCGATCGTTGCGTCGGCGCAAGAGCGCCCGGCGCAGGAGATCGTCGAGACCATCGTGCGCGTCGGGCCGCGAGCGATCGCGATTCGATCCGACGTAGATGTCGTCCGCAGTGAGCAGCACGCGCGCCTGGCGCTTCCGAATCCGGCCCTGACGTACAGCCGGGAGGGTGCCGGATTCACGGAGTTCCTCCAGGTCGAGCAGCGGCTGCCCATCTTCGGGATCCGCGGGGCGCTCTCTCGCGCAGGGGTCGTCGCCACTGCTGCTGCGGAAGCCGAGCGCGATGCGCGGCTCTGGGACCTGCGGGTGGAGGCGGCGCGGCTGGTCGATCGGTGGCTCTATGCCCAGGCGCGGGTCGAGGCGACGATCGCGGACACCCAGGCGGTCGAACGGCTGGTCGAGGTCCTGCGGGCCCGCGAGCGCGAAGGCGAAGGGTCGCGCTTCGACCGGCTGCGGGCCGAGCAGGAGGTCGCCGAGCTGAAGCAGGCCGCCGTCGCTGCGGCCATCGAGTTGTCTGACACGCGCGGCGCCGTCTTCGCGTTGCTGCCGCCTGGGCTCACCGTCACACGAGTCTCGGGTGCGCTTGGCGGTGCTCGGCCGTCGCTCGACCGCGAGGCCCTGGTGACCCGCGCGCGTGCCTCTCGGGCCGAGCTGCGCGCGCTGCAGTACGGGCTTGATCGGTCGGTGCTCGAGGCCGATGCGGCCAGGCGGTCACGCTGGCCGGCCCCGGTCGTCAGTGGCGGCCTGAAGCGTGCGGACACCGACGTCGAACGGGAACGGGGCGGCGTGTTCGGGCTGAACGTGTCGGTGCCGCTGTTCGACACCGGGCGGCGTGACGCCACTCGCTGGACGGCGGAGGGCGCGCGGATCACGGCCGAGCGGACGGCCATCGAACAACAAGTGGGCGCGGAGGTCGAGCGTGCGGCCGAGGCCCTGGCGCTGCGCCAACGGGCGGTCGCCGAGGCCGGGGACGACGCGGTAGCCACGGAACTCGTGACTACCGCGGAAGTGGCCTACCGCGAGGGTGAAATCGGCATCGTCGTGCTGCTCGACGCCGTGCGAACGGCATCGCGGGCTCGAATGCGCGACCTGGAGCGGCAACTGGATCTGCGTCTGGCGGAGATCGCGCTCGAGCGCGCGGTGGGGGAAAGACTGTGGCCATGAAGTGGATGCGTTGGGTTTCGGTGCTCCTGCTGACGGCGTCGTGTCGCGGACCGGCGCCCGAACCCGTTGTCGAACCCGAGGTCGAGCCGCTCGCGGTCACGCGGTGGACGGCGAAGACGGAACTCTTCGCGGAGTATCCGCCCCTGGTCGTGGGCCAGACGTCGCGGTTTGCGATTCATCTCACGCGCCTCGACACCTACAAGGCCTTGACCGCGGGACGCGTGGAGGTCCACCTCACCGGGGGCACCGGGTCCGCCGAGGTGTTCAGTGCCGATGCACCGTCGCGGCCCGGCATCTTCGGGGTGGATGTGACGCCGACACGTGAGGGGCCTCGCGAGATGGCGATCGTGCTCCGCCTGCCCGGACTGGATGACGAGCACCGGGTCGGCGCGGTCACGGTGTATCGCGACCAGACCACGGCCCTTGCCGCACCGCTTCCCGATGAACCGGCAGCGGAGTCCATCAGCTTCCTCAAAGAACAGCAGTGGGCGCTCGACTTCGGCACCGCTGTGGTTGGTGTAGCACCCGTGCGAGAGAGTGTGCGCGTCCCGGCCGTTGTCGTGGCGCGCCCCGGTGGCGCCGCCGATGTCACGGCACCCCTCGATGGTCGCCTGGCGCACGTGGCAGACTTGCTGCCGGGTGCCGCGGTGACAGCGGGCCAGGAACTGGCGCGCGTCCAGCCACCGCCATCGGCGCCGGCGGAACTCCCACAGATTCGACAGGCGCAGGCGGAAGCCGTCACGGCCCTGCAACTGGCGCTGCGGGACCGCGAACGGGCTGAGCGGCTGGTGTCGGCCGGCGCCGCGCCGCAGAAGCGGCTCGACGAGGCACGCGCGGCGGAAGAACAGGCGCAGGCTCGCGTCACCGGCGCCGAGGCGCGGCTGGCGCAGTACCAATCGGCGCGTACGGCTGGCGTGGGCGCGTCGGACGACGGGCTCTTCGTGCTGCGCTCGCCCGTCAGCGGCGTGGTCGCGGAGCGCACGGCCACCAACGGCGCCAACGTGTCGGCTGGCACGGTGCTGTTCCGTGTCGTCGACGCCCGACAGGTGCAGGTGGCCGGCCAGGTGCGGGAAGCGGACCTCTCGCGGGCGCGGCAGGCGAAGGCCGCCGAACTGGAGGTGCCCGGACAGGCTTCGCGCGTGCCGGCGGGCCGGCTTGCCAGCCTGGGGCGCGTGCTCGATCCGGCCACGCGCACCGTGCCGATCACGTTCGCGCTCGACAACGGGGCGCTGGGCCTCGCGGTGGGCCAGGCCGTGTTCCTGCATCTGCTGTTCGACGAGGCCCCGTCGCACCCCGTGGTGCCGGCCTCAGCGCTCGTCGACGACGCCGGACGGCCCATCGTGTTCGTGCAGCGTGAGGGCGAAGCGTTCGAGCGGCGCCCGGTCACCCTCGGCGCGCGGTCGGGCAGCGTCGTGCAGGTGACCAGCGGCGTGAAGGTGGGCGAGCGCGTGGTGACGACCGGCGCGTATCTGGTGCGGCTGGCGTCCCTCTCCACGCAGGTGCCATCGCATGGCCACGTGCATTGATCGAGGCGCGTCATGATTGATGGATTGATTCGCTGGTCACTGCAGCATCGCGCCACCGTCGTGGCGATGGCGGCGGCCTTTCTGGTGTGGGGCGGCTGGACGGCGACCCGCATTCCGCTCGACGTGTTGCCGGACCTGACGGCCCCGTCGGTCACGATCCTCGCCGAAGCGCCGGGGATGGACCCGCTCGAAATCGAAGCCCTGGTCACGTTTCCGATCGAGTCGGCGCTCAACGGCGCGGCAGGCGTGCGCCGCGTGCGCTCGGCCACAGCGGTCGGCGTGGCCGTCGTGTGGGTGGAGTTCGACTGGGGGCAGGACATCGCGCGGGCGCGCCAGACGGTCACGGAAAAGCTGTCGCTGGTCTCTGGCGCCCTGCCGCCGTCGGTGGCACCGCCGTTGCTCGCTCCGGTGTCGTCGATCATGGGCGAGGTGCTGTTCATCGACCTGGAGTCGGACCGGCACTCGCCTCAGGAGCTCAGAACCGTGGCCGAGACGCTGGTGCGTCGCCGGCTGCTGGCGGTACCCGGAGTCTCGCAGGTGATCGCGACCGGTGGCGACCAGAAGCAATACGAGGTCGTGCTGGACCCGGCCCGGCTCGCCTCGCACGCAGTCACGCTCGACGAGGTCGAGCGCGCGCTGACCTCGGCCAACCGGAACGCCACCGCGGGCTTCCAGGTGACGGAAGGGCAGGAATACCTGATTCGCGGCGTCGGTCGCCTGACCGATACCGACGCGATTGCAGCCGTAGCGGTGCGCGCGACCGGCGCCGTGCCAGTGCTGGTCCGCGACCTCGGGCTGGTGCGGGAGGGTACGGCGATCAAGCGCGGCGAGGGCTCGCACAACGCAAAGCCGGCGGTCATCCTGGGCATTCAGAAACAGCCCAACGTCAACACGCTCGACCTCACCGAGCAGATTGAGGCCACGCTCGACGACCTCCAGCGCGCGCTGCCGGCCGGGATGCAGATTCATCGCGACCTGTTCCGCCAGGCCGACTTCATCGAGCAATCCCTCAGGAATCTCTTCACGGCGCTGCTCGAAGGCGCGGGCCTGGTCATCCTGGTCGTGCTCCTGTTCCTCATGAACGGCCGGGCGGCGCTCATCACGCTGCTGGCGTTGCCGCTGTCGCTCGTGGCCGCGGCGGTGGCGCTCGATCGATTCGGGTTGACGATCAACAGCATGAGCCTGGGCGGGCTGGCGATCGCCATCGGCGAGCTCGTGGACGACGCGATCATCGACGTCGAGAACGTCGTGCGCCGGTTGCGGCAGAACGCGCAACGTCCGGACGCGGCGCGCCGGTCGGTGCTGGAGGTGGTCTACCGCGCCAGCACCGAGATTCGTACCTCGGTTGTCTTCGCGACCGTCATCGTCGTGCTCGTGTTCCTGCCGTTGTTCGTGCTGGGCAGCGTCGAGGGCCGGCTGCTGCGGCCTCTGGCGTTCGCCTACGTTGTGGCGCTGTCGGCCTCGCTGCTCGTGGCGCTCACCGTAACGCCGGTGCTCTGCTCCTGGTTGCTCCCGTCATCGACGCTCATTCGCTCCGGCACCGAGCCCGCGCTCACGCGTTGGCTGAAGCGCGCCTACAAACGGTGGCTGCTGCGCGCCCTACACTACTGGCGCAGCGTCGTGGCGACTGCCGCGGTGCTGCTGGTAGCGGCGATCGTCGGCATCCTGTCGATGGGGCGGTCGTTCCTCCCAGAGTTCAACGAGGGAGCGCTCACCGTGAGCGCCGTCACCATTCCTGGCACGAGCCTGGCGGACTCGAACGCGCTCGGCAACGCGCTGGAGCGGCTGCTCCTCGGCGTGCCGGAGGTGACCTCGACGGCCAGACGCACGGGCCGGGCCGAACTCGACGAACACGTGCAGGGCGTCGAGTCTGCCGAGATCGACGTGCGCCTGGTGCCGTCCGAGCGTGCCCGTGAGGTCGTACTCGAGGAGATCCGGCAGAAGGTGTCGCTGCTTCCCGGAACGAACGTCACCGTGGGGCAGCCGATCTCGCACCGCATCGACCACATGCTTTCGGGCACACGCGCAAACATCGCCGTGAAGATCTTCGGCGACGACCTGCAGCAGCTGCGGGCGCTCGGTCAGCAGGTGCAGGCCGAGATGGCTCTTGTGCCAGGCGTCGTGGACCTGTCGGCGGAGGCACAAGCCGACATTCCCACTCTGCGTGTGACGGTCGATGCCGCCGCTGCGTCACGGTACGGGCTCGTGACCGGTGCCGTCACCGAGGCTCTACAGACCGCCCGTGTCGGGCTGCAGGTAGGCCAGGTGCTCGAAGGTCAAATCGCGTTTCCATTGGTCGTGCGCTACGAGCGAGGAGAGGACGCGGCCCTGAGCGACGTCGGAGAGACGCGCATTCAGACGCCCGATGGCGGCCAGATTCCGCTGTCCGCCGTCGCCTCGCTGGCGCAAGACCGCGGCCCCAACTTCGTGATGCGCGAGAACGCCCAGCGGCGGCTGGTCGTGCAGTGCAACGTCGCCGGCCGAGACCTCCGGAGCGTGGTGAACGACATCCAGGCGCGCGTGAGCCAGTCCGTCTCGTTGCCGCAGGGCTACCGCGTCGAATACGGCGGGCAGTTCGAGAGTGAAGCCGACGCGTCACGTCAGCTGCTGTGGTTGTCGATCGGCGTCGTCGTCGCCATCTTCTTCATCCTGTCGTCGGCGTTCGGCTCAGCCCGCGACGGGCTGATCATCATGGTGAACCTGCCGCTCGCGCTCATCGGCGGCGTGGCCGGGGTCTACCTGGCCGGAGGCGTCCTGTCCGTGGCGTCGATCGTGGGGTTCATCACGCTCTTCGGCATCGCGACCAGGAACGGGATCATGCTCGTGTCGCACATCAAGCATCTGCAGACCGACGAAGGCGTCACGGACTTCCGCACCGCCGTGGTGCACGGCGCCGCCGAGCGGGTCGTGCCCATCCTGATGACGGCGCTCGCCGCCGGCCTGGCGCTCGTGCCCATTGCTCTTTCGGCAGGCCAACCGGGCAGCGAGATTCAGGCGCCGATGGCGATGGTCATCATGTTCGGGCTGCTCAGCTCGACGGCGCTCAACATGCTCGTGGTGCCGATCCTCTACGAGCGATTCGGACGGCCAACGCTCGCTGGTGATCCCGTTGCACTTTCGGAAGGTGCGATCTCAACCCAGACTGGATTCGATCGTTGATCGGTGTCGTGCCACTTCGACCGAGCCGGCCGTGGAAGGGCAGGTTTCCATGAATAGACGCTCTGCGGTAGTCCTGACGGTAAGGTGGGCGACCATGGTTGCGGCTCTCGTGTGGCTGGCGGCGCCCGCGACAGCCCGCGAGCACCCGGGACACGGGTCCAAGGTGATTCTGGGCCCCCTCAGAGAGGTGACGCCGGCCGCGATCGTGGTCGAAGTGCTCGACACGGGAGCCGGCGGCACGATCAGAGTCCGGGTGCGACTGCAACCGGATACCCGGTTCCGCATCGACAAAGAGCGCCTGACCTCGCTCGACGGCATGATCGGGCAGCGCGCCATCGTGTCGGTGGACTGGGAAGACGACGATCGGGGAGGTCAGACGCTGACGGCCACCGAGGTGCGGTTTACCCGGGCGAAAAACTATCCGCGACAGGTTGGCCTGGAGCGTTCTCGGCGGCTTCATCACGGCGTGGACCTGGGCATTCGGTGATGGCGGGGTGGGCTCGGGTGTGAGCACGACGTACGTCTGCTCGACGCCTGGCACCTATACCGCCACCTTGACAGTCACCGACAACGGCCACCTGTCGAACTCGACCAGCACGTCCATCGTCGTGACCGCGTCGGCACTTCCCAGTGCCCCGACAGGTCTGACGGCGACGGCGCTGTCGCGCAGTGCGATTCGCCTGAACTGGACCAACACCGCGGTGAATCAGACCGAGGTGCGCATCGAGCGCTGCACCGGTTCGGGTTGCTCGACCTTCATCCAGGTCGCCGTCGTAGCCGGCACCGCCACGAGCTACACGGATACGGGTCGTGCCCGGCGAACGAGGTAGTGTGAGGAACGCGAATGCACCGCAGCCGGTGAGCCGCATTGAGTTGACCGTCCTCGACATCTCTCCAATGAAGCAGCTGGCTCGATGGGTCTCGATCCTCGCTCACCCGTTCGTGATGGTGGTCTTGCTGGTTGCCGTGCCAGCGATGCGCCAAGCCTCTGGCAGTGTTGTTCAGTCGGTGCTCCTCGTCGTCGTTGCTATCGTTTTTCCACTCGCCGTGCTGATGTTGCGGCAGGTGCGTCGCGGGCGATGGTCGAACGTGGACGCCTCGAATCCCTCCGAACGGCCGGCCCTGTTCGCCGTCGCTCTTGCTGGTCTAGTGGCGGCGCTCTTGTGGCTGCTGCTCAACGACCCGCAGTCGTTCCTCGTGCGGGGCATGCTCGTCGTGGCGGCGTTGCTACTTCTCGGCGCTCTACTCAACCGCTGGGTCAAGCTCTCGCTGCACGTCGCCTTCGCGACTCTGACCGCAACGACCCTGTGCCTGCTCGGTTCAGCGGTCGGCTACGCGCTGATCGTTGTCGTCCCGGTCGTCTTCTGGTCGCGGATCGCCCTTTCACGCCACCGCGTCGACGAGCTCGTGGTCGGTCTCGTGCTCGGTGTCGTCTCTGGTATTGTGCTCGTCAGACTCTAGTGGTCCCGAGTCGGAGACTGCGCGGCCGCATGATGCCGCGAGCACTCGCGTGGCTCGGCGTCGCGGCGTCAACCGATCTCACCATCGGATTGCCCCCGCAGCTCGCGGGAATCCCGCGCGGCACCATCACTGAGTTGATGTCGGTGCCGATGCTGGCGTGTGAAGTGCCAGGCGGCGTGTGGCTCTGATGGTCAAAGGTGTTCGCGCCATCAGGGCACGCAGCAGCGCGCCCGGCCAGTAGGATTGGCAGCACCCGCCGTGTTCACAGGGACGAGACACTAGTGATGCCGGAGCGAACCGAGCGGATCGGCGCGCGACGCACGCCACGCGGGAACCAGGGTTGCGACGATGACGACGCCGAGCACGATCGCGAGCGCGCTGGCGAAGGAGCCAGCATCAGTGGCGCTCACGCCGTACAGCGCGCTGTCGAGCAGGGTGCTGATGGCCAGCGCCGCCACCAGGCCGAGCACAGTGCCGATCGCGCCGAGCCGCGCGCCGCGCCCGAAGAACTCGCGCACGACGGAGAGGCGGGACCCGCCCAGCGCCATCCTGATGCCGATCTCGTGCGTGCTTTGCCTGACCGTATACGACACCAGCCCGTAGGTGCCCAGTGCGGCGAGCGCGATGCCCGTCACGCCGAAGACGAAGAGCATCGACGCCATCAGATTGAAGAGCAGCAGGCCGCCTTTCATCCGTTCCGAGAGCCGTCCGGCAGCCAGGATCGGGAGGTCGGCGTCGAGCGACGAGACCAGCGCGCGGGATGTTTCCACTAAGTCGTCCACCGGGCCCGGGGTCGCGGAGTCGGAGTTCGACGGCGCCGCGACGTGGAGGGACATCTCCGAGCGATACGACTGAAGGAAGGGAAGGTAGAGGTAGGGACGCAGCGCTTCGTTGACGCGTAAGTACTTCACGTCGGCAACCACGCCGACCACCGTGCGCCACGTGCCGTCGGCGACTCGGACCTGCCTGCCGATGGCATCGTCGGGCCCGCCCAAGAACCGGTCGGCCAGTGTGCGATTGACGATGATCACCGGCGCCGCGGTGTGGTCGTCCGTCTCCACGAACTCCCGGCCGGCGACCACCCCGATGCGCAGCGTGCGGAAGTAGTCCGACTCGATCACATTGAAGAGGAACGCCAGTTCCTCGCCCGCCCGGGTCTCGTACCCCGCGATCTCCACCCGCCGCGCCGGGGTGTCGAGGAAGGCCATGGGTTCGAACTCCGCCAGCGTGGCTGACTCGATGCCGGCCGTCGCCCGCACCGAATCGAGAAGTCGCCGGTAGAACGCGCGGCCGCGCACCTCGTCGTACCCGTTCTGTTTTACATCCACGATGGTCGTGGTCACGAGGCTCGGGTCGTATCCGAGGTCCGCCTCTCGGGCCGCCTCGAGGCTGCGGGACATCAGCCCCGAGCCGACGAGGAGCATCAGCGACACCGCCACCTGCGCCACCACCAGACCGGACCGCAACCGCCCGCGTGACGCGCCGCGGGGCGATGCATCTTCGTTGATGACGGAGACCAGATCGATGCGCGAGCTCTGAAGCGCCGGGACGAAACCGAACACGAGCGCGCACGTGCATGCGACGAGCACCGCAAACGCCATGACGAGGGCGTCGACCTCAATGTTGAAGTAGAGCCGCGCCGGTGCCGCAAGTGCCTCGGCGTAGCCGACGAGCACGGGGATACCGCGAGCGCCGAGCACGATGCCGAACGCCGCGCCCGGGGCTGCCAGGACGAGGTTCTCGATGATGAGGAGACGCACGATTCGCCGTCGTGTCGCCCCGAGCGCGACCCGCACGGCAATCTCGCCGCGTCGGGACAGTCCACGCACCAGCACCAGGCCGGCGATGTTGGCGCAGGCGATGAGGAGCACGAGGAGTCCCATCACACTGATGATCGACAATGCCGGCAGCAGGACCATCGGCGCGCCGCTGGGCGTCTGCCAGAACGGCACGACCCGCAGCCGCATGCGATCGTCGCTGGGCTGCCCCTCGCGTGAACGTTCGGCCCACAATGCATCGATCTGCGTCGCGGCCGAGGCGAGCGTCGTGCCCCGCCGCAGGTACCCTTGTGGATACAGCATCGGGGCGTGCCGATCCCGCAGGATGCCCACCGGCGTCGTCTGCTGGCTCGCGAAGCTGAAGCCCAGTTGCGGGGCCATCGTCACCGGGATGTACACGTCGACGTCGTAGACCACGGTCGTGCCGTGGAACGAAGGGTCAGCCACGCCGACCACCACGAGGGGGTAGCCGTTGATCTCTATGGTCGTGCCGACAATGCCCGGGTCGGCGCCGTAGTTGCGCCGCCATGTTCCATCGCCAAGCACCACCACCGGATTGCTGCCCGGACCTGCCTCGTCAAACGGCAGGATTGTGCGGCCGAGCTGCGCCCGGACGCCGAGCACGTCGAAGTAGTTCCCGGTGACGAGCTCGCCCCAGACAGAGCTGGCGCTGCGCCCCCGCCCCAGTCCGACGGTCACGATGGCTGAGCCGGACAACCCTTCGAACGCCTGGTTGTTGTCGCGAAGGAACTGGTAGTCGGGATAGGAGACCCGAAGCTTCCGTCCGGAACCTGTCTCGGCGTGGATCACCGCAAGGCTGGCCGCCGCGTCGATGCCCGCGAGTGGGCTGATGGCAAGCCCCTTGAACATCGTGAACACGACGGCGTTGAGGCCGATGCCGAGCGTGAGGACGCCGATCACGGCGAGCGTGAACGCCGGGTTCTTTGCAAGCGCGCGCACGGCGTAGCGGATGTCGTTGACGAGGTCGCGCAGCGACTCCAGCCAGCGCGGGGTCCAGACACGCCGGGCGGCCTCCGTCGTCAGCGTCAGGTTGCCGAAGTCCCGGATCGAGGCATCGCGCGCGGCCCGCGGGTCGGCGCCGTCGGCCATTCGTTCCTCGGTCGCGATGGCCAGGTGGGCGCGGATCTCGTCCTGGAAGTCCTGTTCGTCGAGATGCAGACGGCGACGTGTCCACCAGGACCGGATCCCCATACGTCACTCCTCGATGACCGGCACAGCGGCCGGTGTCATCACCCGGCTGATGGCGCCCACGAGCTCGGCCCACCGCGACTCCTCGCGGACGAGCTGCTTCTTGCCGTCACGGGTGATCGTGTAGAACTTGGCGCGCTGGTTGGCCTCGGTCTGGCCCCATTTCGCCGTCACCCAGCCTCTCTTGGCGAGCCGTTGCAGGGCCGGATAGAGTGACCCGGCTTCGACCTGCAGCACCTCCGACGATTGCGCCCGGATAGTCTGGGCGATGGCGTAGCCATGCTGAGACCCCCACTGCAGCGTCCGGAGGATCAGCATGTCGAGGGTGCCGTGGAGCAGTTCGGCGCGTTCGGCTCGGGACGAATGGAGGGTCATGGCTATCGAGAGTCTATAGCCATAGACGTAGAGAGTCTATATCCTGTTCCCCGTCCGTCGGATCCGGTCATCTGCAGAACTCCTCC
>JANNIB010000520.1:0-5269 GCA_031404695.1 Acidobacteriota bacterium
CCGCTCGCCAAAGACGTGCCCACCCTGGCCGAGGCGCTCAAGGCGCGTGACTTCGCCACCGCGGCCTTCGTCTCGAGCTTCGTGCTCGACTCCAGCTCCGGGCTGGGCCGCGGGTTCGACCACTATGACGACGCCGTGGAGACCAGCAACGACGAGAAGGCCGTGTCGATCAGCAGCGCGCAGCGCCGCGGCGACGACACGCTCACCCGCGTCGAGCAGTGGCTCGATGCGCGTCCCCCCGGCGTCAAGGCGAAGCGCACCGCGCTCTGGATCCACCTCTACGATCCGCACGATCCCTACGAGCCGCCGGAACCCTTCGCCACCCGTTTCGCGGCCCAGCCCTACGACGGCGAGGTGGCCTGGACCGACACGCTGCTCGGCCGCCTGCGCGCCAGCCTCGAGGCACGGCAGCTGTGGAACGACGCGCTGCTCGTCGTGACCGCCGACCATGGTGAGGCGCTGGGCGAACACGGCGAATCGGGCCACGGCTTCTTCGCCTACGAGACCACGCTCAGGATTCCGTTCGTGATGCGGGGGCCCGGTGTGCCGGCCGGCACGGTGCTCGACGGACCGCTGCGCCTCATCGACGTGGCGCCGACGGTGGCGGCGATGCTGGGTCTGCCGCCTCTCACCAACGCGACCGGGCGCAACCTGGTGCCGCACCTGGCCGCTGGCGCCCCGCCGCTGACGGGCACCACCTATGCGGAGTCGCTGACGCCACTCGTGCACTACCAGTGGAGCGACCTGCGGGTGCTGCGCGACGGCTCCTGGAAGTACATCCTGGCGCCGCGTCCGGAGCTCTACGACCTCGCGGTAGACCCGGGAGAGACGCGTGACCTCGCCACCAGCAACACCGCCACCGCCCGGCGTCTCCGGGCCGCGCTCGAAGGGCTGCTGAGGGCCGAACGCGAGCGGGCGCTCGACCCGGCCGGCGATCGGCCGGCGGTGTCGGCCGAGACCCTGCAGAAGCTGGGCGCGCTCGGCTACGTGAGTCCTGGCGCCGCGAAGGGCTCGGTGGCGCAGGGCGCCGATCCGAAAGACAAGATTCAGGAATTCAGCACGCTCAGCAGCCTGATGCGCGAGGGGCTGGCATTCCTGCACGACAAGCAGTTCGCCCAGAGCGTGGCACGCTTCAACGAGCTGCGCCGCGTGGGCGCCGATTCGTTCCAGTTGCACTTCTACCTCGGCGAGGCGCTGGTGGGTCTCGGGCGGCACCGCGAGGCCGAGGCGCGCTTTGCGCGCAGCGCCGAGATCATGCCCAGCTTCACCCAGGCGCACGTGAATCTGGCCGATGCGCGGATCGCGCAGAAGAACCTGCAGGGCGCGCTCGCCGCGCTGCAGCAGGGCCAGAAGGATGCCCCCAACGAGCCGCTGCTGTTCGAACGCGAAGGCCAGGTGTGGCAGACGCTCGGCGACGCTGGCAAGGCCATGACGGCCTACCGCCAGGCCGAGACCCTGGCCCCACGCGACGGCCTGGTGAAGTGGCGGATGGGCGAGCTGCTGCTCCGTCTTGGCCAGCCCGATCAGGCGCTCGTGAAGTTCGGTGAGGCGACGACGCTCGATCCCGAGGTGGCCGACTTCTGGAACTCGCTCGGCATGGTGCTCGGCGGCGCCGGCAGGAACGACGAGGCCGACAAGGCCTTCACCGAAGCCGTGACGCGCGACCCGACGAGCGCCCGCTACGCCTACAATCTCGGGCTCATCCGCCTGCGCAGTGGCCGGCCGGACGCGGCCGACTGGTTCCGGAAGACCCTCACGCTCGATCCGCAGTTCGCTCCGGCGCGTCAGCGCCTGGCGGAACTGGCGCGATGATGCGGGCGGTGGCGCTGGCCGTGGTCCTGGCGGCCACCGCCATGACGTTCGCACCGGTGACCTCGAACGGCTTCGTGAACTGGGACGATCCCGAGACCCTCGTCGCCAACGCCGCCCTGCAGCAGCCACTGCCCGCGGTGGCCAGGTGGGCGTTCACGACCACCCACATGGGGCACTACCAGCCGTTGTCGTGGCTGGTCTACCGGCTGGCGGGCGCGCCGCCGTCGCCGCAGGTCGTACACACGCTCAGCCTGGTGTTCCATCTGCTGAATGCCGGGCTGCTCTTCTGGCTCACCCTGCGCCTGGCGGCATTCGTGGACGCCGGGCGCGCCCCTGACGCCTGGTGGTTGGCGGCCGCCGCGACGGCGCTCTTCGCTGTGCATCCGCTGCGGGTCGAGGCGGTGGCGTGGGCGAGCGCGCTGCCATATCTGGTGTCGTACACGCTGCTGCTCGGCGCGGTTGGCGCGTGGCTGACGTGGGTGCGCCGCGGCGCGGCCGGCTGGTACTGGGTGGCGCTTGCGTGTATCACCGCGTCGCAACTGGCCCGCGTCACCGCCCCGCTGGTGCCGCTCGTGCTCCTTGCTCTAGCCGCGCTCGACCGCGCGCCGGGTCGGCGGCCCTGGCGTGATCTCGTGCGTGGCGCCGCGCTGGTCGCACTCATCGTCGCGCCGCTGGCGTGGCTCGAGGCCGGCGCGCGCGAGGTCGAGTCGCTCGCCGACTACCCGCTGGCCCCTCGCGTTGCCTGGGCGTTGACCCACCCCGCGGAGTATGTCTGGCGCACCATCGCGCCGGGCGCGGTCTCGCCGCTCGACGTCCTGCCGCGCGACCCCACGGCCAACTGGGGCGTGGCGCTGGTGGCCGTCCTGGCCACGACCGTGGTTGTCGCCGTCACGGCGCAGCTCGCTTCGGGCCGTGCCGCCCTGGCGGTGTGGGGCAGCTACGCCCTGCTGCTGCTGCCAGTGGTCGGACTGCTGCCGTCGGGCGTGCAGCTGACCGCCGACCGCTACCTGTACGGCCCGGCGATGGTGCTCTCGACGGCGCTCGGCGTGGCGCTGATGCGCGCGCCGCAGGCGGCGCAACGCGCGGCGCTGGTGACGGCTGGCGCGGCGGCGGTGGCGCTGGCGATGGCGGCGCGGGCGCAAACGGCCTACTGGCACGACTCCACGACGCTCTGGAGCCGCGCCGTAGCGCTCGACGCCGACAACGACGTGGCGCTCTACAACCTGGCGCAGGCGCGGGCCGAGGCGGGTGATGCGGCGTCTGCCATGCCGCACTACGAACGGCTGCTCGCGCTGGTGCCCGATCACGCGCCGGCGCGGCGCGCGCTTGCCGGTCTCATCGCCGATCGCGAACAGCGGGCGGCGGACGCTGCCGCCCAAGCCGGGCGGCTGCATGAGGCCGTCGGCGGCTACGGGCGGGTGCTGGCCGCCGATCCGACACGCACCGCCGCCCGGGTCAATCGCGGCATGGCGCTGGCCAGTCTCGGCGATTTTGCGCCGGCGCTGCCCGACCTCGAGGCGGCGCCCGTTCCGCGCGATCCGCCGGTGGCAAGTGCCCTTGCCTTCGCGCTCACCTCCGCCGGGCGCACCGCCGAGGCGCTGGCCGTGCTGTCTGGCACCGTTGCCGCGCATCCCCACGACATCGGGCTGGCCGCCAACTACGCGCGCCTGCTGCTCACCGCCGACCCGCCGTCGCTACGGGACCCGGCGCGCGGCCTCGAGCTGGCGGCTCGAGCCGCACAGGCGACCGGCATGCGCGATCCGCGGCTGCTCGATACCCTGGGGCTCGGGTTCGCGGCCGCCGGTCAGGCCGAGGATGCCCGCCAGGCGTGGACCCGCGGCGCCGCACTCGCGCGCGAGGCCGGCGACACCGAGCTTGCCGCCACACTCGACGCGCGTGTGGCCGCCCTCCCCCGCTGATCGCTCGGCGCCGAGTCACGCAGCGTGACATCGGACTTCCCCATCCGTACAAGTCAAAGGGCGGCCCCGAGAGGCCGCCCTTTGCCATTTCGTCGTCTGGTTCTGGTGAGCCCTAGCCCCCAGCCCCTAGCCCCTAATCCCTGTTCTTCAGAACCGGAACTTGGCGCCGAGCATCAGGCGCCGGGGCAGCACGAACCTCGAGCCGACGCCGAAGTTCGTGCTGGTCGAACGGCGGTCTAGCACGTTCTGTGTTCCGTCATTGTTCAGCGCGTTCAGCAGATCGCCGAACACCGCCCCCTCAACCTTGCCGTCCGAGAAGCTCAGCGCCTTCTCCAGTCGCAGGTCGAGCGAGTTGAGCGGCTTCACGCGACGGTCGCCACTGAACGGTTCGAAGAGGACGCGCGTGGCTCCAGGCACCAACCCGGTGAAGCGCAGTTCGCGCCCCCACGGCCGGCCCGACTGGAAGCCGTAGTTGGCCGCCACCGTCACTCCCCAGCCCACTTCGTAGACGCCGCTGGCCTTGAACACGACCGGGCGATCGCCGATGAGAAGGCCGTCGGCGTTCACGTAGTCATTGGGGTTCTGGCCAAACACGCCGGCGGTGCTGTTGGCGGAGGAAATGGGCGAGCTGCGGGCGTTGCTCGACCCGAGCGTACCCTCGCTCTTCGACAGCGTGACCCCGAAGGTGCCCTGCCAGCGGCTCGACATCCGCTTGTTCACCTGGAAGTGCACGCCCTTGTAGGTGCTCGACAGGTTGCCAGGATTGGTGAGCTGGAAGAGCCGGCTGGCCGCGCCGCTCGTCAGCTGTTGCAGGTCGAACGTCTTGCCCTCGGCCGTGCGCTGCACGCGCGCGTAGGTGCCGCCGATATCACGCCAGCCCGACTGGTTGTCGCTCTTCTTGTAGACGCCGCTCACCGCCACGCCGATACGGCTGGTGAGCTGGTGTTCGAAGCTGGCGATGAACTGGTCGGTGTAGGGGTTCTCGAATTCCGGATCGATCCGGATCTGCGAGTTGTCGCTCACCAGAGAGGCGCCGATGGGCGCGCCCGCCGCGGTATAGACGCCGTCAAAGACGTAACGCGGCGCAATCGACGGCGTGGCGTTGTCGAACTCGCCGGTGACCATCCCGCGGTAATAGCGGCCGACGCTGCCCTTGAGCAGCGTGGTGCCATCCTGGTTCAGCTTGACGGTGGCGCCGAGCCGGGGCGAGAACACGCTCCAGTCGAACAGCTTGTCGACCGCCTGCGAGGTGCCAATCTTGTTCTCGTTGCGGTCGAGCAGATCGAACGAGTTGAAGTAGCCCTTGCTGTAGTCGTAGCGGACACCCACGTTCAGAGTCAGCCGTCCTACCCGCACGGTGTCGTCCGCATACACGCCCATCGCCCGCAGACGGCCGCCGCGCCAGAAGGGATCCGGCGTCCATCCCCTGCTGATCGCCCGGGTGTCCCGAATAGCCTTTCACTTCCACCAACTCCAGCTCTAGCGCCTCGGCGTCAAGCATGACGCGGAACTTTGTGTTCACGTGTTTGGAAAACTCT
>JANNIB010000521.1:0-2473 GCA_031404695.1 Acidobacteriota bacterium
TGGCCATCTACTCGCTACACCGCACCTGGCGAGCGGCCCGCTCGATCCGCACGCATGCCGCGGAGACCTTGCAGGCGGCGGCCGGGATCGTCGCGAACACGGCGCCGATCGCGGCGTTGGGCGCGACCATCGGCGTGGCCACCGAGATGGTGACGGTGGCTGGGCAGGTCGAGCAGAAGCTCGGTGCGGTCGCCGGGCTGCTGGCGTCGCGGGCGAAGTAGACGCAAGAGGAGGACGCCATGCTGCTCACCCTGACCCTCGCGACTGTCGCCGCCATCGTGCTCGTGCTGGTCGTCTATCTCGTGCTGATTCTGCGCGACCTGCGCGCCGCCCTGGCGTCGGTGGCCGCCATCGCCGACGGCCTCGAAGCCGTGCAGCGGCACTCGGCACCCCTCCCCCAACATCTGACGACGATCAACGGTGGGCTCAGCGTCTTGCTGCAGGGGTTACGCGCGGCGGACGGCCATCTGGCTGGCGTCGCCGCCCTTCTCGGTTTGTTCCAACACAGGTGAGGCATGTGCTTCAAGAATCTGCCAGTCGAGTTCGATGAGGCGGGGCGCGCCTCGCTGCGGGGCGGCATTCCGAACCCGTACGCGCCCACCGACATGCGCCCCATCGGCGCCCCGAAGCAGCTGACCAACGAGAATGTCGAGGAGCTGCTGCGGCGCAACGGCTATCTGCAGAGCGTCGACTTCGACCCGGTCACGCGCGTCGCGGGCGCCCTGGCCTTCCACACCGTCGTCGACACCAAAGCGCACCGGGTCATCGAAGCGCGGTCGATGGCCACGCTGTTCCGCGGCTACGAAGTGATCATGGTCGGGCGCGACCCACGCGACGCCATCTTCATCACCAGCCGCGCCTGCGGGGTGTGTGGCGGCGTGCACTCGGCCACCTCCGCAATGGCCACCGAGATGGCCATCGGCTGCTGCCCGCCGCCGCTCGGCGTCATCACGCGGAACCTGGCCCTCGCCCTCGAGTTTCTCTACGACCATCCCCTGCACCTGCACCTGCTGGCCGGTCCGGACTACTCCGCCGCCATGGTCGGCCCGACCAATCCCTCGGTGCTCGATCGGGCACGCTCCTTCGACGCGCCCAGCGGCGCCATCCACGGCTACCGCACGATGTTCGACCTGATGACGGATCTCAATCCGCTCACCGGTCACCTCTACGTCGAAGCCCTGCACATGACGCGCGTCGCGCGCGAGGCCTACGTGCTCATCTGCGGCAAGTACCCCCATCCGCAGACCATCGTGCCGGGCGGCATGAGTTCGATCATCACGCCGACGGTGATGAACGAGATGTTCGTGCGGCTGGCGCAGTTCTTCGACTACTCGAAGAAGCTGGCGGCCATCTGGGACGACATCACGACCTTCTTCTACACCGTCAATCCGGCCTACCAGCAGGTCGGGGCCCGGCGGGCGCACATGATCGACTCGGGCATCTTCGACGACCCTCGCGCCTACGACGCCACCTACGCCAATGCGGGGGCGTGGGGCGACAAGCGCTGGGCCACGCCTGGCGCGATCGTCGACGGCACGCTCGTGACGACCGACCTGCACCATATCAACATGGGGCTCGAGGAGTTCGTCGACACGTCCTACTACGACGAGTGGGTGCGCACCGACCAACCCACGCGCTACCCGACCGATCCGGCGGGCAAGCCGCTCTCGCCCTACCATCCCTGGAACAAGGTCACCAAGCCGCGTCCGCAGGGCCAGAACTGGAAAGAGAAGTACACCTGGGACACGGCCCCTCGCTGGGATCGGCAGGCCATGGAGGCCGGCGCCTACGCCCGGTTGTGGACCAGTGCGGCGGCGCAGAAGCTGCCGTCGAATCCGTTCATCGAATCCACCGGGCACTCGATCAAGCTGCGGCTGCCCAAGGGCGCGCTGCCCGAGATGGAGATGGAATGGAAGGTGCCCACCGTGTGGAATGCCTTCGAACGCAACCGCGCCCGCGCCTATTGCACCGGCTTCACCGCGCTCATCGCCTTCAACAACTGGCTGCAGGCGATGGACTGCATGAAGAACGGCGACATGCGCACCGCCACGCCGTTCGAGATTCCCAAGAGCGGCGAACAGCTCGGTGTCGGCTTCTGGGGCGCAGGCCGCGGCTTCCTCACGCATCACCTGTCACTCGAACGCGGCGCCGTCACGAACTATCAGATTCTGACGCCGTCGACCTGGAACGCGTCGCCCACCGACCGGTGGGGACAGCCGGGACCGTACGAGGAAGCCGCACTCAACACGCCGATTCTCGAGGAGACCGACGACCCCAAGAAGGTCAAGGGCATCGACATCCTGCGCGCGCTGCGCAGCTTCGACCCGTGCATGCCCTGCACCACGCACATCCAGACCGAGGCCGGCATCACCACGCGCGAAATCAACACCTGCGCCTGCGCGCTCGATGACGGGCCGAACTGAGTCTGGCGGCAGATCGTGCGCGCGTTGATTGGCGGCGTCGGGTATCCGGA
>JANNIB010000522.1:0-7873 GCA_031404695.1 Acidobacteriota bacterium
GCGACAGGACGTAGAGCGTGATGGTGCCGCCCATCACGAGCGGCACGAAGCCGAGGTCCTGTCCGAGCCGGCGGAACGCCGGCGCAAATCCCCACAGCCCGGGGTTGCGGCGGTTGCAGTTGTAGCAGACCGCGTCGTTCACGCCGACGAGGCTCCCGCAGGAGGTGCAGATCACCGAGCCCGTAGTCTGGCGCTTGAACACTCTTCTACTCTATCGGGTCTCGGGGCCCGGGGCCCGCCTGGGGTCAGCACGGGCTACCTCGCGTTGAAGTACTTGCGGTACCAGGCGAGGCTGCGTTCGAGCGCGTCCACCACATGGGCGGTCTCACGCAGGCCGTGCCCTTCGCGGGGGTAGCGCACGAGCGTCGTCGGCACGCCCACGTCGTGGAGCGCCACGTAGAGCTGCTCGGCTTCCGCGATCGGCACGTCGTTGTCGTTCTCGCCGTGGATGATGAGCGTGGGCGTCTTCGCCTTGTGGATCTGACGGATCGGCGAGCGCTGCCAGAGCAGGTCCATCAGCCCGTCCTGGTGGGGATAGCGCCCGAACTCCACGGCGAGATAGTCGTGGTAGTAGGCCATGTAGTTGAAGCTCACGAGGTTGGCGATGCCGGCGCTCGGAATGGCGGCCTTGAAGCGATCGGTTTCGGTGACGATCCAGTTGGTGAGCTGGCCGCCGTAGCTGCCGCCTTCGATCCCGAGCCTGGTGCCGTCGAGCCACGGGTAGCGGGCGAGTGCGGCGTCCACGCCGGCCACGACGTCGCGCGCTTCGCCGCCGTTCTGGTCGCCGAAGATCTTGTCGGCAAGCGCCTGTCCGTAACCGGTCGAGCCGCGGTAGTTCACCATGAGCGAGGCCCAGCCCTGGCCAGCGTAGACCTGCGCCTTGTGGTTGAAGGCCGGGCCCTGCTGGCCGTGCGGGCCGCCATGAATCAGCACCACGAGGGGATGCGTGGTGCCGGCGGCGCGGCCCAGCGGCAGCGTGAGGAACGCTTCGATGGCGGTGCCGTCGGTGCTCGGAAACGAGAACGCTTCGACCTCGGCGACGGCACGCTGGGCGAGCAGCGCCTTGTTCAGGTCGGTGCGGCGCTCGGCCGGGGCGTCGCCACTCTTCGTATAGAGATCCGCGGGGGCCGCCGGTGAGGCAAAGGCGTAGGCCAGCGTCTTCTGGCCGATCGCCCACGCTCCGACGCTGCCGCGGTCGCCGACGACGACCTCCGCCGTGCCGCCGCTGACCGCCATTCGCATCAGGCGCACGGTGCCGCGTTCCTGCACCGTGAAATACAGATGGCGGCCGTCGGCCGACCACTGCGGCGTGCCCTGCCGGTTGTCGATGGCGGCGCCGAGCTCGACGCGGTTGGTGCCGTCGGCATCCATCACCCACACGTGGGTGTCTTCCATCGTCGTCTCCGACGACGTGAGATCGCGGCGCGTGCCGAGGAACGCGATCCGGCGGCCGTCGGGCGACCACAGCGGCGTGTACTCCGCGCTCTTCGTCGTGGTCAGCCGCCGGGTCTCCTTCGTGCGCGCCGACACGGTGAGCACGTCGTAGTTGAAGAAGCGGTCGGCATCGGTCTCGCGGTTGGACACGTAGACGATGACGTCGCCGCCCGGCGCCCAGTCGATCGAGTGTTCGTAGGCGGCGCCGTCGGTGAGTTGCGTCACCTGGCGCGTGCCGACATCGGTGACGAACACGTGGGTGCGGCGGTTGTCGTTGAAACGCGTCAGCCCTTCGCCGGCCGTGGGCTTGTAGAGATACCGCGTGATGACCATCGGATCGCCGTTGGCGTCGGCGCTCTCGGGACCGGGGGTGGCCGAAATGAAGGCGATCCGGCGCCCATCGGGCGCCCACGCGACCGCGGCGCCCGCCGACGGCAGCGGATGGTTGGTGCCGGTGACCGGCGCGATGAGGCGCGCGCCGCTGCCATCCGCCTCGCTGACCATGATCCCGTCGCCCTCCGGCCCGTGCCCCATGTAGGCGAGGCGGCGTCCATCGGGCGCCCAGCGCGGCCCCGACGAGCCGCGCGGCAGATCGTGGCTCGCGCCGGTCACGAGGTTGCGTACGACCAGCGTCGCCTGCGGCCGGCCGGGGTCGCTGTTGCGCAGGACGGTGTAGGCGACGTGGGTGCCCGACGGCGAGACTTCGACATCGCCGACCGACTGGAGCTGCAGGAGGTCGGGCGGCGTGAAGCCGCGCGGCGACTGCGCCTCCACCGTGAGGCCGAGGGCGAGAAGGCCGGCGACCGCGCCTGCCCGGACGTGAAGAGCCGGCATGGTCGCGAGTATATGCGGCCTGTTCACCAGACCTGGGTGGGCGTCGCGCGGTTTCGTGCAAGGCGTGTCGCGGCTGTGAGGCCGCGCGCTCCGGACCGTCGAGGTGCCCTACAATCAGACACGCATGCTCGGTGTCGGCACAGAAATCGTCGTAGTCCTGCTGCTGCTGGTGGCCAACGGCGTCTTCGCGATGTCGGAGATCTCGATTGTGGCGGCGCGCAAGGTGCGGCTGCAGCAGCGCGCCGACGACGGCGACAAGCGGGCGGCGACGGCGCTGGCGCTCGCGCATGCGCCGAGCCAGTTCCTGTCCACCGTGCAGGTGGGCATCTCGCTGGTCGGCGTGCTGGCGGGCGCCTACGGCGGCGCGACCATCGCCGAGCCGCTCCAGGTGACGCTCGAAGGCATTCCGCTGGTGGCGCCCTACGCCCGCGGATTGTCGCTGGGCCTGGTCGTGGCCGTCATCACGTATCTCTCACTCATCATCGGCGAGCTGGTGCCCAAGCGCATCGGCCTCAATCATCCCGAGACCATCGCTTCGTGGGTGGCGATGCCGATGATGGTGCTGGCCCGGGCGGGCGCTCCCGTCGTGGCGCTGCTCACCGGCTCGACCAACCTCGTGCTGCGGATCTTCGGCCTCAAGGCCGATGCCGAACCGCACCTGACCGAAGACGAGATCCGTGCCGTCATCAGTCAGGGCGCCGAGAGCGGGGCGCTCGAAGAGAACGAAGAGAGCCTCGTGCAGCGCGTCTTCCGCGTCGGCGATCAGCGGGTGGGTGCCATCATGACGCCGCGGCTCGACATCGAGTGGGTGGATGTCGAGGCCACCGGCGAGGTGCTGCGCGAGTTCCTGACCGGCCACCGCCACGGGCAGTTCGTGGTGTGCCAGGGGTCGCTCGACAACGTGCTCGGCACGGTGCGCGCGGCCGACCTGCTGTCGGTGGCGATGAAGAACTCGCCGATCACGCTGCGCAGCCTGATCAAAGACCCGCTGTTCGTGCCCGACTCGATGGGCATCTTCAAGCTGCTCGAAGCCCTCAAAGCGTCGCACCGCCACCTGGCGATCGTGCTCGACGAGTTCGGCGCCGTGGAGGGCCTGGTGACGGTGACCGATCTGCTCGAGGCTTTCGTCGGCAGCCTGCCCACCGATGCCGCGGCCGACCGCCCGATCGTCGCCCGTGCCGATGGCAGCTGGCTGGTGGACGGCGCCGCGCCGATCGACGAAGTGGCCAACGAGATCGGCCTCGACGATCTGCCCGAAGGGGAGTCGGGCGCGTATCACACGCTGGGCGGCTTCGTGATGGCCCGGCTCGGTCACATCCCGCGCACCGCCGACACCTGCGAGTGGCGCGGCATGCGTTTCGAGGTGATGGACATGGACGGGCGCCGCATCGACAAGGTGCTGGTTTCGCGCCTGTCGCACCTGCCGGCCCAGACCGAAGTCGGCGGCTAGCGGGCCCGCTACCGCACACCGCGATACACTCACCGCGTGGGGCAGCCTGTCGATGAGCAGTTGGCCGTGCTGGGCAAGGTGGTCGGCGCCCTCCGGACGCTGGGGGTGTCGCACATGGTCAGCGGTTCGATCGCCGCCAGCTTCTATGTCGAGCCACGCATGACTCGTGACCTGGATATCGTGGTCGATTTGACACCGGAGTCGGCAGTGGGTCTGGCAGGCCTGCTCGCGCCCGAGTTCTACTGCGACGAGCCGGCGCTCGTGCGGGCGGCGCGCGAGCGATCGATGACCAACGCCATCCATACCGAGACCCTGCTGAAGGTCGACCTCATCGTCCGCAAGGACGACGCCTTTCACCGTGAGGAGTTCAGTCGCCGGGTGGCCGGCCGGCTCGGCACCGTGGATGTCGATCTCGTGACCCCGGAAGACCTGGTGATCGCGAAGCTGCTGTGGTTCGAGAAGAGCCGCTCGGCCATTCAGCACGCTGACATCGCGCGGCTGCTGCGCGATCTGCCCGCCCTCGACCGCAGGTATATCGGCCGGTGGGCCACCCGGCTCGGCGTGAATGACCTACTGGCGGAGATCGCATCGTGAGCGACGAGCCCCTCGACACCACTCCTGAGATGGCCGCCGAACTGCGGCGTCGTCTGCTGGCGCGGTCGGGGAGCGAGCGCACGGTGATGGCCGCTCGGATGTTCCACACCGCCAAGACGCTGGCAGAGTCTCGCGCCCGGGCGGACGGGCTGGTCGATGCCGTCGAGATCCGTATGGCGGTGTTGCGCCACCTGTACGGCGACGAGTTGTCCGCTGAGACCTACCGCGCCGTGCGCGCGCGACTCGACGCGACCCCAGGGCGCTAGGTGGTGGCCGGCGTTGGCCGCGCCCGAAGACGTTCAGCCGGTCGGCTCAGCGGAACGTCCACACGAAGTTCACCATCGGGAAGACGAATAATTCATCCACCCCGAGTGGCGAGGCGAGCCCCAGGTCGGCCGACAGCCGCCCCGTCATGAAACGGACGCCGGCGCTGGCGATCCCGCCGCTCTCGAACACGTAGTTTTCGGACACAAGCTTCACGTGGCGGTGCACCCGGTGCTCGCCGCCCACCATCACGACCGGCGCGCCGTTGTCTTCGTAGCGGGCGTAGGCGTAACCCACGCCGACCGTGAGCGCGGAGTCGCGTGTGCCCTGCGTGAGCGCACTGTAGACGATGCCGAGGCTGTCGCCGTCGATGTTCAGCATGTGCATCGCACCCACGGCCACCTGGGTCCGGGGCCGCGCCACCACGGTGAACTTCGGCGTGAGCCAGAACGGCCGGTCGCCGCCGCCCCCGAAGACGAGGGGCGTGCCGCCGCCGATCGAGAAGCGATCGGTGACGCCCACCTGCACGAACGGGATGAAGACCTCGTAGACGCCCAGGTAGACGTCACCCCGTTTGAGCGGGCGGCCGGTCGGTCCGAAGAACAGCCGCGTCGGGTTGGGATCGTCCTGCCAGAACTGCGCGCCGGAGGCCCGGCCCTCGATAATGGTGAGCTGCACGATGTCGGCAGCATCGATCGTGAGCATCCCGCCGGCCAGGGTCCGGAAGGTCACGCGGGAGCCGTCCACCGCCTCGACGCGTCCGATGGCCGTGGTGCCGTCGCGCAGCCGCAGTTCCTGCGTGACGTCCGGGGGCGCGACCGCGACCATCGACGCGGGCGCCGCTGGCGTCTGACCAGCGGCGACGACCGGGACGACGGCAGGCAGCAGGGCCGACAGCAGCGCGATGAGGAGGCGGTGTGTCATCTGGACCTTCCGTCAGCGAGCGTAGCAGGAAATCGACGGCCAGCAGGCGCGGCGGCCCGGGCGCTACGGCGTCTGATTCGGCACGCGGTCCCAGCGGTGGGCGCGCAGCGCCTGCACGAGGTCCGCGGGCAGCGGCCCGTGGTCGCTCGCCGCAAGGTTGGCGTCGACGTGACGCGCGCGGCGCATGCCGGGAATCACCGTCGAGACGTCCGGTGACGTCAGGATGAAACGCAGCGCCAGGTCCGACAGCGACGTCCCCGCGGGCGACAGCGGCGTCAGGCGCTCGACCCGCGTCATCGTCGCCTCCAGATGCGCGGGCGTGAAGTAGGTGCTGCGCCAATCGCTGTCGGGGAAGCGCGTCTCACGGGTCAACGTGCCGGTCAACGCGCCTTCGTCGAACGGCACCCGGGCGATGACGGCCACGTTGGCGGCGCGGCAGGCCGGGAAGAGCCGGTCTTCCGGCGCCTGGTCGAACACGTTGTAGACCACCTGCACCGCGTCCACCAGACCGGTGGCAACGGCGGCGAGCACGTTCTCGGGTTGCCAGCGATTCACGCTGATGCCGAAGGCGCGGATGGTGCCGGCGCGCTTCAGGTCGTCGATGGCGCGCCGCCAGCCGTCGTCGGCGGTCCAGCCGTCGTCCCAGACGTGGAACTGCAGCAGGTCGATGCGCTCGAGGCCGAGGTTGGCGAGGCTGCGGCCCGTGAGTTCATGGATGTGATCGGCCGGGAAGGTCTCCGCCACGGGGTACTCCGCCTTACCCGGCCACTTCATGTTCTTCGGCGGGACCTTGGTGGCCACGACCAGTCCGCGATCGGGGTGCGCGCGCACGACCTCGCCCAGCAGCGTCTCGCTGTGGCCCATCCCGTAGGCGAGCGCGGTGTCGAAGAACGTGCAGCCGCCCTCCACCGCGCGGTGGAGCGAGGCCCGCGACTCGGCGTCGTCCGAGCCCGACCAGCCGCCCATGCCCCACATCCCGTAGCCGATCTCGCTGACCTGCCACCCGGTGCGCCCGAACGTTCGATACCGCATGTGTGGTCCTGACGGCGGCGTCAGCCGCGGGCCATGGCGTCGAGCGCCGCCCACTGCTCGTCGGTGACGGGCATGACCGACAGCCGCGGCACCCGCACGAGCGCGAAGTCGGCGAAGCGCGGGTCGGCCTTCACGGCCTTGAGGGTGACGGGCGACGGCAAGGCGGCCTCACTCGTGAGCTCGACGACGGTGAAGCGGCCGTCGTTCGGATCACGGTGCGGCGCGCCGGCCACGCGCGCGGTGCCGACGATCGCCTTCTCGTCGCCCGTGTGGTAGAAGAACACGCGGTCGCCCGGCGTCATCGATCGCAGGTGCTTCTGCGCCACGGGATTCTTCACGCCCGACCAGATGGTGCGGCCGTCTGCCTGGAACTGCGCGAAGTTGTAGTTCAAGGGCTCTTCCTTGACCAGCCAGTTCATGGCTCCAGTATGCCCCGGCACGCCTACGGCGTCACGAGCGCCGCGATCTTCGTCCAGTCCACCTCGCGCCAGATCTGCGCGTGCTGCACGCAGCCCTGTGGCGGAACGTCCCAGCGGTTGATCGGTGCCGACACGAGCTGGTCGCCGACGACCTTCACACAGCGGCCGAAGTCGCGCACGAAGTGGATCTGCGGCGTGGTGCGGGGCAGCGTGAGATCGAAGTAGTCCCAATTGGTCCGCACGACCTGACGGCAGCCCGGTGCGCTCGCCTCCGGAACGAACGTGCCTGGCATCTTGTAGCGTCCGTTCGAGCGTTCCGCCGCCGTCAGTTCCACGAAACACGCGGTCCCGTTCGCCGCATCTGGCGAGAGTGCGGCAAGTCTGCGCACGACATCGTCGTGCGCCTCCAGCGGCGCCCAGTACCACAGCCCCTTCGCGTCTTTCTGCGGGTTCGCGTCGGCCTGCGCTTGTTGCCGCAGCACCACGAGTTCGTTCTCGAGTGAGCGCAGGCGCGCGTCGTAGTTCGACGGACGCGACGTACGCAGCTCGCCGTTGGTCTTCTCGAAGGTCTGTCGCTTCTGCGCTTCCCACTCCGGCGCCATCACCTCGTCGAGTGTCTTGCGGTAGCCGGCGAGACGATCCTCGGCCCCCTTGCGATCGGCCTCGAAGGCGCTCATCGACGCCTTGAGCACGCGGGCCAGCGGCACCGGCGCCCACGGGTCGCGGCCCTCGCGGGCGACCACGAGCGCCTGACCCTCATAAACCGGGAGGCCCTGCCACATCGACGTCACGCGCGGACGCAGGTAAAAAGGCTCCGGCGGTCGATCGCCCGGGCGCGCCTCGCTCAGCAGCGGCGAGGCGCCCAGCGACTCCGGCAGCCGGTTGAAGAAGAAGTAGGCCGCCTCGGTCTCGCCCTTCACGC
>JANNIB010000523.1:0-3898 GCA_031404695.1 Acidobacteriota bacterium
TTGGCGATCGAGACCACCAGGCGGAGGTTGGCTTCGACCAGCTCCTTCTTCGCCTGCTCGGCCTGCGCTTCGCCGCGCATGATGACCTCGAGCGTGTGGCGCAGGTTCTCGGGGCTCTCTTCGAGCCCGTCGCTCAGGCGCTTCACCTCGGCCTTCAGGTCTTTCTCGCGCTTGAGGAGGTTCTTCTTCTCCTCTTCCTTCAGCTTCGGCGTCCGCTTGGTGACGACCTTCGGGTTGAGGGTCCGGCGCACGTAGTCGAGTTCGCGCTGCACCTTCTGCACGGCCTCGACGGCGTCCTTGACTTCCTCGATCATCCGGCGCTTCACGGCCTCCGTGAACTCGATCTTCCGGATGAGCTTCGACACCTCGACCTGGGAGCGCATGTGCTTCCACGCCGCTTTGCGGTACTTCTTCTTGTCCTTCTTCAGGATGGTGTCGAGCTTCTCGCGCAGCTTCTCTTCGTTGGTGCGCGCCTTGCGCACGTTCTCGATCTGCGTGAGGAACTGCTTGGCGCGCTGCTCGATGCGGTCGTCGGTGATCTCTTCGTCGTTGAAGATCACCAGCTCGCGGACGGTGCGTTCACCGGCCTTCAGCTGATCGCCCATGCGGACGACGGCCTTGATGATGGCCGGCATGCGCGAGATCGACTTGATGACCGACAGCTTGCCGCGCTCGATGCGCTTGGCGATCGCCACTTCGCCCTCGCGGGTGAGCAGCGGCACCGTGCCCATCTCGCGCAGATACATGCGGACGGGGTCGTTGGTCTTGTCGAGGGCACCGGGAGTGAGGTCGAGCTCCATCCCGTCTTCGGTCGTGGCGGGTCCCTCGCCGCGCTCCATCGTGTCGCGCTCGCGGTAACCCTTTTCGGTATCGACCAGGTCGATGCCGGCGTTGCCGAAGACGGTGAACAGCTCGTCCAGTTCTTCGGGGTTGGAAGTGAGCTCCGCGGGCAGCACGTCGTTCACCTCGTCGTACAGGAGATACCCCTTCTCCTTGCCGATGAGGATGAGCTGGCGTACTTCCTCGAAGCGTTCTTCGAGCGACGACAAGGGCGCTACCTCCGACGAGTAGTGCGCGCGGCCCTTATGAGCGGAATGGAGCGATCGTGTGCGGGACAATTCTTCATTGTATCGCGGCGGGCGGTTATGTTTCGCCAAGATGACGCCTCATCGCAATCTTTTTCATGACCAGTTCCGTGAGCCGCGCGGACCCCGGGTCGCGGGCGGCAAGGGTGAGAATCTCGCGGTCGATGTCCGCCAGTTCGCGCTTGGTGCGTTCCCGGCGGAGCGCCTCGACACAGGCATTCAAATCCGTCACCGGGGCCTGTCGTTCGGTGCCCGCCTGAGCCAGCATCCGCGCCTCTCTCTCTGTTAGACGCTCCATCAGCGCATTTGGCAGCACGACCGGGTCGCCCCAGGCCAGTTCACACGCCTGGCGGAGCACCTGCTCGGAGGCAAGTCCTTCCAAATCAGATTCTTGCAGTGATTTGAGGGCCTTGGCGGCGTCTTCCGGAGTATGCAGAATTGCCCACAGCAGCCCGCGTTCGGTTTCGGTGAGATGGGTCGCCGTCGAGGCCATGCGGGCCGGCAGGGTGGTCTTGCGGGCGGCCGCGGCCTTGCGGATTTCCACCCGCACGACCTCTTCGGTGACCCGCGCCTTGTGGGCCAACCGGTCGGCGAACTGGTCGCGGGTCGCCGGGTCGGGAATGCGCGCCGCCACGGCCAGCATCTGCTGCAGGAACTCCCGCCGGCCTTCGTCGCGGGTGAGATTGTGTGCACCGGCGCCACGGTCGAGCAGAAACTCCAGATATGGCTGCGAGCCCTTCAGTTCGGCCAGGTAGGCGTCGCGCCCCTGCTTCTGCATGAAGGTGTCGGGGTCTTCGCCGCCCGGCAGGCGCACGACGTTGACGTCGAACCCGGCCTCGACCAGCAGTTCGCTCGACCGTTCCGCGGCGTTCTGCCCGGCGCTGTCGGGGTCGAAGTTGATGATGACCTTGGGCGCGAAGCGCCGCAGCATCTGCGCCTGCTGCGTGGTCAGCGCGGTGCCGCAGGTGGCCACCACCGGCAGACCGCCGGCCTGGTAGAGCTGCGCGAAGTCGAAGTAGCCCTCGACCACGATGGCAAAGCCGGCCTTGCGCAGGTCGGCCTTCGAGAGGTTGAGGCCGTAGAGCGTGCGGCTCTTCGTGTAGATCGGCGTCTCGGGCGAGTTCAGGTACTTGGGCACCTGATCGGGTTCGAGGGCGCGGCCGCCGAAGGCCACGATCGAGCCGCTGTCGCGCGCGATCGGCACCATCAGCCGGTTGCGGAAGCGGTCCTGCACCGTGCCGTCGTCGCGCACGCTCACGAGGCCGCTCTGACGGATGAGCCCCTCGGCGAAGCCCTGCGCGCGCAGCTTCTTGTGCAGGAGGTCGCGTGAGGGTGGTGCCCAGCCGAGCTTGAGCGCGGCCACCGTCGCGGCGGTGAGGCCGCGATCGCGCTCCAGGTAGTCGCGGTAGCGCGCGCCGGCCGGCGAGGCGAGCTGCTCGGCGAACCAGGCCGCCGCGAGTTCGTGCATCTTGAGCAGCGCCTCGCGTTCGGCGGCGCTCTCGGTCTGTCCCTCGCCGGATTCCATTTCGGGAATCGGAATCCCGAACTTGCCGGCCACGTGTTTGACCGTGTCCTGGAAGCCCAGCTTTTCCTGCAGTTCCACGAACTTGAAGACGTCGCCGCCGACGTTGCAGCCGAAGCAGTGGAAGAAGCCCTTGTCGCGGTTGACGGTGAACGACGGCGACTTCTCGGAGTGGAACGGGCACAGGCCCTTGTAGCTCGCCCCGGCCTTGCGCAGCGACACGTAGTCCTGAATCACCGCGACGATGTCGGCGGCGGCGCGCACCTCGTCGATGAAGGACTGGGGGAACTTGGGCATTCGACAGGGGCTCGGGTCTCGGGAAGATGGGCTCGACGAGACCTGTCTACTCTACAGCGGTGTGAAGGTCCACTCGCGGCGGGGCTGGCGGTGGCGGCGAGGCTGGTATCCTCCCGCCTCCCCGTCTCGCTCGTGGCGTATCGCGCCCGGAGGTAACGGTGACGTACTGAATCGAGTTCAAGAACACCATTCCTGCCCTGGATGCCGGCCTTGAGGATGTTTCGACGTCGCCGAAATCTGGGCCACGCGCACGGGGGAGGACGTGCGGATGGTGTCGGCCAACGATCACGTGCACAGCCGACGCTCGGCGCACTATGCGGGCCAGGCCATCGATCTCCACAGCTCTGCCAACGGCCGCCTCGCCCGGATGCTGCGGGGCCTGGGCTACCTCGTGTTGTGGAACGTGCCGGGGCATTTCGGCCACGTGCACGTGGAGACGCCGGGCGAGACGCCGCCGCCGGGGATCAGCGGGACGCGAAGCCCGTCAACACGCCCACGGCGTTGAGGCCGAGGTCCTCCACCGCGTAACCGCCCTCCATCACGAAGAGCGTAGGGCGGGCGAGCGCGGCGATGGCGGCGCCCAGGCGCGGGAAGTCGTCGCGGGTCAGCCGGAACTGCGAGATCGGATCGTGTTCGTAGGTGTCCACACCGAGCGAGACGACGATCGCATCCGGCGCAAACGCCGCGATGACGGCGCATGCGTCGTCGAGCGCGGCGGCGTAGGCGCTCCACGCGGTGCCCGCGGGCAACGGGTAGTTCACGGTAGCGCCGAGGCCGGCGCCGCTGCCGCGTTCGTCGGCATAGCCGAGGAAGTAGGGATATTCACCGCGCGGGTCGGCGTGCAGCGAGACGAAGAGCACGTCGGGCCGGGCGTCGAAGATCTGCTGGGTGCCGTTGCCGT
Organism: Acidobacteriota bacterium; assembly: GCA_031404695.1. Taxonomy (GTDB): domain Bacteria; phylum Acidobacteriota; class Vicinamibacteria; order Vicinamibacterales; family UBA2999; genus CADEFD01. Next base: position 3,806 of record JANNIB010000523.1, read on the forward strand.
GGTGGTAGTCGACGTCGAGGACGGCGACCTTCACGAGGCCGCGGTCGCGCAGATGCTGCGCGGCGATGGCGGCGTTGTTCAGATAACAGTAGC
>JANNIB010000524.1:0-3902 GCA_031404695.1 Acidobacteriota bacterium
AGCATCACCGAGTAGGTGGTCCAATACACCATGGACCCGACCTTGTCGTAGCCCGCGATGAGTTTCTTGATGTAGTTCTCGTAGACAGCTTCCTGTCCTGGCTTCACGGTGTTCTCGTAGACCTGCTGAAACCGGGCGGTCTGGGCGAACGATGCGGGCGCGAACAGCAGGACGAACAACGAGGTGAGATACGTGCGGCGTGACATAAGCCTCCTTGTGCCGCTGGTGTCCCGCCGGGAATCTCGAACCGGAACGACACCGCGGTCTGATGGGACGAATTGTGAGGGGCCGCCGGCGCGCGAGTCTTGAGGGAGTTCTTGGCTATTTCTAGGTTCGCGAACGTCCGCTAGACTGCCGCCGCGCCGCCAGGACGTCGCACTTCCACTGTGGTGTCTGGGCCGGGCGTGTCGCCCACACGGACGGCGCCCTTGACGAGCTGCACGACCTCGCGAGCTATGGGCAAGCCCAGGCCGGCGCCGCCGCTGCGGTGCGAACGCGAGCCATCGAGACGATAGAATCGCCCGAACAGATGTTCGCGTTCCGCCGCGCGGCCGCCTGCAGGAGGCCGGCCTGCTCGACCGGATCCCGCTGGATGGCCCGGGCGAGACGTGGTCGTGCTGAGTCCGCCTTCGCGACGCCTTCGGAACTGACGCCCGCTCAGGCGCCGCTTCGGCGAGACAGCCTTCGCGTGTGATCTGGTTCGCTTGGCTTGGCCGCCTTCGCGGGCGAGCCGCTTCGGCGAGCCTAGCCGAAGCTCACGCGAAGCGTGAGCGAAGGCTGGCTGGGACGCAGGGATTCGAACCCCGATAACCACGTCCAGAGAGGGTCGGGACGCGTCGCACGGTCTCCAGTTCCAAGAACAGCTGGTCGGCCGCAGCAACCAAGTCGGTGTCAGTGGGCAGGTCGTGCCGCGCGAACGCCACGCGACGAAGAAGCCTCTCGGCAGGTCGGACCTCTACTGCCTTTCGTCGACTTGAACGCTCGATACGGGTCGGCCTTCAACGTCCGTGCCGCTGGTGACGGCGACTCGCATCTTGCCGTCCGCCGAAGCAATGGTCCTGTAAGTCGAAGTCCGCTCCAGTTGGCCACTGGATCGCACCGAACGCATCGTCGAGTTCTACGCGGTTGAAGAGGGCGAGATCACGAAGCGGTCCGAACAGTTCGCCTTCCAACACTGGCAGGAAATCGATATCGTTTGTTCTGTGCCGTCGTTGAACCGCAGCGCCAAGGTGTAGGGCGCCACGATTTCGAAACGCTCGACCCGATGGATGGCATGGGCCATGGTGGTCCCCTCCTGCTGCAACGGGTTGATCTTGCGTGGGCTCCGGCCAGATTGCAAGCGGTGCCAGGCGTCCAACAGTTCCGCGTGGTGAATCTCTGCCCAGGCCTCGACTAGTCCCCTGGATCCGTGATTTCTAGGATAAGTCGACTCATTGGCCGTGGACCTGCTGTACCCGAAGGCCAAATCGCCGCATGCGGTCGAGGATCTCGTCAGTGGTCTTCACCCAGCTGAAGGGGGCGCCTCGTGTGTTGTGCGCGTCGACGTAGGCCAGGATCGCAGCGCGCAGTTGCGGAATGCTCGTGTGCGATCCGCGCTTGAGCGCCTTCTCCGTGAGCAGGCCGAAGAACCGCTCCACCAGGTTGAGCCACGACGCATAGGTCGGCGTGAAATGAAAGTGGACGCGCGGATGACGCACCAACCAGCGCTGCACGGGTGGCGCGCGGTGTGCCGGCAGGTTGTCGAGCACGACGTGGATGTCGAGGTCAGGCTCGACGCTGGCTTCGATGTCGCGCAGAAACGCCACGAAGTCCTGCGCTCGATGTTGGGCCTTGCACCGGGCGATGACCTCGCCGGTGGCGACGTTGAGCGCCGCGAAGAGATCCACGGTGCCGTGGCGCACATAGTTGTGGGTGCGCCGCTCGGGTTGGCCGATGTCCATCGGCAGAATCGGTTGTGCGCGTTGCAGCGCTTGGATCTGCGACTTCTCGTCGACCGAGAAGACCACGGCATTTGCGGGCGGCGCCACATATAACCCGACGACGTCCCTGATCTTCTCCACGAGTTGCGGATCCGGCGAGATCTTGAAGCTCTCGGTGCGATGCGGCTGCAGTCGGAACGTCCGCCAGATCCGCCCGACCATCGTGTGACTGATGCCCGCCGCCTTCGCCATCGACCGCGTGCTCCAGTGCGTCTCGCCGGGCGGGGTCGTCTCGAGCGTCTTCACGATCAAAGCTTCGACCTGCTCATCCAGAATCGTGCGGGGCGCACCGACGCGCGGCTCGTCATATAACCCTTCGAGCCGGCGCTGGACAAACTGGCTGCGCCACTAGGCGACCGTCGTCTTCGTGGTCCGCAGACGTTGCGCTACCGTGGTGTCGGACGCGTCGATACACGCCAGCACGATCCGCGCACGAAATGCGAGGGCGCGATTGACACGGGCACGTTTCGTCAAGCGCACGAGCACGGCACGCTCCTCGTCGGTGATCACGACCTCGGCTCGGGGGCGCCCGATCTTTGGCATGCCTCTTTAGATCACAGCTTACGTATTTCTCCTAGCGATTTCGTTTTCAGGGGACTAGCAGCCCGTGGTTAAAGGCGTGTTCTGAAGCGCCACTGCGCCACACGCGCGCCGCCAACCCGAGATGATCGACGCGACGGTGACCGGCAGGATGGTGCGCTTGGGGCGCGTCAGCGTGCCCAGCGCGATCCAGAGCCCGACCAGCGTGGCGACGGCCGCCGCCCCGCGGCCCTGCAGCCCCCGCGGCGTGCCGACGCCGACACGACGGCGCATGAGCAACGCGAGATTGAAGGCGGCGGCGTGCACCAGGAGCCGCTTCGATAGGGGTCAGGCAGCCCCTTTTGATCGCGCCCACCGAACGGTCGGGCGTCGCTTCGACGATGCACAATCGCGCAAGAAGGAGTTGATCAGCGTCTGATAGCCAATGCCGGTCTCGTCGGCAAGAGCCTTGAAGTACGCGATCGTTGGCTCGTCGAGACGAATCGTGACGGCCTTCTTGAGACGAGCTGCGTACGGATTGGGACGAGACTTGCTGAAATCGTACTCTTTCCTCATCGTCGAGAACCTCGATCGTAGCCCGCGCGCTCCCCAGGAGTAGCCTTTCGGGCTGAGATGATACGGATCACTCCCTCTGGCTCGCGGTACGCGTGCACCACGATCAGCAACCGCGCGGCTTCGCTGAGCCCCAAGAGGATGAAGCGGTCTTCAGACTCGGAGTGGTCCGGATCGTCGACCAACCGAGCGTGATCGTCATAAAACACCGATTGGGCTTCGATAAACGATACGCCGTGCTTGCGGAGATTCGTCTACGCCTTCGCTGGATCCCAAGTGAACGCGAGGCTGGACATGCGACCGCTCAAGTATGCACGATGTATTGACGACCGGCAAGGTGTCGCTCGGCCTGCCTAACGTATCCGCTGAGCCGTGAGGCGCACGCCCACGATCAGCCGTGCGCCGAGTCGGCTCGAGCGGAAGGTTAGCGGAAGTCGTTCGCTCGTGCTCGGGTCTTCAGTCGACCCGCACTTGGCCGGCTCGGGCACGACCGACACCTGCCGCTGCTGGATCCCCGGACCGATCAACGGAGCCCAAGCCGTTCGTCCGCAGCGGCAAAGGCGACAAGGACCGGTCGACGCTGCTGCCCGAGGCGGGGCGGGATCAACGAGGCCTTGAAGACGTTCGAGCCCATCCGTTCCAGATTCCAGGAGACCACCATGAAGCTCTGGCTCACCGTGGGCGACGCCGCGGAGTATGCGGGCGTCTGCCGCGACACCATCTACACCGCCTGCGAGCGGCGCGAGATTCGGCATGTGCGCATTGGCGGACGCCGGTCCATCCGCCTCAAGCGCGAGTGGATCGACGAGTGGTACGAACGGGGCGCCCGCG
>JANNIB010000525.1:0-5715 GCA_031404695.1 Acidobacteriota bacterium
AAAGCGATTGTGTACACACAATACGGACCGCCGGATGTTCTTCAACTCAAAGAGGTAGAAAAACCTACCCCTAATGACCAGGCCACAGCCATCGCCGCGGGACCCTCCAGCACCGGCACCGCGCCAGCGCCGGCGATGTCCCATCGCGTGTCGCGCAGCAGCGCCCGCGCGCGGGCGTGCCCGGGCCGGGTGCCGAGCCGCTGCAGCGCCTCGCGGGTGCCGAGCGCATGGAGCTGCTCGGCGGCATCGCGCTGGTCTTCGTCGCCGCCGCCATCGACCGCTGCGGACGTGAGGCGGTCGAGCAGCGGCGTGAACGGGTCGGCCTCAGCCGCATCGAAGGCGGCCAGTCGCGCGTCGGCGGGTCCGGCGCTGGCTAGAGCCGGCGCAACGGGTGCGGCCGTCGGAGCGTCGTGCGCGTCGTCTTCCTCGATCACGGTGACGAACACGAACTGGTAGCCGTGACGTGACACCGTCTTCACGAAGCGCGGATCGCGCGAGTCGTCGCCGAGCACGCGCCGGATGGTGCGGATGGCCTGGCTGAGCGCGCTGTCGGAAACGATCACGTCGCTCCACACGCGATCGAAGATTTCCTGGCGATGCACGGCGTCACCGCGACGCTCGACCAGATAGACGAGCAGGTCGAAGTAGCGCGGGATGAGCGGCTGCAGGGTCCCCCCGCGCGTCAGGGCCCGGCGGCGGGGCGAGAGCACGAAATCGGCGAATCGGTAACGTGGCACGGCAGGCAGCAGTCGTCGCTCTCAGTAGTCGCGAACGCGCGAGGCGAGCAGGCCCGTCGCGAGAGCCGGATCGATGTCGACGACGAGCAGCCCGGCGACGCCGTACGGCTGAAAGGCGACCAGCGTCCCGTCGGGCGCCGCCACTGCCGAGGTCGTCGGCGAGCCGTCGCTGGCGAAGTTCACCGCCGCCACGAAACAGGTGTTCTCGGCGGCCCGGCACAGGATTGCCTTCTCGTGGAACGTGTTGGCCGGGTCCGCGAACGTGGTGGGCCCGACGCCGCCTGGCTCGGCCTCGTGGAAGTGCGGGAGAAAAATCAGCTGCGCGCCGCGGCGGGCCGCCCAGCGTGCCGTCTCCGGATAGCGCCAGCCTTCGTGACAGATGGCGAGGCCGAAGGTCAGCACACCGGCGGTGTAGATGTGCCGTTCGGTGCCGGGCACCCACGTCGCCTCCTCCGAGGGATCGAGCTGCACCTTGTCGTGGAACCCGGCGATGGTGCCGTCGGCGTCGACGACCAGCGTCGAGATGCGATGCCGTCCCTCGACGATCCGCTCGGTGCCGACCACGGCCGTGATGGCCGCCTGCTTCGCGGCGCTGGCCACGCGCCGCCAGGCGTCGTCGAGATACGCCGCCGACGGCGGCGCCATGTGCCGGCTGGCCGTGCGATAGCCGGGAATGTAGTTTTCCGGAAAGCACACCACCCGCGCACCGGCGCGGCCGGCGTCGGCGATGGCCTGCACGGTGCGGACCACGGCGTCGTCGGGCGTATCTGCGAAGGGCAGGTTGGCGAGCGCCAGACGGACGGTGGGCATCGTGTCGGTTCTCTTACTTGAGCGTGGTGAGGCGATCGACGTCGCGGCGATCGTTCAGCCGTTCCCAGCGCAGGAGCGACAACGGCACGTTGCCGTTCTTCCACACGTAGTCGTGGAAGGCGCGCAGCGAGAAGGCTGCGCCGTCAACGCGACGGACGTCGGCGAGCAGGCTCGTCACCTGCAGCTTGCCGATCTGATAGGTGATGCCCTGTCCGGGGCCGGCGGCAAACGACGCCGCTTCTTCGAGCGCCGTCGCGGTGTCCATCGGCACCGTCGCCGCGAGGTAGTCGGCGGCCTGCGCAATCGTGAACAGGCCGGTGGCGAGCTTGACGTCCACCTCGACGCGCAGCGCCCTGAGGCGCGCGAAGTTGTAGATGATCTCGCGCGAGCGCGGGCTCTCGTTCCACAGGCCGGCCTGCAGCATCATCTCTTCGGCATAGAACCCGAGGCCTTCGTTGGCGCCGGAGTCGTAGTAGTGACGGCGGATCGGGTTCTCGTGCGCCCACGAGAGCGCCAGCTGCATGTAGTGGCCGGGCACGCCTTCGTGGACGATGATCGGCCGCGGATCCCGTGCCATCGACAGGTAGAAGTAGGGCAGGTCCGGGCGGGGCGCGCGGATGTAGCTGTAGCCATCCTCGCCGAGCCGCGACGGACCGGTGAGGTCGTCGGTCACCCCGAGGAACGCCAGCGGCGCCAGATACGGCGGCAGCAGGAGGTTGCGGTAGTGCCGCATCCACGTCGGCACGCTCAGCAGGCCCTCGCGTTCGAGGAACAGCCGGATCGCCTGCTCCTGGAAGGCCGACGCCGTGACCTGCGTCGGCGCGTCCGCGAAGATCGGCATCTGGGGCAGCGCACGGTTGCGGCCCTGTTCGAGGACCTCGAACGCCACCGCCCGTTCCCATTCCTGCCGCCCCATCGCCACGATCTCTTCGGGCGTGAACGGGACGAGTGCGACCTCGCGGAGGAAGGTCACGTAAGCGGCGCGGCCGACGGTCGTGTCAACCGGCATCGTGCCGATGCGCCCCTCGAGCCAGCGTCGCAGGTCGACCAGCGCCGCGGCCGCCGCCGTAGCCGGCGCGGTGAAGCGCCCGCGGTGGGACGGCACCGCCGTGTCGAGCTCGCGCGCCAACGTCGCCAGCCGGGCGTCGATGTCGGCCAGCGTGTCGATGGCGAGGCGCGCAAACGGCGCCCGCGTGTCATCGAGGTTCACCTTCGCCTGTTCAACGGTCCGGAGCACATGGCCGAGCCGCGCGATGACCAGCTCGGCGCGGGCGGCGCTGACCGGGGGCGGCGCCAGCAGCACGTCGAAGACGGGACCGAGGGCCTGCTGGATGTAGAAGGCGGGATCGCGGCGCCAGGCCGGCGCGCCGTCGAGTTCCCACCGCACGCGGGCGAGGGCCGAGCCGATGAGGCGATGGTCCACCTGGCGCGTCACCGGCCACCCCGAGGCCTCGATCGCCTGATGGCGGCGCGTGAAGTCAGCCAGCGCCGTGCGTCGTGCCGAGACAGCAGCGGCTGACCAGTCGGGCAGCCAGCCGGCCGGGCGGTCGAGGCGCGGGATGTCGTCGCCAGAGGAGGGCTGCGTCGCCGCCCGCCACGTCCAGACCTCGCGCGCGAGGTCGTCGAAGGGATCAGCGGACGCCGGCGCCGCGACGAGTGCGGCTGCCAGCGCCAGCGGCAGCAGCCGGAGCGCGAGCATGCGAAGAGTCTATCCGGACCGCGGCGTCGCGTCACCGTCACGGGCAGCTATAGTGAACGACGCATGCGCGTCCGCCTCGTATTCGTCATCGTCGCCATCGTCGGTCTCGCGCTTCCGCAGGGGGCCGGCGCCCGCCAACGTCCCTCAGGCCCCACCCTCACGGTGGAGCGCGTGGCGGCGCTGCCGAGCCTCATCGGCACGCCGCCGTCGAGCGTGACGTGGTCGCCCGATGCCTCGCGCCTCGCGTTCCTGTGGAACGACGCGGGCAGCCCGTTTCGCGATCTCTGGATCGTGCAGGGCGACGGCCGCGGGCTACGGCGCGTGACCTCGCTGCAGACGACCGATCCGGCGCCACCGCCGCCGGATGGACCGTCTACGGAGGCGCTGGCGGCGCGGGTCGCGGCCCGTGCGCGTGGCGGTATCAGCGAGGTGCTGTGGGACGGTCGCGACGCCCTGCTGTTCGTGCATCGCGGGCGGCTGTTCCGGGTGGCGGCCGGCGCCGGCGCCGCCCTCCCGGAGCGGCTCGGCGTGGGCGACGACCTAGCGGACGTGGCGCTGTCGCCGGATCGCACCGGGCTGGCGTTCCTGCGCGCCGGTGATCTGTGGCTGTGGCGGCGCGGGCCGGCAGCGCCGGTCAGGCTCACGGCGCTGGGCGAGGCGGGGATCGGCAAGACCGCGGTCGGCACCTACAACCGCGCCGACCGCGAAGTGGGCACCGGTATCTGGGGCGCCGACTGGCCGCCGTTTGCGTGGTCGCCCGATGGTACGCGCCTCGTGTACCACGCGGTCGATCGCCGGCACATCCGCGAGGTGCCCTTTCCGTCGTATCTCGGCACGGAGACCGTGGAGAGCCGGCTGCGGCGCGGTTATCCCGGTGACGAGAACGAGCGGCGCACGCTGCACGTCGTCACGCTGGCCACCGGGCGGATCGTCGACCTGGCCGTGCCCGAGCCCGGCCGTCGCGCGGTGAGCGACTACGCGTGGTCGCCGTCGGGCCGCCTGCTCGTCGATCACGTGTCGGATACCGGCGCCGAGCGCTGGCTCTACGTGGCCGAGCCCGGCGCCACCACTTTGCGCCTCGTGTGGCACGACCGCCGCGATTCGCGGATCTATCCGGCCTACGTCGCGCGCTGGCACTGGGACGGGCGGCGCATCCTCGTCGTCGCCGATCTCGACGAGCACGATCAACTCTTCGCCCTCGATCCGGATGCCGCCGCGCCCTCGCCGGTGGCGCTCACGCCGGCCACGTGGGACGTGGCGGGGGAGCGAGGCGCCGCCAGTGTGCAGGTGGTGCCCGGTGCCAAGGCGGTCTTCTTCACCGGCACCGGAGGTGGGCCCTACGAGCGGCATGTCTACCGGCTCGCCGACGGCGACCGCACGCCGACGCTGCTCACCTCGGCCGCCGGTGTGCACGTGCCGGTGGTCTCACCCGATGGCCGCGCGGTGGCGTCGGTGTGGTCCGATGACGTGACGCCGCCGGAGCTGCTGGTGGGCGAGGCGCGAGCCGGCACGGCGCTGGCGCGTGTGACCACGTCGCCGCCCGACGGGTTCGCGACGCACCGCTGGGTGCGCCCGCGCTATGAGACGTTCCGGAACGCGGTGGACGGGTTCCCGGTGCACGCGCGGATTCTCGAGCCGCCGGATCTCGACAAAACGACACGGCATCCAGTCGTGTTCGGGCCGGTCTACTCGAACACCGTGCGCAACCGCTGGGGCGGCGCCAACGGCACCCTGCAGCAGTACCTCGTGCAGCGCGGCTTCATCGTGGTGCAGGTGGACGTGCGGGGCAGTGTGGGCTACGGCCGCGCCTTCCGCGAGGCGTTCCTGATGGACTACGGCGGCCGCGATCTCGACGATCTCGCGGCCGTGGCCGATGGCCTGGCCGCGCTTCCGTATGTCGATCGCGCGCGGATGGGCATCTACGGCAGCAGCTACGGCGGCCTGCTGAGCGCCTACGCGCTGCTCAAGCGGCCCGGTCTGTTCCGCGCCGGGGTCGCCGCCGCGCCGGCCCTCGATCCGCACGCCTTCGGCCCCGACGACGTCGCCATCACGCGCACCCCCGAGACCCATCCCGACGCCTTCGTCCGCAACTCCGCGATGGAACTCGGCGCCAACCTCCAGGACCACCTGCTCATCATCCACGGCATGATGGACGACGTCGTGCCCTTCCGCACCACCATGCAGCTGGCCGAACGCCTGATGCTGCTGGGCAAGGACTTCGACCTGGTGACCGCGCCCAACGCCACGCACGCGTGGTCATCGAGAGAGCACTATGCCGTCTACTTCTTCAGAAAACTCACTGAATACCTCGAGCGTTTTCTGAAGCCCCAGGGGGCTGGAGGCTAGAGGTCGTGCGCGGTGGTGCGCCCGTCGATTTCCGCGCCGGTCACATGACCCTTTTCGATGCGCAGTGTACCGAGCGCTTCGAGCCCGTAAGGCGCAATGTCATAGGGCTGCCCGGCTTCCATC
>JANNIB010000526.1:0-12452 GCA_031404695.1 Acidobacteriota bacterium
CGTTCGTACACCACAGCTCAACAACGAGCAGAGCAGGAAGTGTTGATCAACTCCATCGGCCAGAAGATTCAGGGCACAACCACCGTGGAAGGGCCCGCCATTCGTGCAATTCCCGCGGCCGGCGGGCGGCGAGGCGGGGGCTTTCCGGCCGCAGTGCGAGTTTGTCCCCACGGGCTGCGCGCTACAATACGACCCGCTGGAGGCACCCATGGCCGCACGTCCCCTCGCCGCCGCGCTCGTCGCAATCGCGGTGGTCTCGCTGGCCGCGCAGCAGCGCGCGCCGGATCTCGAGTCGATCCGCCAGGAGGACCTGCGCGCCGACCTCTTCTTCTTGGCCGGTGATGCCATGCGCGGGCGTCTCACCGACACGGTGGAGAACGTCGCTACCGGCGACTACATCCGCGCGCGGTTCGAACGCGCCGGGCTGAAGCCGGCGGCGCCGGGCGGCTCCTATTTCCAGAACTACCACCTGATGACGTCGACGATCGGTGAGGGCAACGCGCTCGAGGTCACCGGCAGCGACGGCGTGATGCGACGCCCGCGTCACGGGCAGGAGTTCTATCCGCAGCGCTTCAGCGCCAGCGGCACCGCCACCGGCGCCGTGGTCTTCGCCGGCTTCGGCATCACCGCGCCGAAGCAGGGCTACGACGACTTCGCCGGCGACGTGCAGGGCAAGATCGCGCTCGTGCTCGACCACGAGCCGGGCGAGCGCGATCCGAAAAGCGTGTTCGAGGGGGTCGTGACTGCCGAGCCGTCCACCCCCTGGCGCAAGGCGCTGGCGGCGCAGGCCCGCGGCGCCATCGGGGTGCTGTTTGTCGCCGACGTCCACAACCATCCGGCGCCGGTGAACTTCGAGCAGGCGTCGCGGACGGTCTGGCCGGCGGCGCCGCCGCACCTGAAGACCTACATGCTGGCGGCGTGGGCCGACCGCCTGCGTATCCCGTCGGCGCAGATCTCGCCGGCGCTGGCGGCGTCGCTCGTGGCCGGCACCGGCAAGTCGCTGGCCGACCTCGCCGCCAGCGCCGAGACGGCGCGCGGCACCGCGGCCCTGCCGCTGCCCGGCGCGCGGGTCACGCTGACGGCCGCGGTGGACCGCCACACAGTCCCCGATCGCAACGTCGTCGGCCTCATCGAAGGCAGCGATCCCGCGCTCAAGGATCAGTGGGTGTTGGTGACGGCCCACTTCGATCACAACGGCACCGACGGCACCCAGATCTTCAACGGCGCCGACGACAACGGCTCCGGCACCGTGGCGCTGCTCGAGATTGCCGACGCCTACGCCGAGGCGGCGAAAGCCGGCCGGCGGCCGAAGCGCAGCGTGCTGTTTGCGGCGTGGAACTCCGAGGAACGCGGGTTGCTCGGCGCGTGGGCGTACACCGAGTTCCCGCTGGCGCCGCTGTCATCCATCGCCGCCGTGCTCAACATGGACATGATCGGGCGCAACGAAGAAGTGCAGATGGGTGGCGGCCCGCGCTTCAACGGCTTCGAGGTGCAGACGGCCGAGTCGAACGCCAACACCCTGAACGTGATGGGCGCCTCGCGGGCGCCAGAGGTGGCCGCGGCGATGGAGGCGGCCAACGCCGGCATCGGCCTGACGCTTCTGCCACGCTACGAGAACAACGCCTCGAACCTGGTGCGGCGCAGCGACCAGTGGCCCTTCCTGCAGCGCGGCGTGCCGGCGCTCGGTTTCATGACCGGCCTCCATCCCGACTACCACACCGTCTACGACCGGCCCGAAAAGATCAACTATCCGAAGATGGAGAAGATTGCGCGGCTCATCTACCAGGCGAGCTGGGATCTGGCAAACGCCGCGGGACGTCCCGCTCACACGGCCGGGACGGTACGATAGGCGCCGGCCGCTAGTCGACGCGCAGCGCCCGCACCGGATCGAGCCGGGCCGCGCGCCAGGCCGGCACCGCGCACGCGAGCAGCGTCGTGGCCGCCAGCAGCGCCGTGGTGGCGGCAAACGCCGCCGGATCGAGCGGGCTCACGCCCAGCAACTGGCTCTCGAAGACGCGCGTCACCGCGACCGCGCCGGCCAGGCCCACGACGATGCCGGCGGCGGCCAGGCCCAATCCCTGCCGCACCACCAGCCGGCCGACGTCGCCGGCGGTGGCGCCGAGCGACATGCGCACGCCGATCTCGCGCGTGCGCGCCGCCACGGCCTGCGCGATCACCCCGTAGAGCCCGAGCGCCGCCAGCAGCGCTGCCGTGGCGCCGAAGACCGCCAGCAGCGTCGCCGCCATCTCGAGCAGGAAGAACGAGAACGCGATGTGCTGCTCGAGCGTCTGCACGTCGAAGAGCGGCACGCCGGGCGCCACGCGTGCCAGCGTCTGGCGCACCAGCGGCACCAGCGCGTCGGGCTCGCCGCTCGTGCGCAGCACGACGCGCATCGAGGGGCGATACGCCTGGTCCATCGGCTGATACATGAACGCGCGGGCCGGCTCGCTCAGGCTGGCGTACTTCGCATCGTGGGCGATGCCCACCACCTCGGCCCACTGCTCGCCGACCTTCACCCGGCCGCCCAGCGCGGAGCGGCCTGGCCAGTAGCGGCGCGCCATGGTCTGGTTGATGACGACCACCGGCGGCGCGGTCGCGTCGTCGCGGTCACTGACGTCGCGGCCCTCGACCAGCGGCAGGCCGATGGCGGCGAAGTAGCCCGGGCCGATCGACGCGTAGTAGGTCGTCAGTTCCTCGCCGGGGGCTCGGGTGTAGCCTTCGACCTCGACGCCGCGATCGCTGCTGTCGAGCGAGGTCAGCGGCAGGCGCTGGCCAATCGCCACCGCCTCGACGCCGGGCAGTTCGCGCAGCGCCGCGACGATGGCGCGGTAGCTGGCGAGGCCGCGGGCCTGTTCGGCGTTGCCGCCGCCGACGTCGAGCACGCCCACCAGGCCCTGCCGCGCCGTGAAACCGATGTCGACGCGATCGGCCGCGACCAGCGTGCGCAGGAACAATCCGGCGCTCACGAGCAGCACCAGCGCCAGAGCCACCTGCGCCACGATGAGTCCCTGACGCAGGCGGTCGCGACGGGCGCTGCCGCCCATGGCGGCGCCGTTTTTCAGCGGCGACACCAGATCGCCACGCGACGCCTGCAGGCCCGGGAGCAGGCCGAGCACCAGGCCGGCGGCGAGGCTCACCGCCGACGAAAACGCCAGCACCCGCAGGTTCAGGCCGGCATCGATGGCGACCGGGATCGGCAGCGGCGGGATGAAGGCGAACAGCAGGTTGCCGCTCCACACCGTGACCAGCGCCGCGACGGCCCCGGCCACCACCGCCAGCACGGTCGTTTCGGCGACCAGCAGCCGCACGACCTGCCAGCGGCTGGCCCCGAGCGAGACGCGCACGGCCAGCTCGCGCCGCCGCCCGCTGGCCCGCGCCAGCAGCAGTCCGGCCATGTTGGCGCACACGAGTGCGAGGAGCACCGCGACGACACCGCCCAGCACGGCCATCACCGGGAGCAGTTGCGCGGTGCCCCCGGAGGGCTGGTTCCATAGCGGAAAGAGCCGCATCCTGCGCTCGGCGTTGGCCTCGGGATAGGTCGTGGCGAGACGGCGTGCGACCACGTCCACGCCCGCCTGGGCGGCGGCAACCGAGACGCCCGGCGACAGGCGGACGAGCGTCGAGAGCCAGGCCGAGCCGCGCGCGGTCAGCCGGTCGGCCGGCATCAGCGTGCCGAGCATCGCCACCGGGATGAAGACGTCGAGGCCGATGAGCGTCTGCGGGCCGTGGAAGCCGGGCGCGGTGACCCCGACGATGGTGAAGGCACGATCCTTGAGCCCGATCGTCGAGCCGACGATGTCGGCGCGTCCGCCGAAGCGCCGTTGCCAGGCGGCGTGCGTCAGCACGGCCACCGGGTGCCCATCGGGCACGCGGTCGTCGTCGGGCGTGAGCAGTCGCCCGAGGGCCGCGCCCACGCCCAGCGTCTCGAACAGGTTGCCGGAGACGACGGCGCCCCAGATGCGCTCGGCGCCCTCCGCGCCGCGCAGGCTGAGCGCGCCGGCGCTGAAAGCGGCGACCCCGTCGACGCCGGGCACGGCCTGGTCGCGCAGGTCCAGGTAGTTCGGATACGACAGGCTGATGTTGTCGCGCGAGCGCGTCGTGCCGTAGAGCGCGACGACCGAGCCCGGATCGCTGATGCCGGGCAACGGATGCAGCAGCGTCGCATCGATCCAGCTGAAGATGACGCTGTTGGCGCCGATGCCGAGCGCCAGGGTGAGCACGGCGACGATTGTGAAGCCGGGACGGCCGGCGAGCGTGCGGACCGCGTGTCTGAGGTCGTGCAGGATCATGGAGCCTCCTCCGCCGCGCAGGCGCAGCCAGCCGGCATGCCAGAGCGCGCCGGCCGCGCGCAGGGCCAGGGCGCGGCTGGTGCGGGTGTTGACGAGTCCGGCGCGTTCGAGCGCATCGCACCGGTGCCACAGGTCCGCGCGCCACTGCTGACGCCAGCGTGCGCGGTCGGACGCCGGCACCAGCCAGGCGCCGGCGTTGACGAGGCCGAAGGCGAGCCGCCGCAGCGCCGTGGCCATCATGGGCGGCGGGTGGCCGGCCGGGCCCCGCGGATGCCGAAGGCCTCGAGCGAGACCGGCTGAAACGTGCGGTGCTTGAGCAAGGCGTCGGCCAGCGCACGCGCGCCGTCGGCCGTGAGCTGGAAGTAGCGGCGGGCGGGGCGGCCTTCGGCCTGGGCCGTGCCCGCGTGCTCCCACGACGAGCGCAGATAGCTGAGGTCTTCGAGTCGGTCGAGCGCGGGATAGACCGAGCCGGCGGTCAGACCTGTGGCATCCACGATGTCGAACCCGAAGCGGAAGCCGGCGGCGACCGCGTGCAGTACCGCGACCGTGCCGAAGCTGAGCGAGGCTGCACCCATGGGGGAGGAGACGAGCACCGGCTATATCGAGTTCCAATATAGCCACCCGCTGTTGGTCCCGGCGCCCGGCACCACCCGGTGATTCGCCACGGCGGCGTCGTCCGGACCCTGTATGCTCTCCCGACAGTGGCACCCGCCACCGTCCGCATCCCCCATGAGCACACCGTCCCCGTCGCCCACCTCCGCTCCCAGCGCCGAGGCCCAGCTTGTCAAAGGCATCGGCCTGTGGGGCGCGACGCTCCTCGTCATCGGCAACGTCATCGGCTCGGGGATCTTCCTGACCACCGGCGGCATGGTGGCCGAGCTGTCGTCGACGACGCTGGTGCTGCTGGCGTGGGTGGCCGGCGGGCTGCTGGCGATGGCCGGCGGCCTGACCTACGCCGAGATGGGCTCGATGTATCCGCGCTCCGGCGGCCTCTATGTCTATCTGAGCGAGGCCTACGGCCCGGCGTGGGGCTTTCTGTTCGGCTGGGCCTGCTTCCTCGTGATTCTCACCGGCAGCGTGGCCACGGTCGCCATCGGCTTTGCCGAGTACTTCAGCTATTTTTTCCCGGCACTCGGCACCGACCAGATCCTGGTGACGTTTGCGATGCCGTGGGGACCGTGGAGCATCAGCGCCGGCCAGCTGGTGGCGGCGGCCTCGATTGCCATCATCACCGCCATCAACTACGTCGGCGTCAATAGCGGCAACGCGGTGAACGGCATCCTCACCGTGGCCAAGGTCGGGGCCCTGGTGATGCTGCCGATTCTCGCCCTCGTCTACCTGCGCGCCGAGCCCGTCTTCACGCCGGTGGTGCCGCCTGACGCCGCCCGGCCGCTGGCGTCATTCGGCGTGATGATGATTGCGGTCATGTGGACCTACGAAGGCTGGTACTACGTGGCGTTTGCCGCCGGCGAGATCCAGGACGCCGCCCGCAACGTGCCGCGGGCGCTCATCTACGGCACGCTGGCGCTCACCGCCATCTACGTGGTCGTGAACTTCGGCTACTTCTACACGCTGTCGCTGGCGGAGATGTCGGGCGTGGTCCGGATCGCCGAGAAGGCGGCGACCGTGCTGGTCGGACCGGTCGGCGCCGCGCTGGTCGCCGGCAGCGTCGTCGTCTCGACCTTCGGTTGCAACGTCGCCGCCGTCATCGGCTCGTCACGCACGGCGTTTGCGATGGCGGCTGATGGCCGCTTCTTTCCGGCCGCGGCGCGCGTGCATCCGGTCTACCGTACGCCGCACGTCGCCATCCTCATCACCAGCGTGTGGTCGGCCTTCCTGACGCTGACCGGCGGCTACGAGACGCTCTTCACCTACGTCACCTTCGCCTCGGTGCTGTTTGGCACCCTCGGCGGGATTGCGATCTTCGTGCTGCGGGCCAAACGGCCCGACGTGCCGCGACCGTACCGCGCGCTCGGCTATCCCGTGATCCCCGCCCTCTACGTCGTCGGGTCGTTTGCCCTGGTGTGGAACACGCTCATGGAGCGTCCCGGGGCCTCGATCGCCGGTCTCGGCCTGGTGGCGCTCGGCCTGCCGTTCTACTTCTACTGGTCACGAAAAGCCGGGGCTGGGGGCTAGAGGCCAGGGGCCGGGGCGTGCAGCGTCACGCGGTCGGATCGCCACGGCGTGCGATGCCCCTAGCGCGCGTCCAAGGGCCGCAGCCATTCCTCCATCGCCGTCTGGACGTCGACACCGGTCGCCTCTCGCAGCAGGCGCGGCAATTCGTCGAGCGTGAAGGCGCGCTGTTCCCTGGCCGTCCACGCGACCAGGTAGCGCAGCCCGTCGCGCAGGCTCTTCGCGCCGCTGGTCTCGCGCTGGATCTGGTCGTCGATGGCGGCCGCCATCAGCCCGCCGCGCGAGAACACCAGGCGGCCGGTGCGGAAGTCTTCGGCGTAGCGGGTCGACGCGACCCGGCTGAGATCGACCAGCGGCAGGCGCGTCAGGAAGTCGGGCGCTGAGGCGACGACGGCGCGGAAGCGGCGCTGCAGCATGCCGTCGCGAAACGCCGGCGGATCAGGCGTGCCGGCAGCCACGGCCATGATGGCCGCGTACTGGCCGAAGCCTTCGGCGAACCAGATCGAGTCGAGCACCGGCGCCAGTTCCCACTGGAACGGGAAGTAGCCCTGGCCGTAGGCGCGCTTGGGCACCCACGCGTGCGCGATGTGGTGCGCGTAGTTGTAGAGCACACGGGCGTCGTCGTCGGCGGTGGAGGCGGCGGTGATGCCCGCCGTGGCGGCCAGGTAGTAGGTGCTCGAGCCGAGGTGCTCCATGCTCATGCCGTATTCGTGCTCCGGCGAGATCGGGGTGAGCAGTTCCTGGTGCAGCGTGTAGTGCGTGAACGGCACGGTGCCGAAGTACGCCGCCACACGCTCGAAGGCGGTGAGGGCGAGCCGGCCCACGCGATCGAGATCGACCGGCCCTTCCGCGTAGCTGGCGAGATACACCGGTACCGGCGCCGTCGCCAGGCGCCGCACCTCGGCCTTCGCGCCCATCACGATCTGACCGTCCGCCAGCGCGTAGTAGTCGGGCGCTCGGGCCTCGAGCGGCCCGGCGGCGAGTGGGAAACGCGGCGCCAGGGTCAGGAAGATCGGCCACCCGGCGGGGCCCTCGACCCGCAGCCGCACCGGCCGGGTCTCGAAGCCGTCCACGAACGCGAACAGGGAATAACCAAGCGCGCCAAGGTAGCCGTCGCGCACGCGCGACTGATCCGAGGCCGCGCGCACGCTCCGCTCCATCGCCGCGAGGTCGACCGTGTAGGTGACCGTGGTCGTGCCGGCCGGCAATCGCCAGCGCGGTCCGTCCTCGCGCGTGGCCGCGACCGGCACCGACGTCCCGGCCGCATTGCCACGCGAGGCCCCGGTTCCCGACGACGACGTCATGACCTCGCGGACGAACGCGTCGTAGCGCTGCTCGCCGTAGCCCATCGGTATCGCGCGCGGCATCACGAGCGCGCGCGGAGCCGTGAGCGCCGGTGACCAGCTGAGCTCGATCGTCACGGTCGTGTCGCCGGGGCGCGCGTAGCGCACGTGATACGAGACCTCGCCGAGCGCCTGCGCCAGCGCCTGCGATCCCTGACACAGCCCGAGCAGGAACGCGGCGGCAGCAAGAAGTGGTTGCGGCATGGCGGAAGTTTACTGTTACTCTGGACGCAGCCGGACTCCTCCTCCCGCCCGGCCAGCCACCGCCACGCTGACAGGCCACCTACGCCTGCGCAGCCGTGCGGTTGGCGATTTCAGGGAGGCGTATCGATGAGTCCGAGGCACAGACAGCGGCGGTGGACGGCGGCCGTGGGCAGCCGATGAGCGCGCCGAAGCTCGGCACCATCACGCTCGGGCAGGCGCCCCGCGCCGACGTGCTGCCGGAGTTCGACGCCCACATTCCGGCCGGCGTCGACCGGATGCTGGTCGGCGTGCTCGACCGTCTGCGCGACGAGGAGATTGCGGCCCAGTTCGGGCCCCGTCCGCGCGAACAGCGCATGCTGACGCGCCTGCTCGACGGGCGGGCGGTCGAGGTGGACGCGCGGGCCGCTGAAGCCGGTGTGCAGCGCCGGATCGTGGAGCTCGAAGATGCCGGCTGCTCGGTGATCGTGGTGCTGTCCACGGCGGTCTTCCGCGGCCTGCGGTCGCGCCGGGCGTGGCTCATCGAGCCCCACCGCATCCTGCCGGCGCTGGTCGGCGGCCTGGTGGGCCCGCGGCGCGTCGGCGTGCTGTCGTCGATCGAAACGCCGCTCGATGCCGCGCGGCGCAAGTGGGGGCCGCTGCAGATCCCGCCGAGTCTCGCCGTGGCCTCGCCGTACGCGCCCGATGAGGTCGTGGTCGCGGCCGCGCGCGAGCTGCAGCGGGCCGGCGCCAACGCGTTGCTCATGGACGCGTTCGGCTTCGTGGCCCGCCATCGCGCGGCCGCCACCGCAGCCACCGGTCTGCCGGTGTTGCTGTCGAGCGAACTGGTCGCGCGCCTGACCGGCGCCTGCCTGCACGAGGCGCCCTGACGGGGCGGGCGGACCAGGGCCGCCACCGCCCGACGAAGCGGCGGGGCCCGCGCCTGCGTTATCATCAGCGACAGTCTCCGCGTGAAGGTTCGCGTCATTCCAGCGCCTCGTGGCTCGCATCGCCGAGTCGCCGTTGTCGCGCCCGTCCTGCTCGGCGCCGCCGGCCCCGTGTTCGCGCAGACACCGGTCGCGCCGGCGCCGTCTCGGCCGCCGGCGACCGCGCCGCCCTCCACCGCCCTGTTGCCGCCGTGGCTGCAGGTGCACGCCGAACGCCGCACACGATATGAAAGCGTCGATGCGCGTTACCGCTCGACCGAAACCGGCGGCGATGAGCATCTGGAGTTCCGGAGGCGCCTGCAGGTGCGGCTGACCTCGGCGCACGCATGGGCGTACTCCGAGACCCAGGACTCGCGCAGCCTCACCGACAGCGCCTCAACGGTCGGCATCTCGCAAGTGCTGAATACCCACGTCCTGCAGCTCCATGCGGGCATCGGCTGGAAAGACCTGAGCGCCCGCAAACTGTCGCTGCAGCTCGAGGCCGGGCGCTTCAGCCGGGACTTCGGCTTCCGCCGCGTCATCGCGCGCAGCATCTATCGCAACACCACCAATGCCTTCGACGGCGTGATCGCGCGCGTGGGCGGGGCGACCGGGTCGGTGCAGGGCCTGGCGACGCGGCCGGTGCTCTACAGCTATCCCTCACTCGACCGCGACCTGGCCGCGCGCTCCATTTCTATGCCGGAGTCGAGGTGAAGTACTGATGCGTGTGTCGTGTGGGCGCCCCTGGCGGGCCTGGCTGAGTGTGATGATGGCCGTGATGGTGCTCGCAGCCGGCGCAACCGACGTGGCGGCCCAGCAGAATCCCGATCGGCAGGTGTGGGTGCAAGGGCTCGCCCTCGGCCAGCTCTCCGAGAACTGGCGCTCGCATATCGAAGTGCAGCCGCGCTGGTTCGACGGCGGCTCGGAACTCGGGTTGACGATCGTCCGCTACGCCCTTGGCCGCCGGCTCACGCCGCGGGTCACCGCCTTGGTTGGCCATGCCTGGGTGCCGCGCTCCTTCGGCGAAGGCGTCCGCCACGAGCAGCGCATCTGGCAGCAGCTCTCGATCACCGGACCGGTGCTCGGCGCCTGGGCAACCTCCGGCCGGGTGCGGCTCGAACAGCGGTGGCTCGACCCGTGGGACGGCGCCTCGCACCGGCTGCGTCTGCTGGCGCGCGCGCAGCGGCCCCTTGCCGCCGGCAGTGCCTGGGGCGTGTGGGCCTACGATGAGTTGATGGTCACGCTCGACGACACCGCCCGGGGCCCGGCGAGCGGCTTCGACCGCAACCGCGTCTCGGCCGGCATCTCGCGACGGCTGTCGCCGGTCGTGTCGTTCGACGCAGGATACCTATGGGAACGCGGCGTGTTCGGCGCCGGTGGACGGCGCAACGACCATATGGCGCTCGGTGTGCTCTACGTGGCGCTGCCGAGGCGCTGACCCACGACTGAGGTTGATCCACGGGCACGAAGCCGGGACAATGCCCCGAGGAGATGCATCCGATGCCGCAGTCCGCCCGCATGATCGCTGTCACGCTCTGTGCCGCCGTGGTGGCCGCCGGGGCCGCGCACATGGCCGCGCAGCCGGCCGCCCCGCAGGGGCCGCCCCGTGGCGCCTCGGCGCCGCCCGAACACGCGAAGGTCGTTCCCATCAACCACCTGCCCAATCCCTACGAGACCGTGCGCAACTTCGGCACGCTGCCCGAGGGCCGAAAGTGGGGCTCGGTCAGTGCGGTGGCAGTGGACGTCGACGGCAGACACATCTGGGCCGGCGACCGCTGCGGCGCCAATGCGTGCGCGGGCTCCGACGTCAACCCGATCGTCAAGCTGGATCCCACCGGCAAGGTCGTGGCGAGCTTCGGCGCCGGCCTCATCATGTGGCCGCATGGCATCGACGTCGACAAACAGGGCAATGTGTGGGTGGTGGACGCCCGCTCGGCCACGCCCGCTGAAATCAGCAAGTTCCCGAACGCGGCGGGGAAGGGCCACACGGTGCTGAAGTTCAGCCCGCAGGGCAAGCTGCTGCTCACCCTGGGCACGCCGGGCACCGCCGGCAGCCCGCCGCAGGGCTTCACCGAGCCGAACGATGTGGCGATTGCGACCGACGGCAGCATCTTCGTCGCCGAAGCGCACAACGACCAGTTCATGGATCAGAACGCGCCGGCCGGCGTCGGCCGGATCTCGAAGTTCTCGGCCGATGGCAAGTTCATCAAGAGCTTCGGGTCGTACGGCTACGGGCCGGGGCAGTTCCGCGGCGCGCACGCGCTGGCGTTCGACTCGAAGGGCCGGCTGTTTGTCGCCGATCGCGGCAACCGCCGGATCCAGATCTTCGATCAGGACGGCAAGCACCTCGACACCTGGTACCAGTTCAGCCGCATCAGCGGCCTCCACATCACCGCCGACGACACGCTCTATGCGATCGACTCGGAATCCGACGACAACTACAACCCCGGCTGGCGCAAGGGACTCAGGGTCGGCAGCGCGCGCACCGGCGAGGTCTGGTACTTCGTGCCCGAGCACGTCTCGAAGCAGGCCTCGGGCATGGGCGGCGTCGGCTCCATGGGCGAGGGTGTGACGGTCGATGGCCAAGGCAACGTCTATGCCGGCGAGGTCGGCCCGATCCAGGGCATGACCAAGTTCATCCCGCGCCTCAAGCGCTGAGGCCGGTCGGTCCGGTCCGCGAGCCGTCCCGCCGGCGGCTCGCGGATCCCCCCGCGGCCGCGCCCGTGCACGACCTCCCGCCTGGTTCGTACTTTTCCGTAGATCTCATCCGTAAGCGCCGGTATTCTCCGCCCCCGGATTGGGAAATTCCCCGTCGGCGACGCCACGGGGCTCTCCCGCCCGGACCGCCCGCCCCCTCAAACCACCCAGTCGTCCGTAAACTTGCGTGTGCCAGGTCAGTTCGGGCTGTGTCGCGTCCGCGGCATCGCGCTTGCAGCCCGGTCAGGCGGACGTGGCGTCCTCCAGTTCTGCGGAGGAGTCAACCGGGTAGGAGCGGACTATGAGACGTTTCGGCAACTGGGCGGTCGCTGTGGCCACCCTCATGATGCTGGGCAGCGTCGGGATGAAGGCGCTGACAGAGCCAGGCCCCGGCGCGACGCGGGTCGCCCCGGCTGCCGCCGCTGCACCAGCGACGCCCCCCGCCCAGACCGCGACGCCGCAGGCGCCGGCCTCGGGCTACGTGGGTGCCGAGACCTGTGTGGGCTGCCACACCGGGTATGACGGCACCGTCAATGCCACCAAGCACGGGTTCCGGGCCAACGCCCGCACCCCAATGGCCACCCAGGGCTGCGAGTCGTGCCACGGTCCGGGCGAAGCGCACGCCAGCGACCCGGAGAAGGTGAAGCCGGTGCAGTTCGACAAGGTGGCGGCCGACGTCGCCAACGGGCAGTGTCAGACCTGCCACAACCGGGGTGAACACGCGCTCTGGGACGGCAGCCAGCACGAGAACCGCAACGTCAAGTGTGCCGACTGCCACAGCGTGCACTCGAGCCAGGGCCCGACCCTGATGCGCGCCAAGACCCAGCAGCTCACCTGCGCGAAGTGCCATCAGACCATCACCAACAAGCAGCAGCGCTTCAACC
>JANNIB010000527.1:0-29513 GCA_031404695.1 Acidobacteriota bacterium
TCCCTCGACGAGCGGATCGCCGACAGGTTGCTGCCGGTGCCCGAGCCGAACTTGAACAGCATGCCCTCGGTCTTGGCGAGCCCGAGGATCGAGTCCATCGTGTCGTCGACCGAGTTGATGAAGCAGGCCGAGCACTGCGGCGCCTTCTCGAAGCCGCAGTTGAACCACACCGGGCTGTTGAAGGCCGCCTTCTGCTGCACCAGCAGGTGCTTGAGATCGTCACTGAACGCCGACAGCGCCCCTTCGGTCGCGAAGTAGTCCTGCTTCTTCGCCCACGCCGTGATGGTGTCGACGACGCGGCCGATCAGCTGCTTCACGGAATGTTCGCGTTCCGGGGAGCCGACGTGACCGCGGAAGTATTTGGAGACCACGATGTTGGTGGCCTGCTGCGACCACGGCTTCGGCATCTCGACGCCACGCTGCTCGAACACGACCTTGCCGCGGTCGCTGCCGATGACGGCATCACGCATCTCCCATTCGACCTCGTCGAAGGGGTCGGTGCCCGCGGTGGAGAAATAACGCGGGAACTCCAGCCCTGAGATCGTCACGGATGAACCCGCGCCGCTCGTGGTGGTATCCCCGTACGCGCCAACGGCGTCCTGTGAAGCGGCCCCCGCCGCCAGCTTCTGCCCTGCGCCTTCCTTCATGCGTCCTCCCCGCCCAAATCGAAGACAAGACTTCCCCAGCCCGCTGGGGGTCTTGTCGTCCAGAAAATCTCTACGGTGTCGTTGTGTGGTCGTGCGATTTACAGGCGTTCTTGCTCGTGCACACTTCGGCGCCAGGCCTTCTTCGAACACCGCCTGCGTCCGGCGACAGCTTGTGACACAGCTGGCGCTACCCGTAGGCGTCGCTCGTAGGTGCCGACCGTGGCCGAAGGGCTGGGAACCCCCGGCGCGGGTTAGCGGCCTCGCGCGCGTTGCCAAATATGCGCGTGCAACAACGGTTTGTCAAGCGCTGTAACCACAATATGTTGCGCGTGAAAATTAGGTCAGACGCTAGATATGGCGAATGTCGCCCAATTCCAGAATCTTCGCTTTATTTTCGCATTTCAGGAGGTTCCGCACAAGCGGAGCCGTCGATTCGGAAGGCCGCGAACACCCTCAGCGCAGGAGCACGGAGGCCATGGTGGCGGCCTTGTCGGCGAGCTTCCCCGCGAACATCACGTTGCGGGCCCTGAGCGCGTCGTCGGCCTGCTGCATGAAGCGGCGGGCGGTCTCGTACTGCGCGCGGCCATCGGGGTCGAGGGCCTGGTAGTTCACCCGTCCGAGGTCGCGGGCGGCCTGCGCGAGCAGCGTGCGCACCGACTGGTCGGCTTTGGCGCTGGCGCCAGGCATCTGTAGCGCCAGGGCGGGCGGCGGTGTGGCGGCCACCGCCACGGGCGGGCCCTGCGGCTCGTCGGCGGGCGCTTCGACACGCGGCGTCTCACGGCGGGGGGGGCGGGGCGGACGCGGCGCCGGGGTCACGGCTTCGGCCGTCACGGGCTCGGCCGGCAGCGGTGGATCGGGCTGATACTCCGCGATGACCCGCGTCGGCACCTCTGGCGGGGCCAGAACCGGCATCGCCAGCGGCGCCACGGCCTGGGCCTTGGCGCAGGCGCCGAGAGACCCGGCTACTGCCAGGCCGCACACGAAAGCGACCGCCCGGGGGAGCATGGCGGTATTGTAGCGCGCTGCGGCCATCCGGAGGCCGCGATCAGGCCGCCTGCGGCAACGCGATCGTGAAGGTGGTGCCGGTGCCCGGCGTCGACTCGACGTCGATGTCGCCGTTATGCAGCTGCACCGTCCGGAAGACCATCGACAACCCGATGCCGCTGCCCCCGGCCTTGGTCGTGAAGTAGAGATCGAAGATCCGCGCCAGCTGCTCGGGCGGAATGCCGGTGCCGGTGTCGCGCACCTTCAGCAGCGCCCGGCCGTCGCGGCCGGCCTCGGTGGAAAAGCGCAGCGTGCCGCCGTGCGGCATCGCCTGCAGGGCGTTCATCGCCAGGTTCAGCAGCGCCTGGCGCAGCATCGCCGGATCGGCCTCGACTTCGATGGCGCGCTCGGCGGCGGTGGCCTCAACGGTGACGCGGCCGGTTTCCGCTTCGGCGCGAATCGACTGGGCGACGTCGGCCGCCAGCGCCGCCAGCGACACCCGCTCGATCCGCATGTCTTCGGGACGCGCGAACTTGAGGAATCCCTGCACCACCGAATCGAGGCGCTTGATCTCGTGGCCGATGATGTCGATGTGCGTGCGCACCTCGGCGGCCGGCTTGCCGCTGTCGATCTTGTTGCGCAGCAGCTCGAGGTGAATGGTCATCGCGTTCAGCGGATTCTTGACCTCGTGGGCGACGCCGGCGGTGAGACGCCCCAGGGCGGTGACGCGCTTGGACAGCTGCGCCAGTTCCTTGCCGGCGGCCCCGCCCGCCGGCAGGCGCCGCAACTGCGCGCTCACCGCATCGAAGACGCCGCGCAGGTCCTGCACCTCCGCCTCCTGCAGGTCGAGCGTCACGCCGAGTTCGCCGCGGCCCAGCCGCGTCAGGCTGCTCTGGATGACGTGGATGGGCCGCAGCACCGCCTGCGACAACAGGATCGCGACAAACACCGCCACCAGCAGCGCGCCGCTGGCGGTGGCCAATGCCGGCGAGACGGTGTCCTGCAGCGACTCGCGCACCAGCAGGGTGGAGATGCCGATGCGGATGTCGCCGAGCGTCTCGTCACCGAGCAGCAGTGGCGCGCGCCATTCGAGCGTGCGGCCGCGCGAGTTCCAGATCTCCCACACCTGAGCCAGGCCGTCCTGCGCCAGCAGCTCGTCGAGGCTGCCGGCCGGCGGCAGACGCTGCCCGACCAGCGACGTGTCGCTGGCGGCGATCGCCACCTCGCCGGCATCGACGATGGCGGCATAGGTGACGTCCTCGGAGTAGATCGTGGCCTGGAGGATCGAGCCGACACCGGCGTCGGCCGCCAGCTCCGCGTAGGCGGTCTCGCGGCTGGTCACGACCTCGCGGGCGCGGTGGAAGACGGCATTGGTCAGCAGCTCGCCGCGGGCCCGGCTGTCTTCGAGCGACAGCCGCGCGATCCGCACCAGGTGCGCGGCGCTCAGCGCCACCACGACCGCGCCCACCAGCGCCGTGACGCCCAGAATCTGCTTGAGGCGGATCGACACGGGAAGGGGACCTCGCGGGCCGGCCTAGGCGCCCTGCTTCATCCGGTTGAGCTTGTTGTGCAGGGTCTTCAGGCTGATGCCGAGCATCTCGGCCGCCCGCGTCTTGTTGCCGCCGGCGGCATCGAGCGTGGCGAGGATGAGCTTCTGCTCCGCTTCGTCCACCGTCATCCCCGGCGTGAGCATGACATCGCTGCCGGCCGCAAACGACGACGGCGCCGCACGGCGCTCGGAGGTGAGCGGCGGCAGGTGTTTGGCCTCGATGAAGTCGCCCTTGGCCAGAATCACCGCCCGCTCGATCACGTTACGCAGCTCGCGCACGTTGCCCGGCCACTGGTAGGCTTCGAGCCGTCGCATCGCCTCCGGATCCACGGCCTTGACGGCCTTCTGGTCGCGCAGGTTGAATTCCTCGACGAAGGTCTGCACCAGCAGCGGCAGATCTTCCTTGCGGTCGCGCAGCGGCGGCAGCGCGATCGTGAAGACGTTCAGCCGGTAGTAGAGATCTTCACGCAGTTTGCCGCTCTTGACCGCGCCGGCCGGATCGACGTTGGTGGCCGCCATGACGCGCACGTCCACTTCCTGCTCGGTGCGGCCGCCGAGGCGGCGGAACTTGCGTTCCTGCAGCACCCGCAGCAGCTTCACCTGCGTGGCCGGCACCATCTCGGCGATCTCGTCGAGAAAGAGCGTGCCGCGATCGGCCAGCTCGAAGCAGCCGGCGCGGCGCTCGTAGGCGCCGGTGAAGGCGCCCTTCTCGTGGCCGAAGATCTCGCTCTCGAGCAGCGTCTCGGGGATGGCGGCGCAGTTGATGGCGACATACGGCAGCGTGGCGCGCGGGCTGAGCTGGTGCAGCGTCTGCGCCACCAGCTCCTTGCCGGTGCCCGACTCGCCGACGATGAGCACCGAGGCCGTCGTCGGCGCCGCCTGCTCGACCACGTTGTAGACCTTGCGCATCTCGCGGCTGTTGCCGACCATGCGGCCGAAGCGACCCTCTTCCCGCAGACGACGCCGCAGCTCGGTGTTCTCGCGGCGCGCCGCGCTCAGTTCCGACAATCGCTCGAGCAGATGGCGCAGGCGCTGCGGGTCGACCGGCTTGGTCAGGTAGTCTTCAGCGCCGCGCTTGAGGGCGTCGACGGCGGTTTCGACCGTGCCCTGCGCCGTGAGCAGCACGAAGTAGATGTGCGACAGGTCGTCGCCGAGCGCCTCGAGCAGCGCCAGGCCGTCCATGCGCGGCATCACCAGATCGCTCACGACGATGGTCGGCCGGAACGCGGTGACCTTGGCGAGCGCCGCCTCGCCATCGGGCGCCGATTCCACCGTGAAGCCCCAGGTCCTGACCAGCTCCGTCAGGCCCACGCGCGCCGACTCGTCGTCTTCGACGATGAGCACTCGCTGCGCGGCCACCGCCGCCTTCACCGCATCGGTCACGGGGAAAGTGTACCATCCAAAGAGCCGCGCTGATGCTCACGCCCGGGCAGGACCCGCACGAATTCCCCGCCCCTGGCGACGCGCCGTCCGCGTGGCCGGTGGTGCCCCCGCACGCCGGGCTGCCGCCGCTCACGCGCGCTCGGGCCCTCGGCGAAGCGGTGCTCTGTTCGAGTTACCCCACGCAACTGGTCGCCGCGGCGGTGCTGGCGGCCTTCGGGCTGCGCGGCGCCACCGACGACGGCGGCCTGAGCGCACGGTTCATCATCGCCGTCTCGCTGCTCGATGCCGCGCTGGTCGTGGCGCTCATCGTCTATTTCCTGCGCCGGCGCGCCGAATCGGTGTCGGCGGTGATGCTTGGCACCGCGCCGCGCTGGCGCGAGGCCCTGCTCGGCGTGGCGATGGTGTTGCCGGTCACGATCGGGGTGGCGCTGCTGGTCGCCGGGGTGCGCGTCATCTGGCCGTCGCTGCGCAACGTCGCCGTGAATCCGCTGACCGCGCTGATGGCCGACCCGCAGCTGGTGGTCGCCTTCGCGCTGGTGGTCGTGCTCGCCGGCGGCGTGCGCGAGGAGATGCAGCGCGCCTTCCAGCTCCATCGCCTCACGCCCACCGTGTTCCCGCCGGCGGCAGCGCTGCTGGTCGCGAGCGTCGCGTTCGGCCTCGGCCACACCGTACAGGGGCGCGATGTCGCCATTGCCACATTCGCGCTCGGCGCGCTCTGGGGGGCGATGTGGCTGCGCCGGCGCAGCATCGTCGCTGCCGCCGTCTGTCACGCGCTCTTCAACCTGGGCCAGGTGCTGGCAGCGTGGGCCGTGGGCCGGCAGCTGTGAGGCGTTTCGCGCCGACTACTGCGGCCGGGGCGTGAAGGTGACCACCGGCGTGCGCCGTCTCAGGTCGACGAGCCAGTCGGCGATGAGCTCCTGCCGGCGATCCTGCACCAGACGCTCGCGCGCGGTCGCAAGCGCGGTGGCGCCGGAAAGCCCCGCCGCCGCGAACTCGGCCGCCTGCGCCTCGGCGTAGGCCGCCACGTCGGCCTCGGCCGGGGCGCCGGCCGACGCGAAGCGCTGCACGAGATAGGCCGCGATGCGCAGGTCATCGCGCACCCAGGCCGCGAGATAAGACGGGCCGCGCCCGGCCTCGGCCAGCCGCCGCGTGACCTGGTCGGTGTCGCCGATGCGCGCCTGCACCGACGCCAGCCGCGCCTCGACGGCGGCGGTGGCCGGCTCGGTGGGCGCGAAGCGGGCGACTTCGTGCAGCATCAGCCAGCGATCGACGAGCGCCGCCAGCGCCGTCTCGGGCGTCGCCGCCGCCGCGCCTTCGACCAGGCCGAGCGCCAGCGCCAGGGTGACGTCCGACTGCGTCACCACGGCCCCGCCCACGATGGCAAGGGTGCGCTCGAGCAGCTCTTCGGCGGCCGGTGCCACCACGCGGCCCTGTGCGCGGGCGCCGGACGAGGCGTCCACGGACACGACGCCGGCAGCCGCGAAGAGGATAACCGCACCGCACGTCATCAGAACGCCTGCCCCAGTGAGAGGTGATAGACGGCGCGGCGTTCGGTGCCGCGGGAGAAATCGCGGCGGTCGAGCTTGAAGCCGATGTCGAAGCGCAGCGGTCCGAGCGGCGAGCGATAGCGGATGCCGAAACCCGCCGTGGCCCGCAGCTCCGACAGGTCGACATCACTGGCACGCAGGAACACGTTGCCGGCGTCGACGAAGCCCACGAGGCCGACGCCCTTGACGTGCGGGGTCCGTATTTCGGTGTTGAGCACGACCAGCGCGTTGCCGCCGGTGGGGAACCCGTCGGCGTTGAGCGTCGACTGCGATCCGAGCCGATCGAGCGCAAAGCCCCGCACGGTGCTGTCGCCGCCGGTGAAGAACCGCTCGCTGGCCGGCAGGTCGGTCACCACGTCCACAATCGGCGCCCCGTCGGGCCCGGGCACCGGCTGTCCGGCGTCGTCGCGCCGGGGCACGCGCTTCTCGAAGCCCCTGGCCGCGCCGATTCGTCCGCCGGCGGCAATCACCCACGGCCCGCCGCCGGGCAGCCGCTTGTAGACGAACCCCTGCACGAAGCCCTTCGTGAAGCCGACTTCCGAGCCGAGGGCCGGCAGCGCCAGGTCGAAGTCGGCGCCGAGCACGGTGCCGCGCACGGGTTCGAGCACGTCGTCACGCGAGTCGCGAATCACCGACGCGAACATCGTCGACAGACGGACCTGCGGGAACAGGCGATCGACGAGCAGCTGATTGGCGACCGCGATGTCGCGACCGAAGATCTCCGTGAAGTCGTAGGAGTAGCGGCCGAGTACCGCGACCCGGTTGGCGAACCGGCGCGCGTACTCGGCGCGCACGCCGCGGCGGTCGAAGTCGAACGACGCCCGGATGCCGCGTTCGATGAAGGCGCTGAACTGCGCATCGCCCGGCGTGGCGAAGGCGCGGGGCTCGCGGAACGTGCCGACGATGCGGTACTGGTTCAACCCGTAGCCGCCCTCGGCATCGGCGCCCGCGTCGACGTCGGGGTCGGTGGGACGCACGCTCACGGACGTGAGCAGGCTGATCGAGCGGTTCTTGCCCCACAGATTGCGGCGCGTGATTTCGAAGAAGCCGCGGGGCGCGATTTCGAGGCGATCGGTGGCCGTGTCGGCATCGGTGCGCCGCGTCCGCTGCCCCACCTCGAGCCCGCCGCCGTAGCTGGCCGAGGTCGACGGCGCCTCTTCGATTTCGATGAGGACATCGCGCGCCGCCTCGTCGCCGCCATGCGGCGCCTCGGTAATGCGCACCCGCCGGAACAGGCCGAGGCTGCTCAGCTTCTGCTGGCTCTCGAGGATGGCGTCGTAGCCGAGTGGGCCGCCGGGCTGGAGCGTGATCTCGCGCCGCACGAGGTCGGGCGAGGTGCGTTCGGCGCCGGCGATGAGCACGTGGTCGACACGAGTCTGCGGACCCTCGCGCACCACGTAGGTGACGGTGACGCCCGAGCCGTCGGCGCTCGGCGCCGGGCGCGTCTCGACCGCGGCCCGCTGGAAGCCGGCGTTGCGGTAGCGCCGCTCGATGGCCTCGCGATCGATGGCCTGCTGGGGTTGGTAGAACGGCTTGCCCGCGGTGAGACCGAGCCCCTCGAGCAGCTGCGCCTCGGCCAAGGCGCCTGCGCCCTCGATGCGCACCGCCGTCACCATCGTGCGCGGACCTTCCGTGACCTGGAAGCGCACGTCCACGGGCACCTTCGCCGGGTCGGTCGGGCCGGGGAACGTCACCTGCGGCACCACGGTCACCACGGCGAAGCCGCGCACCCGGTAGTACTCGGCGAGGGCGGCGCCGACGGCGCCGATGCGCGCGTCCACGTAGGGCTCGCCCGGCGAAAGCTTCAGCAGCGGCTGCAGTTCGACCCGCGGCATCGCCGAGACGCCGGCCGTGTCCACCCGACCGAGCACGTGCAGCGGCCCGCGCGCCACCGTGAAGGTGATCGTCAGCACGCCGCCAGCGCGCTGGCGCGTCGCCGGCACCGAGGCCGCGCGGTAGCCCTCGAGCTGCAGGTACTGTTCGAGGTTGCGGCTGCCGTCTTCGACCACCTCTTCTTCGACCGAACGCAGCCGATCGATCGGCACGAGGCTGCGCCGGCGATCGGCGGGCAGCGGATCGCCGGCGAAGGCAATCTCGACCCGGTCGCCGAGGTTGACGCGCACCGCCACGGCCGCGGCGCCGACGCCTTCGGGCGGGTCGGTGACCTGGGCCGAGACAATGGCTTCGTAGTAGCCGTCCTGCTTCAGCGCATCTTCGGCTTCGTCGGCGCGGCTGGCCAGGGTGTCGGCATCGAGCGGGCGGCCGGCCACGAGGCCGAGCCGGGCGGCCAGGCCGCGCGTGGCGCTCGCGGGTCCATCCACCGAGACGGCACCGACCACCGTCTGGCGCCCCGGCGTGATGACGAAGGTCGCCGCCACGGTGCCGGCGCGTCCCTCGGGTGTGGTCCGCGGCTCGACGCGGGCCCCCGGGTAGCCGCGCGCCTGATAGCGCGCCACCACGGCCTGCGCCATCTCCGGCAGACGGCTCGCCACGGGCAGCGCGCCAAAACGATCCGTGAGATCCGAGCGCAGGGCTCGCGCGTCGATGTCCGGGTGGCCCTGGAACTCGAGCCGCGTCACGCGCTCGACCGCCACCACCTCGTAGCGCAGACGCACGCCGTCGCCGCCGTCGGGTTCACCGAACACGCGCACATCGGCATAGCGGCCGAGCGTGACGAAGTGCTCGATGGTCTGCCGCACATCGCCCATCGTCAGGGCCTGACCCCGGCGCGTCTCGACCAGCGTGAGGACGTTGGGGTCGTCCACGGGCTGGCCGTCGGCCTCGACGCGCACCTCGACGATGCGCTTGCCGAGCAGCGCGCCGACATCGGCTGCCGCCGCCTGCGCCACGCCCGTCACCAGCAGCAGCGCCAGCGCGACGCCGACGGTGGATCTCAGAATGTCACCCGCTTGCGCACTTCGAGGGCGTAGGTGCCGT
The DNA here is from genome assembly GCA_031404695.1 of Acidobacteriota bacterium. Taxonomy (GTDB): domain Bacteria; phylum Acidobacteriota; class Vicinamibacteria; order Vicinamibacterales; family UBA2999; genus CADEFD01. The sequence goes on from JANNIB010000527.1 coordinate 9,048, forward strand.
CTTCGTTCTGTGAGAGCAGCCAGCCCATGGTGTCGCTCTGGTCGTATTCGAGCAGGATGATCTGGTCGCGTTCGGTCGACGACAGACTGCGGACGTAGGTCAGGTAGATGCGGTCCGACAGCCGCTTGCCGATGGTGACGCGGGCCGCCGGGTTCACGGCCAGACCGGAGACCGTCGAGTACGGATCGACGAGCAGCGGCGTGATCTGGAAGGTATCCACACCGAAGGTCTCCTGCACGACCTTCCCCACTTCCGCCGACAGCGCGCCGGTCAGGGCCCGGGTCGCCCGCGATTGCAGCAGGTCCACTTCGCGCTGGTTGGGGGCGTTGATCGAGGTCACCTCGACGTCGCCGGTGGGCGTGCGGTCCGAGAGCAGCAGCGACAGCACATCGGCCGACGGCAACGGCGGATCGGAGGTGAACTCGGGCTGCAGTCGTTCGGTCGTGCCGGCGATGCGCAGTGTCACGCGGTAGGTCTGGCCCGGGACCCGCACGCGGGTGTCGGCTTCGACATCGAAGAACGGCTGGATGCGATCGGGATTGGTGAAGTCGATGCTGCCGCGCGACACCACGTAGCGGCGGCCCTCGAAGCGCACTTCGCCGCGCTCGATGTCGGCGCGGCCGAACACCTGCGGCTTCTCGGACGTGCCGCGCAGCGTCACATCGGCGCTGGCGACGATGCGGGCGACGTCGTTCTCGATGCGGAAGGTGGACGGCGCCACCAGGCGCACGTCGAAGCGCAGGGCCGGCGCGGCCGGCGCGCTGGTGGCTCCGGCCACGCCGGGACCGGCGTCGGCCACGACCGGCGCCGGGGCCGACGAAGCGAACACGTTGGTGGTGCCGTCGAAGTCCGGTGTGTAGACGGCGTTACGCACCAGCACCGACCCGCCGAGCACCGGCGCATCGGCCGGCCCCTGCACGGTCAGCGCGGCCTCGACGAGCGAGCGGAGGCCCTCGGGATAGCGCAGGCGCAGGTCGTGGCCGGTGATCGTGACGTCGTAGTCGGAGAGCGCCAGACCGCGCAGGCCCATGCGGCCGCCCACCTGCACGGTGCCGTCGGCCAGCCGCGCCCGCAGCCCGTCAAGACGCACCGAGGTGGCGTCGAACGCCACGATGCCGTTGATGGCCTCGAGCGCATGGGGAAACGCAAACGTCCGCAGGCGCCCGTCGGTGAGCAGCGCGTTGCCGGAGATCGTCGGCGTCGCCGTGGTGCCGCCGATGGTCGCCGAGATCTCGGCCTTGCCCGAGCCCCGCACCTGCGGCAGGACGCCCTGAATCACCGCCAGGTTGGCCTCGCCGTTGGCGCGCAGCGTGACGACGTCCTTCTCGAGATCGATGCGGCCGGTGAGGTCGATCGAGGTACGGTCGCCGGTCATGCCGAAGGCATCGAGATGGACGATCTGACCGTCGAGACCCACCTTGAGCTCGCCGCGGTTGCGCAGTTCGTAGTCGAAGAGGCGCAGGCGCAGGTCGTCGATGGTCGAGGCGATATGCAGCCCGTTGGGCGTGTAGACGGCGCCCCAGACCCGCACGCTGCCGCCGCCGATGGCCGTCGTGTAGGGCGAGAGCGTCGGCATCAGCACGCGCGCGTAGGGATCGAGCGAGGTGTCCGAGAGCCGCACGGTCATCTCGATCTCGCCGGCGTCGGTGAGCCCGAACTGGCCGGAGCCGGAGGCAGCCAGCCGCGGCGAGGCGAGGTCGAAGCTGTAGAGCACGGTCAGGCCGCGCAGGCCGACCTGGGCGGTCATCTCGCCGATGCCCTCTTCGCCGATAAAGAGGTCCGAGACGCTGACTTTGACGTCGTAGCGCGGCTCCTCGAAGGTGCCGCTCCCGGTGGCGCTGAAGTCGGCAAAGCCGGTCAGTGGCGGCAGGGTCGGGAAGTACGTCAGGTCGAGCGCATCCACCGCCAAGCGCCGGCCGTCGGCGTTGAAGGAATAGGTGCCGGCCCAGGCAATGTAAGCGGCGCCGGTGATGGTGCTCCCCGCCTTCTTCACTTCGAGCCCATCGAGGCGCACGCCCGGCCCCTCGAAGCGCAGGCTGGTGACGCCTGAGGCGAACGGCTCGTCGTAGGCGACGGCGCGGTCGAGCGTGATGCGGCCGAAGCCGAACGGCTCTTCGTAGCGGCCGTTCAGGCGGATCTCGCCGCCGAGCGCGCCGAAGACCGGATAGTCGTGGAGCTCGAAGGCGGCGCGGAAGTCGGTCAGCGGCCATTCGGCGGCGCGGATGCGGGCATCGATCTCGGTGCCGCCGTCTTTGCGCGGATAGCCGAGCGAGAACTGGCCATCGACGTCGAGCCGGGCGCCGCCCTGCGTGACGACAGCGTCGCGCACGAAGGCATACGAGTTCTCGATGACCGCGCGGCCTTCGAGCGCGCCCCACGACACGTTCCAGGCCCGCATGGCGCGGCCGCTGAAGGCGCCTTCGACGCGCGGGTTCGCCAGGTCGCCGAGCATCACGCCCTCGAACTCGCCGACGCCGCCCAGCGGTACCGACGAGGTCGGGGCGGCCACCATCGTCATGATGGCCGCCAGGAAGCGGTGGCTCTCCTGCCAGTCGCGGCTCGACACATGGAACGGCAGCCGCGACGCCTTGCCCCAGGCGGTCGCGCCATCGAAGCTCACGAAGGTTTCGGCGGTGGCAAAGCGGCTGGGCGCGAACGCGATCGCGTCGCCGGTGAAGGTGTAGGCGAGCTCGCCGGCGATCGGCACCGGCCCGAGGGCCGTATGGGGGCTGAATGGGCCCTGCATCTCGGCGCGGACGCGCGCGGCCGCTTCCGCCTCGTCGGGCACGACGGGGCCCATCGGCGTAGCCCCGTCCGGCATCAGCGCCGTGAGCGTGCCTTCGCCGGTGCTCTGCGCGAAGGCGCCAAGCGTCCAGCGCGTGAGGTGCTGTCCGCTGGCGCGGCCGGCCAGGCGCAGGCCTTTGGTCTCGAGGAACCCGGTGAAGGTCGTCAGGTCGACGTCCGTGTAGGACACGTCCCAGACGGCGTCGGCGCGCCGCGCCGCCTGGCCGAGCGGCTCGAGCACGTAGGTGAAGTCGACCGTGCCGCCGTAGAACTCCGCCGTGGCCGAGGTGACGTCGAGGCGGGTCGGCACCCACACCACCGCGGCGCGGAAGTCGGGGAAGCGGAAGTCGTCGTATCCGGCCTCGGCGCTCACGAAGTCGCCCTTCACCTCGTAGCCGCCCTTGAACATCCGCACGGTGCCGGCAAAGTCGCCCTCACCACTCAGGCGGAACTCGTCCTTGGCGTAGAAGATGGCGCGGGCGCGCGGCAACTGGTGGTGCGAAGTGAGTTGATAGGTCGCTTCCGGGAACTTCGCCGGGTCGATGGTGCCGCGGCCGCGCACCTGGGCGCCGTCGGCGTTGAGCGCCATGTTGTCGAGCTGCACCAGGCCGTCGCGCACGACGAAGCCGGTCGAGAAGTGCGCCCACATCGGCTCGTACTGCTGGATGAGCAGCGTGCCGCCGTTGAAGGTCATGGTGCCGTGGTATTCGGTGTCTTTCACCGCGGCGATCTCGAGGTTCGGGGCGTCCAGCCCCCACGACGAGCCGAAGTCGCGCACGACCAGGTGGCCGCGGGTGGCGCGGACGTTGTGGACACTGGTCGTAAACAGACGCGGCGTGGTACGCGGCGGACGCGGCGGCCCGCCCAGGCGCGGCCAGTTGTGGAGGGCGTTCGGGTAACTCTCGACGATGAGCTTCCAGTCGCTCAGCTCGGCGGTGTCGATGAGCAGCTCACGGCCGAAGATGGCGTTCCAGGTGAGGGCCAGCTCGAGGCGTCCGGCGACCAGCCACGGATCGTGGGCCGGGGTGATGCCGTCCACGACCAGGTCGTCGATGACCAGGCGGCCGCGGCCGATGTTCACGCCGAGCCGGCCGATGTGCACCGGGCGGTCGATGAAGGCGGAGGCCTCCACTTCGGCGCGGCGGCGAATCACCGGGCCGACGTCCACCGTGACGATCGACACCAGGGTGACGGCAATCGCCACCGCCGCGACGAGCCAGACGCGACGCACATGCGTCAGCGCGATCGACAGGCGCCGGAGCAACCCTCGCGCCACGGCCTACTCCACGACGGCCAGCACCGCTCCCGCGTCGACCGACTGCCCTTCGACCGCCGAGACCGATACGACCCGTCCTGCTCTGGCGGCGCGCAGTTCGTTTTCCATCTTCATCGCTTCGACCACCACGAGGCCCTGCTTCGGCCGCACCGCATCGCCCGGCGCGACCAGCACGCGCACGACCTTGCCCGGCATCGGCGCGATGATGCGCTGCGGCCCGGTGGCATCTGTCGCCCCGCCGCCGCGCCGCCGCGACCGCTCGTCGGTCATCACGACCACGCCCATCGCCCGCCCCTGCACCGCCACCTGCAACTCGCCCGGCGTCTTTCCGGGTACGACGACGGCGGCGACGCTGCGGCCGGCACCGGCCCCGGCCGCGCCGCCCACCAGCAGCGACAGCGCGCGGCCGTCCACGTCGGCGGCATGCACGTCGAAGGCGGCGGCGTCCACCGTGATGCGCCACCCGTCGCCCTGCCGCTGCAGGCTGACGGTGCGGGTGTGCTCGCCGATGGCCAGGCGGTACTGCACGGCTACCTCAGCGCCCCGGCGCGGGCCTGCTGACGCCAGCGGCTCTCGACGGCCACCGGCACGGCCGGCGTGAAGGCCGGCGCGCGCATGGCCAGGTGCAGCGCGGCGGCGATGGCGGCCAGGGTCTCGTCGTCGGCCGACGGCGCATCGAAAGGCACGCCGGCTCGCTCGACCAGCTTGCGGTCGATGAACGAGGTGTCGAAGCGCCCGGCGATGAAGTCGGGGTCGTCGAGGGCCCAGGTGAAGAACGGGATCGTGGTCTTGATCCCGTGCACCTCGTATTCGCGCAGCGCCCGCCGCATGCGGGCCAGTGCCTGCGGCCGATCGTCGCCCCAGGTGATGAGCTTCGAGATCATCGGATCGTAGAAGATCGGCACCTCGAGACCCTCGGTGGCGCCGCTGTCGTCGCGCACCCCGGGGCCCTGCGGCGTCTGCAGCTTCACGATGCGTCCGGGCGAGGGCAGGAAGTTGTTGTCGGGATCTTCGGCGTAGATGCGGCACTCAATCGCGTGCGCGCGAGGCGTCAAGGCAGCCTCTGGATCGATGGTCAGGCGCTCGCCGCGGGCGATGCGGATCTGCCACTGCACCAGGTCCACGCCCGAGACCTGTTCGGTCACGGGATGTTCGACCTGCAGCCGGGTGTTCATCTCGAGGAAGTAGAAGGCGCCGTCCTCGTCGAGCAGGCACTCGATGGTGCCGGCGTTGGTGTAGCCCACCTGACGCGCCACCGAGGCGGCGGCGCTGGTGATGCGGCGCCGCAGGTCGGGCGAGACGGCCAGCGACGGGCTTTCCTCGATCACCTTCTGATGGCGCCGCTGGATCGAGCACTCGCGCTCGACAAACGGCACGACGGTGCCGTGCTGGTCGGCCAGCAACTGCACTTCGATGTGACGCGGCCGCATGATGCGCCGCTCGAGATACACGGCCGAGTCGCCAAACGCCGAGCCGGCTTCGGAGCGGGCCGCCCGCAGCGCCCCCGGCAGGTCGTCGGGCGTGGCAACGACGCGCATGCCCTTGCCGCCGCCGCCCGACACGGCCTTGAGCATCAGCGGGTAGCCCACACCGTCAGCAATCGTCAGCACCTCGGCGTCGGAGACCTCGGCGCCGAGCGGCGTCGCGGTGCCGGGCACGACCGGCACTCCGGCGGCAATCGCCGCCCGGCGCGCCGCCGTCTTGCTGCCCATCAGCTCAATGGCTTCCGGCGACGGCCCGATGAAGGTCACGCCCGCGTCGCGGCAGGCGCGCGAGAAGTCTTCGTTCTCGGCGAGGAAGCCGTAGCCGGGATGCACGGCATCGGCGCCCGAGGCCTGCGCCACCGCGAGGAGCGCGTCGATCTTCAGGTAGCTCTCGCGGGGCGGATTCGGGCCGATGGGATAGGCCTCGTCGGCCATCCGCACGTGGCGGGCGGCCCGGTCGCAGTCGCTGAAGACCGCCACGGTGGCGATGCCCATGTCGCGGCAGGCGCGGATGACGCGCACGGCGATTTCGCCGCGGTTGGCGATGAGGACCTTGGTGACGGGCACGAGACTACTGAAAATACTAGCACTTCGCGCCCGGGCGACCGGCGCGCCCTGCGATCGGGCGACCCCTCCCGGGCCCCCCAGACCCGAGCCCCGGGACCCGCCCTACAGCGGGATGTTGCCGTGCTTCTTCGCCGGGTTGCGGTCGCGCTTGGTCTCGAGCGCCGCCAGCGCCTGAACCAGCCGCCGGCGCGTCGTGCGCGGCAGGATCACTTCGTCGATGAAGCCGCGCTCGGCCGCCACGTAGGGGTTGGCGAACTTCTCGCGGAACTCGGCGATCTTCTCGGCCCGCATCGCCGCCGGATCGGCCGCTTTCTCGATCTCGCGGCGGTAGAGGATGTTCACCGCGCCTTCGGCGCCCATGACCGCGATCTCGGCTGTCGGCCACGCGTAGTTGACGTCGGTGCGGATGTGCTTGCTCGACATCACGCAGTAGGCGCCGCCGTAGGCCTTGCGGGTGATGACGGTCACCTTCGGCACGGTGGCTTCGGCGTAGGCGTAGAGCAGCTTGGCGCCGTGGCGGATGATGCCGCCGTATTCCTGCACCGTGCCCGGCAGGAAACCCGGCACGTCCTCGAAGGTCACCAGCGGGATGTTGAAGCTGTCGCAGAAGCGCACGAAGCGCGCCGCTTTCACCGAGGCGTTGATGTCGAGCGTGCCGGCGAGAAACGCCGGCTGGTTGGCCACGATGCCCACCGGCTTGCCGCCCAGCCGCGCGAAGCCGACGATGATGTTCTTCGCGTAGTGCTCGTGCACCTCGAGGAACGCGCCGTCATCCGCAATCGAGCGGATGAGGTCGTGCATGTCGTAGGGTTGGTTGGCCGAGGGCGGCACCAGCGTGTCGAGCGCCGTGTCTTCGCGGTCCACCGGATCGTCGGTGGCCCGGCGCGGCGGCTCGTCGAGGTTGTTCGATGGCAGGAAGGCCAGCAGCTCGCGGACCAGCGCGATGCACTCGCGGTCGTCGTCCACGGCGAAGTGCGCCACGCCGCTCTTCTCGTTGTGCGTCATGGCGCCGCCGAGGGCGTCTTTGCTGACGTCTTCGTGCGTCACCGTCTTGATGACGTCGGGCCCGGTGACGAACATGTAGCTCGAGCCCTTCACCATGATGGTGAAGTCGGTGATCGCCGGCGAATAGACCGCGCCCCCGGCACACGGGCCGAGGATGGCCGAAATCTGCGGCACCACGCCGCTGGCCAGCGTGTTGCGCAGGAAGATGTCGGCATAGCCGCCGAGCGACAGCACGCCTTCCTGGATGCGCGCGCCGCCCGAGTCGTTCAGGCCGATGATCGGCGCGCCGACCTTCATCGCCATGTCCATCGTCTTGACGATCTTGGCGGCGTTGGTCTCGGAGAGCGAGCCGCCGAACACGGTGAAGTCCTGCGCGAAGGCATGAACCACGCGGCCGTGCACGCGGCCGTGGCCGGTCACCACGCCGTCGCCCGGCACGATCTGCGTCTCCATGCCGAAGTCGAGACAGCGGTGGGTGACGAGCTTGTCCACTTCCTCGAACGTGCCGGGGTCGAAGAGCAGCTCCATGCGCTCGCGCGCCACCAGCTTGCCGGCCTCGTGCTGCTTGCGCAAGCGCTCTTCGCCGCCGCCGAGCTCGGCGCGACGCTCGAGCTCGCGCAGCTTCGCGACCTGGTCGCTCATGCCGGCGGCGCCTCGACACAGGGGTTGCAGAGCGCGCCCACGCCCTGCACCTTCACCATCATGCGATCGCCGGGCACCAGCGGTCCCACACCGGACGGCGTGCCGGTCGTGATGACATCGCCGGCTTCGAGCGTCATGAAGCGGGTGAGCCACTCGACGATGTAGGGCACGGGGAAGATGAGCTCGCGGGTGTTCGAGTGCTGCCGCTTCTGGCCGTTCACCCAGCCTTCGACCTCGAGCTCCGAGGGGTCGAGGCCGACGGCGATGCAGGGCCCGATCGGCGCGAAGGTGTCGAAGCCCTTGGCGCGCGAGTACTGGACGTCCTTCGCCTGCAGCTCGCGGGCGGTCACGTCGTTGAGGCAGGTGACGCCGAGCACGTACGACATGGCGTCTTTCGCCTTGACGCGCGCGGCGCGGCGGCCGATGACCACCGCCATCTCGGACTCGTGCTCGACGCGGCCGCACCACGACGGGATGTGGATGTCGGCCTCGGTCCCGATGACGGTCGTGGCCGGCTTGATGAAGAGCAACGGCTCGGCCGGCAGCGCCTTCTTCATCTCGGCGGCGTGGTCCTTGTAGTTCAAGCCGATGGCCAGGATCTTCGACGGCATGACCGGCGACAGCACCTGACCGAGCGGCCCGTCGATGGCGCCCCCGGGGCGGTAGTCGCCGAACACCTCGCCCTCGAGCCAGAAGAACGCGCCGTCGCGTTCCACCGCGTAGCGCCCGCCCATCCCCTGCCGTACCCTGTAGATTCTGTCCATTCAACCTCGCGGGGAGTTTCGGGGAGCCGTGGCATCCTGCACGCCCCAGCCCCCAGCCCCCAGTCCCCAGGGCTACGGTCTGGCCGTTTCCTCGGCCCGGTTCGACGGGCCGCTCCGGTTGGCCGGCGTTGCCGAGTCTACCGCGACGACCACGTAGACGTAGCGCGTGCCGGGCGTGACGTCGCGGTCTTCGAAACTGCTGCCGCGAATCGGCTCGGGCGTCAGCTGCGTGGTCGGGTCGGCGCCGCCGACGCCGCGAAACACGAGGTAGCCGGCCAGGTCCGGCGTATCCGCGCCTTCCCAGATGAGGCTCACGACGCCGGCGCCGCCCACGGCCTCGAGCGCGGTGGGCGCCGGTGGCGCGAAGGTGTCGGTGGGCGTGACGCAGGCCGGCGGCGAGGCCGGACCTTCGACGTCCACGTCGTTGAGCGTGTCCACGCCGCGCACCACGAAGCAGCGCTCGACGCCGAAGGTGACGCCGGTCACGGTGTGGGTCAGCGCGGCCAGGGGCGGCTCGGTGAGCTTGACGGGACCGGCTGCAGCGAGAGCGGCCGTGGCCGCGTCGGTGGCGTAGACGACGTAGCGGGTCGCCGCGACGGCCGGGCCCAGCGGGCGCGATTCCAGCACCTCGGCGCTGCCAGGCAACGGCGCCTGCCGGGCATCGCCGGCGGCGGTCCAGGTCAACACCATCGATTCGGCGTCGTAGGTGAGCGTCGGCGCCGACGGCGCGCCGGAAACCGGCCCGACCGGCACGCTGCGCACCGCGCTCCAGGCGCCGCGGGTCCCCCGACGGCTCACCGCCACCGACACGTAGTGACGCTTGAGTTGTGGGATCGCTGTCGTGAACACGAGCGGCCGCGACAGCACCGGTCCGTCGGTGGCAAGGGCCTCAACGGGACGCACCGGCACGGGCTGCACGGCTGGAGCCAGGAGCTCCGGCGTCAGGCGTTCGCGGATGGTCGTCCGCGCGCCCTGATCCAGACCCGGCTCGCGCGGCACCGCCGGCACGTCGGCGGGCGCATTCTCGGGCAGCGGCGGCAGCGGGCGGCGGACGCGCTCGGTGGCGACCAGCGTCCACCCCGGCGGCACGCGGCCGTTCGGCAGCTCCGGCGCCCGATCCGCGGTCACGGCGTAGACCTCGATGGCGGCGATGTCGCCGGGGGTGTCTCCGGAGACGTTGGTGGTCGGCACGACCAGGGTCAGCGCCACCAGGTCGTCGCTGCGCAGGGCCGTCCAGTCTGTCACCGCCGCGGGCAACCGCGACAGCGGCGGCAACGGTGCGCCGCGCTTCCCGCAGCCGGCCGCCAGGACCATGAGCAGCAGCACGCCCAGCCGGACGCTGACGCGCCGGCGCGGGTGCGAACCTTCCGGCCGCAGGGCGACATGGGCTGGGCGCGGCAACGGAAATGGCAGCATGTCAGGGATGGGTCGGGCGCGGCGGGACGCAGTCGCGCGCAGGCCCAGTGTCCCCGCTCGCGAAAAGACCTGTCAAGGAATCTGGACGTCCGGGTGGGACGGGAGCGGCCATTCCCGGCCCTTCGCGCTGGCAGTGAAGTTGCAGTCAAGGCGGGTATGCTCTCTGCCCTGTTCCCCCGAGGTGTCGTGATGAAAGCCCGACGCTTGATTCTTCCGGCCGCGCTGCTGGCGCTGGCCACCGCACCTGCGTTTGCGCAGGATCCGCCCGCAACTCCCGAGCACCAGGAGGCCGCGCCCGCGCCCCGCGCCGTCGAGCGCGCCGGGCGCAGTCGCGCCCGCGACGACGACAGCGGTGCCGTCCGTGCTCCGCGTCCCTCCGAGCGTGTCTCGATCCCCGAAGCCCGCGTCCGCGAGCGGGCCGAGGCGCCGGCCCCGGCGCCCGCCGCCTCGCCGTCGCTTGAAGAACAGGGCGGTCGCCGCCGGCCGAGCGGCGGCAGCAGCGGTGGCGGCGGACGTGCGAGCGGCGGTGGTGGCAGCCGCGACGGCGGCGGCGCCGTGCGCCGGGGCGGCGGCGTGCGTAACCCGGACGTGGGTGGCCGCGACGGCAACGTCGCCCAGGCCGTACCGCGCAGCCGGGCGCCGCGTCCTCCCCAGGCCAACTGGGGCAACTCCTACGGACGGCGCTACTACTCGGGCGCCGGCGGCCTGGGCTATTACTACTACGACCCGTGGAGCTGGTACGGCGGGGGCTGGCCCGCGTATGGCGCCTACGGCGGCTGGGGCGCGTGGAACGGCTACTACGGCAACAACTGGGGCGGCTATTACGGCAACAACTGGGGTGGCGGCTGGGGTGGGGGCGGCGCCTGGGGTGGCGGCGGGGGCTGGAACGGCGGCTGGGGCACCGGCGGCGTGCGGCTCAAGGTCAACCAGCGCGACGCCGAAGTCTACGTCGACGGCTACTACGCCGGCACGGTCGACGACTTCGACGGCATGTGGCAGCAGCTGCGGCTCGACGACGGCGGCTACCGGGTGGAGATCCGCAAGCCCGGCTTCGACACGCTGGTCTTCGACGTCCGCATCCAGCCGGGTCGCACCATCACCTACCGCGGCCAGATGCAGACCATGCCCTGAGCGGGCTCGCATCGATCGGGCCCGCGGTCCCGGCGCGCGGCGCCTATGCCGCCGGCGCCCGGCGCGTGAACCACAGGTAGAGCGGCAGCCCCAGGGCGATGACCAGCAACCCGGCCGCCGACGGCCCCAGCGGCGTGCCGTTGACAAACGGCGCGCCGAGGTCGGTCCACAGCGCGTTGGCCACGATGAGCGCACACACCGCGACGAAGAGGCCCGGCAGCACCGGATAGCCCCAGGTCGAATACGGCCGCGGCGCATCGGGTTCGCGACGCCGCAGGATGAAGAGCGCCGCCACCGCCACGCCGTTGAAGAGCAGGATCGAGAACCCGGTATAGGTGGTCAGGGCGCTGCCGCTGCCGGTGACGATGAGCAGCGTGGTCCACACCGCCTGCGCGACAATCGCTGTCGCCGGGGTGCGATAGGTCGGGTGCACGCGCGCCGCCTCGGGGAAGAACATCCCGTCGCGCGCCATCGCGTAGTAGACGCGCGGGCCGACGAAGATCATGGCGCTGTTGCTGGCCAGCAGGCTGATGATCGACACCAGCCCCATCACATCACCGGCGCGTTGCCCGAGCAACCGGTCGGCGATGACGTCGAGCACGCTGCCCCGGATCGCGGCCAGCTCGCCCACCGGGAACACGAACAGATACAGCGCGTTCAGCAGCATGTAGACGACGACCACGGCGAGGGTGCCAAGGGCCAGCGCCTTGGGCACGTTGCGGCCCGGGTCGCGGATCTCCTCGGCTACGTACGAGGCGGCGTTCCAGCCGGCGTAGGCGAAGAGCACCGGCACGAGCGCAAACAGCCACGAGGTCGTGGTCGGGGTGGCGGCCGGCGTCGTGAGATTGCCCATGGAGCCCGTGCCGAAGGCAAAGCCCAGCACGATGAAGAGCAGCAACGCCGAGATCTTGAGGCTCGCCAGCACGTTGCCGACGAGCCGTCCTGGCCCGACACCGCGCAGGTGAATCCAGGACAGCACCCAGACCGTGATGACCGCCGTGGTCGTCTGCGGTGAGAGCGTCAGCGTGATCGGGCCGAGCGGCAGCGAGGCGAACGCCTCGTCGCTGCCGACGATGGGAATGAAGCGCGACAGATACAACGCCAGGAACAGGGCGTTGGCGGCAATCGCGCCCGAGAAGCCGGCGACGAACGAGGTCCAGCCGGTGAGGAAGGCCGCGACCCGCCCGTAGGCCGCGTGCAGGTAGACATACTCGCCCCCGGCTCTGGGACGCACGGCCGCGAGTTCGGCGTAGGCCAGTGCCCCGGCGAAGGCGAGGGCGCCGGCCGCCAGCCACGCCAACAGGAAGAGCATCGGGTGCGGCACGGCGGCCGCCACCTGAGGAGACGTGAAGAGGATGCCGCCGCCGATGACGTTCGAAACGACAATGGCCGCCGCGTCCCAGGCGCCGAGCCGACGTTCGAGGGTGGGCGCGCCCGCGGGTGCCTTCGACATGCCCGCGATTATAGGGCGGCTACTGCGTCAGCAGCTGACGTTCGATCGGGAATTCGCCCAGCTTGGCCCACACCTGGGAGCCCTTCTTCAGGTAGATCTCGACCTTGGCGTCGATGAAATCCTTGTGCTGCATGATCTGGATGCGCGGCTGCTCGCCGGTGTAGCCGAGCGCCGAACGCATCACCATGACATCGGTGGTCGCGCCGGGCGCGAGCGCGTTCTTGCGGATGGCCCATCCGTAGTGCTCGCCCCACATCTCCTGCTCGGTCACGCGCCGGAAGATCGCCATGATCTGAACGCCGTCCACCGGCTGATCCGACTTGTTGCGCAGCCGCAGCTGCACCGACGGCACCATCTTGTTCTTGCCGTCTTCGAGGATGCCCTGGTCGTACCACCCGGTGACGGCCTCAATCGGCTCGAGGACCTCGACCGGATTCACTTTCGTACAGCCGGCGGCAGTCAACGTGAGAAGGAGGGCGACAGCGATGTGGCGCATGGGTGAAGGATAGCGCGGGCCATGCGGAACTGCACGGGCCGCGTATTGCCAATCAGACACCGGTATGGCAGAAAGGCTCCGCGTCGCCGCCGGCTCGATCCCGAGCCCCGGGCACCGAGCCCCGCGTCTAGAACTCCTGCACCAGCACGCGCTTCTTGGCTTCCTCGCGGTCGATCTTGCCGCCGCGGTACGCGGCCAGGTCGGCGGCCTTGATACGCAGGGTGAAGGTGGACACCTGTTCGTAGGGATTGGGCGGCGCCAGCAGATCGCGGCGCTCGTTGTCGCGCGCGGCCACGGTAAGGTAGGCCTCGGGCTCGAGGAACGACACCATCGGCAGCGAGTTGTCGACCATCGCTTCGATGAGCGCCTGGACGACTGCTTCGGTGTAGGCCTTGTTCGGGTCTTCGAGCAGCTGCGGGTTCACGCGGGGACGCGCGCCGGGGTCGGGCAGGCTCGCCGCGCTGGCGCTGGCGGGCCCCGAGGCCGGCTGCATGCCAGACGCCTCCGCAGCCCCCCCCTGGCGCGCCAAGCTGAAGGGCCGCAGTTGCACTTCGAGCCGCCGCAGGGCGGCTTCCGCCACCGCGCGATCAGGACCGGTGGTCGAGGCCACGACCGAGCGCAGCGAGGCGAGCGCCTCGCTGGCGCCCTGCTGATCCTGGTCGAGCATCGTGCGCAGACTCCACATCATGCTCTGGCGCAGCACCGGCACTTCGACGTCGAAGAAGACGCCGTATCCGTCGAGATGGAAGCCGCGGGCGTTCGAGTCGCCGGCGACCACGACCATGTCGGGCATGACGGCGCGGAACTGCGAGTTGAGGCGGGCCGCGCCCGAGGTGACGGCTCGCGCCAGCATGCCTTCCATCAGGTAGATCTGGTGCCGCAGCTGGTCCTGGGTGCTCAGCGGCGCGGACTGCGCGCCGGCCGTGGTGGCGACGGCCGCCAGCGCGGCGGCCCCGATGAGCGAACGGGTGCGGGTCATGACGGTCCTCGACATCTCTCTTTGCAGCTCCCTGCTACTGTGGCTGGCGCTGGCCGGCGCGGATCAGGTAGTTGATGGCTTCACGCTGACGCTCGACCTCGGCGCCGGTGCGCCCCTCGAGCTGGCCGAAGCCCTGGTTGATCTTCACGAGGTCGGCGCGCCGCTGCATCTCGACGTCGCGCACGAACTGGGTGAGGCGCAGTGCCAGTTCCTGTTGCTGGCGTTTCTCACTGGCCTCGATGAGCGCCCGCACCCGGGCGAGCGTCTCTGATGAGTCTGACGCCGCGACGGGCGCCGGGGCCGTAGTGACCGCGACCGGAGCCGCGGCCGGGCGCGCGTTGAACTCGCGCCGCAGGGATTCTTCGAGCGAGGCCAGCGCCGGGCCCCAGGTGCTTTCGGCGCCGGGCGTCGCAACGGCAGTCGCAGGCGCCGGGCTCATCCAGCCGGTGGAGACCGTCCAGCCGCCGGCGTCGTGCCGCACCTGGACGTTGGCCACCGAGGCGCCCACCGCAAGGGCCAGCATGGCCGCGATGGCCTGGGCCCAGCGCGGCACCGTCTGCCACGCTGGCACCTGCGGCGTGATGACATTCGACACCGCCGACTCGGGCACCACGGTGAAGCGCAGGGCCGGCGACGGCGGCGTCCATTCGGAGAGCGCCTGCCGCACGCCGCCGAGAGCGGCGACTTCGTCGCGGCACCGGGCGCACGCCGGCAGGTGCCGGGCGACCGCGTCGCGCGTCACCGGCTCGAGGTCGTCGTAGAGATAGGCGACCAGCGTCTCGGTGTCGTCGCAGTGGAAATATGTGCTCATGATGCGTCCCCGCGGATGTCGTTCACCGACATGCCGCCTTGTTCCAACTGCCGCCGCACCACGCTCAACCCCTGGTAGAGACGGGTCTTCACCGTGCTGAGCGGGCATCCCTGCATGTCGGCGATCTCCTGAAAGGTGAGGCCGTGGTATTCCTTCAGGACGATCGCGGTGCGCTGTTCCTCCGGCAGCGTCGCCATGGCGATGGCGACGGCGCGCCCGAGTTCCTTGCGCGCAACCAGCGTTTCAATCGACTCGACGGGCCCCTGCGCGCCGGCCAGCTCCGCGATGTCGACGTCCTCCGGCATCTGGACCACCGGCGTGCGGCGTTGCTTGCGCATCCAGTCGCGGCAGAGGTTGAGCGCGATCCGATAGAGCCACGACGAGAACTTCGCCTGGCCCTTGAAGCCGTTGATGGCGCGGTAGGCCCGCAGGAACGTCTCCTGGCAGACGTCGCGCGCATCTTCCTCGCGCCCGAGCGTGCGGTAGGCCAGGGCATAGATCGGTCGTTCCCAGCGTTTGATGAGCTGGTTGAAACTGTCGACGTCGCCGTCCATCGACCGCGCGACGAGTTCCTCGTCGGTCGTCGTCAGTGCCTGCACGGTCAGCGTCGCCCCTTCCCTTCGAGACCGTTCGGCGGCCGCCGACGGCTCTACGATGTCGAGCCCCAACACTGTCTTGGACGGCGGGGGCGCGGGTTTGGCCGGTGGCCGCGGCCGTTTCAGCGCGATCTCGATTGTACCCACCCCGCCGGCCCGCCGCCGCTGACTGCAAAGTCCTCCGCCAGCACGACTTCCCCGCCCGCCGGGCTACAATCGAGGGCTGGTGGCCACGCCGACGTCCGAACACGAAGCCTTCCTGACGACCGAAGAGGTGCTCGACTACCTCCAGGTCAACCTGCGCACGGTCTACCGCCTGATTGACGCCGGCAAGCTGCCGGCGGTTCGCGTCGGCCGCCAATGGCGGTTCCGGCGCAAGGACATCGACGCGTGGCTGGATCGTCAGCATCAGGCCGCTCCGGCCGTGGCCGCCTCGCCAGCCCCCCGGCCCGACGCCGCGCGGCGCGTGCTGGGGGTGGATCCGGACGGCGCCGCCCGTGACGCGACGGCCGCCGCCCTGCGCGCCGCCGGCCACACCGTCGACACGGCGCCCGATGGCGTGGTCGCGGCCGACCGCCTCGGCACCCACGACTACGACCTGGTCGTGACCGAGCTGCGGGTGCCGGCGCTCGATGCCTTCGGCGTCATCCGCGAGGGCCGCCGGCGCACGCCCGGTCTGCGCGCCATGGTCATCACCGCCCATTCCTCCGAGGGGGCCGCGATTGAAGCCCTCAACTTCGGCGTGGCGGGCTATCTGGTGAAGCCGGCGCGCGCGGCGGAGATCGTCGCCGCGGCCGCGCGCGTACTCGCATGATTCAGCTGTCGCAGTTGTCGAAGCGCTTCGGCGAGCGCGTGCTGCTCGACGCGGTCACCTGGCATGTCGGCGACAACGACCGGGTCGGGCTGTGCGGCCCGAACGGCGCCGGCAAGACCACGCTGCTCAAGATCCTGGCCGGCCTCGACGACGCCGACGGCGGCGAGGTGGTGCGGCCGACGGCGCTCACCGTGGGCTATCTGCCGCAGGACGGACTCTCGCACGCCGGACGCACGGTGTTCGCCGAAGCGTCCGACGCGCTCAAGCCGCTGCTCGACATGAAGGCCGAGATGCACGACCTCGAGCATCGGCTGGCCGACCCGGCGATTCCGGCTGCCGACCATGACGCGATGCTCGAGCGCTACAGCGGGCTGCAGGAACGCTTCCGCATGGGCGATGGCTACGCCATCGACCTGAAGGTGGCGACGATTCTGCGCGGCCTCGGCTTCAGCCCCGCGGATTTCGAGCTCGAGGCGGGCCACCTCTCGGGCGGCTGGCAGATGCGCCTGGCGCTGGCCAAGCTGCTGCTGCGCGCGCCGGGCCTGCTGCTGCTCGACGAGCCGACCAACCATCTCGACCTCGAAGCCCGCAACTGGCTCGAAGAGTACCTCGCGAACTACGACGGCTCGGTCATCCTGGTGTCGCACGATCGCTACTTCCTCGATGCCGTCGTCAGCCGCATCGCCGACCTGTCGCTGCGCACCATCACCGACTATCACTGCAATTACTCGCAGTATCTGGTGCAGCGCGACGAGCGGCTGGAGCGCCTGCGCGAGGCGAAGAAGCGGCAGGACGAGGAAGTCGGCCGGGTGCAGGAATTCATCGACCGCTTCCGCTATCAGGCGACCAAGGCGGCGCAGGTGCAGAGCCGCATCAAGATGCTCGAGAAGGTCGAGCGGATCGAGGTGCCGCCGGAGCGCAAGCGCATCCACTTCCAGTTCCCGGCCGCGGCCAAGAGCGGACGCATCGTGCTCGACCTCGCCCACGCGCGCAAGGTCTACGGCCAGAAGGTGGTGCTCGACGACCTGACGCTGCACATCGAGCGAGGCGACCGGGTGGCGCTGGTGGGTCCCAACGGCGCCGGCAAGTCGACGCTGATGCGTCTGCTGGCGGGGGTCGAACCTCCCGACAGCGGCACGCGCGTCGAGGGCCATCAGATCGTGATGCAGTACTTCGCGCAGGACGAAGCGACGCGACTCGACCCGACGTTGACCGTCTACGAGACGCTCGCCGACGGCTCGCCGATGCACATGGTGCCGGCCATCCGCAACGTGCTCGGCGGCTTTCTCTTCTCGGGCGACGACGTCTACAAAAAGGCTGGGGTGCTCTCGGGCGGCGAACGCACGCGCCTGGCGGTGGCGCGGATGCTGCTGCGGCCGTCGAACACGCTGGTGCTCGACGAGCCCACCAACCACCTCGACCTCGATTCGAAAGACGTGCTCCTCGACGCGTTGATGGACTACGGCGGCACGCTGCTCTTCGTCTCGCACGACCGCTACTTCGTCGAACGCCTGGCAACCAAGGTGGTCGAAGTGGGCGGCGGCAAAGCCCGGCTCTATCCCGGCACCTACGCCGAGTTCCTGTGGAGCCAGGCCAACGGTGGTGCGGCGCCAGCCACGGCCGCCCCTGTCCGACCGGCCGGGTCGGCGCCGGCCAGGGGCGTCGCGGCCGCTCCGGCTCCGGTTGCGGCCCCGACCGGCGCTGCCGGACACGAGGAACGCAAGCGCGAGGCGGCGGAGCGCAAGAAGCGGGAGCGCGCGTTCGAGGCCCTCGGCGCCCGGATTACCGAACTCGAAACGCGAATCGCCGGCAAGGAGACCGAGGTGAAGACGGTCGAGGCGGCCATCTCGGCCCCTGGCTTCTACGACAACCTCGCCGCCGCCAAGCCGACGCTGGACCGCCACCAGACGCTCATGTGGGAGGTCGGCGATCTGTTGTCGCAGTGGGAGATGCTGCAGGCGGAAGCCGAATCGAAGAAGCCGTAAGCTACTTCTGGGCCACGCCGTGCCGGTATCCCGGCCGGCGAACGATCGGAATTCGTCACCCCGGAGGGCACAGAATCCACGATTTCGTAATCGCCGTGGTCTGTTTCAGGGCGGCTCCCGACGAATCGAGTTCGGAACTGCACGATTCGACGTGACGAAGGGTGCCAGACTCGTCATTCCGGTGACAGGCACGACAGTTGCGTATGTCGGGGGCAAGCCGAGTCATGCCCTCTCCCAAAACAGCCCCCGGACGACGCCCCGCCAAATCCGCGGTACTCCCCGCCCGCGCCGGGACCACCCACCGCGCCCCCATTGCGGCGGCACATTTCGTCGATGACGCCTTCTTCAAGCACCTCGTCGCGCACATGCGCAACGGCGTCCTGGCGATCGACCGCGGCGGCGCCCTGGTGCTCATCAACGACGAGGCGTGTCGGATTTTCGGTCTCCCGGCCGGCGAAGACTACATGGGGCGGCCCTTCGCGGAGGTCTTCCACGCCCATCCGGCGATCGTCCGGGTGCTGGCCGGCGCCTACGAGCTGGCCTTCCTGCCAAACCGCGCCGAACTGCGCCTGACGCCCTCCGACAAGGTGCTCGGCTACACCCTGTCGCTCATCCGCAACAGCGACGGCCTGACCATCGGCGCGGCGATGTTCTTCAAGGACCTGACCCGCGTCGAGCAGCTCGAGGAACGCGAGCGTCTGCGCGACCGGCTGGCCGTGCTCGGCGAGATGGCCGCCGCGGTGGCCCACGAGATCAAGAACCCGCTGGCCGGCATCGAGGTGATGGCCGGGCTGCTGCGCCGCCAGCTGCGCGACAACACCCAGGCGACGGCGCTGGTCGGCGACATCATCAACGAAGCCAAGATGGCCAACGCCATCGTCCAGGAGATTCTCGACTTCGTACGCCCGGTGCGGCTGCAGATGGAGCGCACCTCGGTCGCCGACGCCGTCCGCGCGGCGGTGACGATGGCCGACGGCCAGGCCAAGCGCGGCCACGTCAACGTGACGCTCGACCTCGCCGAGGGCCTGTCGCTCATCGACGCCGACAAGACGCAGCTGATGCAGGTGTTCGCGAATCTCCTCATCAACGCCTACGAGGCGTTGAACGGCGAGGGCGCGGTGACGATCGCCGCCCGCGAGGTCACCCGCGAGGAAGACGGCGCGCTGCCGCTCGACGGCCTGCACCCGATTCCGACCGTGGTGGTCGAAGTCATCGACAACGGCCCGGGCGTGCCGCCGGAACTGGCCGACAAGATCTTCAGCGCGTTCTTCACGACCAAGGCGCAGGGCTCCGGCCTCGGCCTGGCCATCGTCCGCAAGATCGTCGACGCTCACGACGGGCGCATCGACATGACCAGCCGGGCAGGCGCCGGCACGAAATTCCGCGTCACGCTCCCGGTGAGTGGCGACGCGCGCGTGTGGTAGGAGCCGAAACGATGAGCCGAATACTGGTTGCCGACGATCACGACGCCCTGCGGCGGGGCCTGGCCCTGGCGCTGCGCACGGCCGGTCACGAGGTCGAGGAGGCGCCCAACGGCAACGCCGCCATCGAGCGCCTGCACAACGGCTACTTCGACGTGGTCGTCAGCGACCTGCGCATGGGCGGCTCCGACGGACTCGATGTGCTGCGCACGACCCGCACCACCCATCCGACCACCTCGGTCATCCTGATGACCGCCTTCGGCTCGGTCTCGACCGCCGTCGAGGCAATGAAAAACGGCGCCTTCGACTACGTCCAGAAACCGTTCGAGATCGCGCCACCCACAGCTATTAAGCCAGTTTTCTCAGTTTCAGTTTAAATACTACGGAAAAGGGATTAAAGATTTTTACATTCAAATTATGGGCAAAAACGGAACCATTGACGTCAATCAAAATGCCGCCGGCGAAGATTGCTGGAAGCTTTTCACGTTCGATCTGGCATCAACTGATTCGCTCATCCAATTCAATATTTTTGTCAATAAAACAGGTAGTCCGGAAGCCATTAATTGCTATTTCGATGATTTTAAACTTGCCGGATTACCCTCAATTCCCTTTGACGGAACAACTTTAAGCGAGTATTCGTTGAAAATGAATAAAGGTGAAAAATATCAATTGTTGGCAGATGCACAGCGAAACCCATTTACATGGGTTTCTTCAGATTTGGCTATCGCTACAGTTGATCAGGAAGGGAATATAACCGCAGTTGGTGGTGGAATAACAACCATCAAAGCTGTTCCATTGATAGGCAATGCGGTTGAATGTGTTATAGCCGTTGAAGGTGCAGT
>JANNIB010000528.1:0-4188 GCA_031404695.1 Acidobacteriota bacterium
CGTTGTCGTTCGTGATGTTGCCGCCCCAGATTCCGCAGCCCATGCTCGAGGTCTGCGGCATGCCGTTGGTGAAGTTGCCCGCATTCGACCGCGACTGCACCTGGCGCACCATGATTCGGCTCACCGGCGCCACCAGCGCCAGCGCGTGGATGTGCGCCTCGTCGAACGAGTAGATGCCGCAGGAATGGCCCTTGCCGCCGGTCTCGAAGATCCGGCGCACGAGATCGAGCGCGTGGTCGAAGCCGGTGTAGCGGAAGATCGAGAGCACGACGCCGAGCTTCTCGGTGGAGAACGGATGCGTTTTTCCGATCTGCGTCTCGGGCACGATGAAAAACGTCTTGCCCGCGGGCAGCGGAATGCCGGCCTTGGCCGCAATCACCTCCGCCGGCCGTGCGATCGTGTCGGCGGTGCGGCGCCCCTCCGCGTCCCAGTAGGCCGCCTGCAGCTGCGCTTTCTCGGCGTCTTCCACCAGATAGCCGCCTTCGGTCTGGAGCTGGGCGAGAAAGCGGTCGTAAATCGACGACTCGACGATGAGATTGCCATCAGCCGAGCAGCCCGACCCGTAGTCGTTGGTCTTGCTGAGGCGGGTGTTGCGGGCGGCTTCTTCGACATCCGCCGTCTCGTCGATGACCATCGAAGCGTTGCCGGCGCCCACGCCGTAGGCTGGCTTGCCGGAGCCGTAGGCCGCCTTGACCATGGCCGGGCCGCCGGTGGCAATCGTGAGGTCGCTGCTCGCCATCAGCTCGTTGGCAAGCGGGATGCTCGGCGTCTCGATGCACTGCAGCAGGTCGGCCGGCACGCCTTCGGCCATCAGCGCCGCGCGCATCAGCCGCACGGTCTCGTTGGTGGTGCGGCGGCTGGCCGGATGCGGCGAGAAGACGACCGCGTTCTTGCACTTGATGGCGTAGATGGCGATGCCGATCGGCGTGATGTAGGGGCTCGTGACCGGGATGAGCGACACGATGACGCCGGCCGGCTTGGCGTACTTGACGATGCCCTTCTCCGGAATCTCTTCGATGACGCCCATGCTCTTCTGGCGCAGCGCGTCGCGCAGGATGCCGAGCACCTTGCCGCGACGGCTCGGTTCGCGGCCGCCCATGCCGCTTTCGTCCACGCTCATGTTGGCGAGACGCACCGAGGTCTCCATGTTCGCGGTCGCCCACGCCACGGCCTGGCACAGCCGATCGACCCTCGGCTGGTCGTAGTCCGCAATGGCCGCCATGGCGGCGCGGGCGCGGGCCACGGCCGACTGTGCGGTGGCGGCTTCTTCAGGAGTGAGTGGTCGGGCCATGCCTGCGCCTCATCGATGTGATGCAGCAGGGTAGGGCCTTCATGCGGGCAATACGAGCGTGTAACCGTACCGCCACCGTTACCGGCGCGCATTCGACCGGCGGCGGAGTTACCCTCACGCTGCGGATTCAGACCCCATGTCCATGGACCCCTGGCGCACGGCCATCACCAGCTCGGCAAACGGCGAACTCCGGGTGCGCGGCTACGACGTCACGGCGCTGATGACCGGCCGGTCGTTCACGGATCTCATCGCGCTGCTCTTCAAGGGCGCGCTGCCGTCTGAGGCCGAGCGCACGCTGCTGGACGCCGTGCTCGTCGGCATGGCGGCGCCCGGGTCCGGCGCTCCTTCGTGCGCCTCGGCCCGACTCGCCGCCTCCGGCAACCGCGCATCGCTGTCGGCTGCGGTGGCGGCCGGCATCCTGACCATCGGCGACGAGCACGGCGGCGCCGGCTCCACCTGCATGGAGCTCATCGCGGAGGGGCTCGCGCTGGTCGCACGTGACGGGCTGTCACTCGACGAGGCAGCCGGACGCCTGGTGGACCAGTGGCGCGCCGCGGGCCGACGTCTCCCCGGCTTCGGACATCGCGTCCACACCCACGACCCGCGTACGCCGGTGCTGTTCGAGATGGCGCGGACACGGGGCATCGCCGGCGACGGCGTCCGCTTCACCGAGGCGCTGGAGCGCGCGGTCGCCTCGCGGATCCGCCCGCTGACCATCAACATCGACGGGGCGCTGGCGGCGCTCCTGCACGACATGGGCTACCCGCCGCCGGCCGGGCGCCTGGTGTTCATCGTGGGCCGCGTGGCGGGCATCGCGGCCGAGGTGGCTGAGGAGCATGCCCGGGAAAAGCCCATGCGCATCCGGATTCCGGTCGTCTACGACGGCGAACCGCCCCGGGAACTCTGACCGGGCCGCCGCCCTCGCGCCGAGCTACAATGGTCTGTTGACCACCACGACTGACACCCCATCACTGCAGCCCGGCTTTGCCGCCCTCGGCCTCGACGACGCCATCGTCAAGGCCGTCACGGCCCTCGGCTACGAAGAAGCGACTCCCATCCAG
The DNA here is from genome assembly GCA_031404695.1 of Acidobacteriota bacterium. GTDB lineage: Bacteria > Acidobacteriota > Vicinamibacteria > Vicinamibacterales > UBA2999 > CADEFD01. The sequence continues at coordinate 2,353 of JANNIB010000528.1, forward strand.
CGCGCCGCCATTCCGGTGCTCCTGACCGGTCAGGACATCATCGGCCAGGCCGGCACCGGCACCGGCAAGACCGCCGCGTTCGCGCTGCCGCTCCTGCACCGCCTGCTGAAGACCCCCGCCCCGAAGAAGGGCGTGCCGCGGGCGATGATCCTCGTGCCCACGCGCGAGCTGGCCATGCAGGTGGCCGAAGCCATCCACAAGTACGCCAAGAAAACGACGCTGACCGTCGTGCCGCTCTACGGCGGCGCGCCGATGGACCAGCAGATTCGCGCCCTGCGCCGCGGCGTCGAGATCGTGGTGGCCACACCCGGCCGCGCCCTCGACCACCTGCGCCGCACCACGCTCGATCTGTCGGCGCTCGAGATCCTGGTGCTCGACGAAGCCGACGAGATGCTCGACATGGGCTTCGCCGACGACCTCGAGGCGATTCTCACCACCACGCCCGCCACGCGTCAGACGGCGCTTTTTGCCGCCACCATGGCGCCGCGCATCGCCTCTATCGCCGAGCGCCACCTGCGCAAGCCCGAACGCATCACGGTCAAGGCCGAGAAGCGCGCGCCCGGCAAGATGCCGCAGATTCGCCAGGCGGCCTACATCGTGTCGCGCGGCCAGAAGGGTTTCGCGCTCGGCCGCATTCTCGAATTCGAGGATCCGACCTCGGCCATCGTCTTCTGCCGCACCCGCCTCGAAGTGGACGAGCTCACCGACACCCTCAAGTCGCACGGCTACGGCGCCCAGGCGCTGCACGGCGGACTCGATCAGCGGCAGCGCGATCGCGTAATGGCGCTCTTCCGCTCGGAGAAGGCCGACGTGCTGGTGGCGACCGACGTGGCCGCGCGCGGTCTCGACATCGACCACGTGTCGCACGTCATCAACTACGACATCCCGACCGCGCCTGAAGTCTACGTGCACCGCATCGGCCGCACCGGCCGCATCGGCCGCGAGGGCGTGGCCATCACGCTCATCGATCCGCGCGAGCAGCGCACGCTGCGCTTCATCGAGAACGTCACCAAGCAGAAGATCGACATCGCGACGCTGCCGACGCTCTCGGCGCTCAAGGCGCGGCGGCTCGACGCCACCCGCGGCGCGTTGACGACGCGCATCGCCGCCGGTGACCTCGAGGAGACGCGCGCCCTCGTGCAGGCGCTGGCCGCTGATTTTGACATGGCGGAGATCGCCGCCGCCGCCGTGGCGCTGCTGCAGACCGCCAGCGAGACCTCTGCCGGGAACGCCCCCGACCAGGAAGCGCCTCAGGTGAGGTCAGGGCGCCCCGACTACGACGACCGGCGGCCCGCGCCCCGTCGCTTCGAGGGCGACGATCGGCGTCCGCCGCGTCGTGACGAGCGCGGCGACAGCCCGCGTTCGCCGCGTCAGGCGGGCGACTACGAACGTCGCCCCGCCGCCCCGCGCGGGCCTAGCTCGGAGCGCCCGTACGAGCCTCGTGAGGCCCGTCCCGCGCGTCCACGCGACGCCTCCCTCGCCGACGCCGTGGTGCTGTCGTTCAGCGTCGGCCGGACGCAGGGTGTGCGGCCCGGCGACCTGGTGGGCGCCATCACCGGCGAAGCCGGCATCACCTCGCGCGAACTCGGCGCCATCACCATCCTGCCCCACTCGTCGCTGGTCGAGGTCGCGGCCGATGCGGCGCCGCAGGTGCTGAAGGCGATGAAGGGCGCGTCGATCCGCGGCGAGCAGTTCACCGTGAAGGTGGCCAAGAAGGGCGACGAGTAGCCAGCCCGAGCTGTCACCGTCGAGTTGTAACCGGGTCTGTAAACGTCACCGGATCGGTAAAAGAGGCGGACGTGACACACCCCCTTACAAAAAGACGGCCCCGGCCAC
>JANNIB010000529.1:0-9893 GCA_031404695.1 Acidobacteriota bacterium
CGAGCGGTTCTCGGTGCGCTTCCCGAGCCGGATGGTGCCCATCTGCGTGAGCGAGCCGATCGGCTGCGCCAGGCCCTTGCGGATCGCGAAGACGCCGGCGATGGTGGTGGTGGCGACGGCGCCCAGGCCGACCAGCAGCACACCGAGTTTGCCGGTGGCGGGCGCGATTTCTACAGGTGATTTCACCCCGAAAATATAGCACGCGGACCAGTGATCGGCGGGGCGGGCGGCGCGGACCGGCTATCATGACCGCATGCTCTTCAGGTTCTTCCGCCAACCCGCAATCGACCCGCTGCAGGTCGCGATGACCGGCGTGAAGATGGGCGAGAAGTTCGTGCTCGTGGGCTGCGACGATCCGGTGCTGCTGGCCGGGCTCGGCGCGAAAGTCGGGCTCAGTGGCGGCGCCGCGGCGGTGCTCTTCGATGAGGATCAGGCCGTGCTCGCGCGACGCGCGGCCGGACGCGAGGGCTTCCTGCTCGAATCGAGCATCTCGCGCGACGGCGTGGTGCCCTTCGACGAAGGCGCCTTCGACATGGCGGTCGTGGATGACACCAAGGGCGGGTTCGCGCATCGCGCGCCGGAACTTCGCGCGGCGGTCCTCGCCAACGTCTATCGCGCGTTGCGACGGGGTGGCCGCATCGAGATCGTCGAAGGACTCGGCGGCACCGGGCCGTTTGCGAAAGCCACCGTCAGGCCCGCCGGCTACGACGCGGTGGCGTCGCTCGAAACCGCAGGCTACAAGCCGGTGCGGGTGCTGGCGGAGGTGACGAACTTCCGGTTCGTGGAAGGCTTGAAGGTGTAGCCGCGCCTGTTTTGAGCGCGCTACTCGACCTTCAACGCCACCAGCGGATCGACACCGGTCGCACGCCGCGCCGGGCCCACACACGCCAGCACGCCCGCCAGCAGGAACGCTGCCGCCACCGCCAGCAGCACCATCGGATCGCGCGGCGGCGTATCGAACAGATACGACGACAGCAGCGATGACAAGACCGATGCCGCGACCAGGCCGAGCAGCAGGCCGCCCGCCACGAGCATCAAGCCCTGCTTCAGCACCATCCTGAGCACCCAGCCGCGCGTGGCGCCCAGGGCCATCCGCACACCGAACTCGCGCGTGCGTTCCGAGACGTTGTTGGCGATGACGCCGGTGACGCCGGTCAGGGTCACGAGCATCGCGAGGCCCGCAAAGATCGACAGCAGCAAGGCCGTGAGGCGAGGTCCGGCGAGCGACTCGCTGCGGACCTCCTCGAGTGTCTGGACGTCTTCGACCGGCATGTCGGGATCGAGGGCGTGGACGGCGTCGATCATCGCCCGCGAAAGGGCTGCCGGATCGCCGGTCGTGCGCAGCATCACCCGTCCACCTAAGCCGGTGGGCATCTGGGCCAGCGGGATGAAGGCCTGCGGCACCGCCGCTCGCTCGAGGCCGAACTGGCGCACGTCGCCGACCACGCCCACCACCATCCACCACGTCCGGCCGTTGTCGGTCGACAGACGCGCACCGATCGGGTCACTGCCCTCCCAGTAACGCACCATCGCCTGATTGACGACCACGACGCGCGGCGCCTCGCGGTGATCGCCGACGCTGAACGCCCGGCCCGAAAGAATCGGGATGCCGAGCGTCTCGAAGTAGCGCGGGCTTGCCACCCGCACGTCGCCACGCGGACGCCGCGCCGGATCGGGCGTGCGTCCTTCGATGTCGAACGGCGTCTCATTCGGATTGGCGCCCACGAGTGGCACGGCGTTGGTGATCGCCGCTGCCTCCACACCGGGCAACTGGTTGAGCCGTTCGACCAGCGGCTCGTAGAGCTGCAGTTGCGACTGCGCGTCCGGATACTTCGAGAAGTTGCCGAAGACGGTGGCCGCCAGCACGCGGTCGGTGCGGTAACCCGAGTCGACGCGCTGCAGCCGCCAGACGCTGGCCAGCAGCAGGCTCGCGCCCACCAGCATCACGACCGACAGCGCCACCTGCGCGACCACCAGCGCGTCCTGCAGCCGGCGCCGCCCGGCCGAGACACCCGAGCCGAGACTGCCCTGCTTGAGCGACGGCAGCACGTCCGACCTCGTCGAGAGCGCCGGCACCAGGCCAAACACGATGCCGCTCACGACCGCCACGCCGAGCGTGAAGAGCAGCACTTGAGGATCGAGACCGATGGCATCGGTGCGCTGCGTGAAGCGGCCGACGAAGCGCGTCAGCACGCCAAGGGTCGTCCATGCCAGGGCGAGCCCTACCAGGCCGGCGACGGTCGCCAGCAGAGTGCTTTCCGCGAGCAGCTGGCGGATGAGCCGTCCGCGTCCAGCGCCGAGGGCCACGCGCATCGCGAACTCGCGGTCGCGGCGCAGCATCCGCGCCAGCGTCAGGTTGGCGACGTTGGCGCACGCCAGCAGCAGCACCAGGCCGGTGGTGGCGAGCAGCAGCCACAGCACCGGCCGGGCGGTGGCGGTGAGGGCCGCCAGCACCGGCGCCGTTCGCGCCTGGAATCCCGTATCGGCGCGGTAGATGTCTGGAAAGTCCTGCTGGAAGCGCTGGCCCACGGTGACCACTTCAGACCCGGCCGCCGTGAACGACACGCCGTCCTTCACGAGCCCGAAGACCTGCAGGCCTGAGAAGGCGCGACGGTTGGCCACGATGTTCCGCTCGGCCGCCGATCGGAACGGGCAGGCCGAGGTGGGCATGTAGAGGTCGACGCGATTCGGGTAGTGCGGTACGTCGGGCAGCACGCCGATGACGGTGTGCGGCTTGTCGTTCATCTGGAACACCTGGCCGATGATGGCCGGGTCGGCGCCAAAGCGCGTGGTCCAGTAGTCGTAGCCGAGCACGAGCACCGCGTCGGCGCCTTCATCGTCGTCGGCATCGGCGAACGCGCGGCCCAGGATCGGCTGGATGCCGAGCACGTCGAAGAAGTTGTGCGACACGACGCCGGTGGCGACGCGGTCGGGCTCGCCGCGGCGCAGCAGGTCGAAGTTCATCTGGTGGAACTCGACCAGCCCCTCGAAGCTGGCGAGCTGCTCGCGGTAGTCGTAGAGCTCCTTGATAGAGACGCCGAAATTCTGCTGGTTGGCGAGCGGCGCCGCGTGATTGACGAGCAGCAGTCGTTGCCCGTTGGCGTACGGCAGCGGTGTGAAGAGCACGCCGTTGACCACACTGAAGATGGCGGCGTTGGCGCCGATGCCGAGCGCCAGCGTCATGATGGCGACCACGGCGTAGCCGGGCGACTTGCCGAGGGTGCGTGCCGCGTAGCGCAGATCCTGCAGGCAGTCGTCGAGCCAGCCGACGCCACGGGCGTCGCGGGTCTCCTCCACGTGGCGCGTCATCGGACCGAAGTTCTTGAGCGCTTCCCGGCGCGCCGTTTCCGGATCCAAGCCCTGTCGCATGTTTTTCTCCGCTTCCATGTCGAGGTGAAAGGACAGTTCGGCGTTGAGCTGCCGGTCGAGCCGTGCGCCGGGGACGAGACGCGCCAGGTGCTTCCACTCCTCTTCGTGCGGCGCGGCACGCCGCCGCGTCTGTCAGCGCAGGCAGGTCAGATGACGGCCGCCGTCCACCGCGATGGTGTCGCCGGTCATCCAGGCGGCCTTGTCGGAGGCCACGAACATCACCGCATCGGCGATTTCGCTGGCCTGGCCGGGCCGTCCGAGCGGGTGCGTCTCCCGCGCCCGCTCGAGAAACGCGGCGTAGCGCGTTTCGTCCATGCCGCCGCGGCGGTGCAGGTTGGTGACGGTGACGCCCGGGTTCACGCAGTTCACCCGCACGCCGTCGGGCGCCCAGTCGAGCGCGGCGCAGCGCGTCAGGTGGTCGAGCGCCGCCTTGCTGGAGCAATAGACCGCCACGCCGGCAAAGGCGCGCAGGCCGTTGACGCTGCTTACGTTCACGATGTTGCCGCGCCGCGCCTTGATCTGGGGAAACGCTTCCCGCATCAGACGAAATGGCGCCCGGACGTTGATCGCCATCATGCGATCGAAGAGCTCGTCGGGCGTTTGGTCGGTGGCGGCCGTGCCGATGATGCCAGCGGCGTTCACCAGCACATCGATGCCGCCAAAGCGCGCCACCGCTTCGCCGACCACGCGGGCCGGGGTGTCGTCGGCGGTGACATCGGCCGCCACGATGGCCGTAGGTCCGGCCGCCTCGGCGGCTGCCTCCTGCAGCGCCTCTGCGCCGCGGCTCACGAGCACCACCGACGCGCCTTCGCGCGAGAACCCGAGTGCCGCCGCCCGGCCGATGCCGGAGCTGGCGCCGGTCACCACCACGACCTTCCCTGTGAACAATCCCTGGCTCGTCATGGCACAGAAGTATAGAACCCGGGCGCGCCCTTCTCAGGACACGGTTGTCCCCCCACCACCACAGGTGCGCCCGTAAGCGCCCGAGGCGGGGAGACGCCGCGGCGAATTCGCGCCATATTCCTCGTCCGGCCCCTGCCGAGCGACCACCGGCGATCCGGCAAGGCTTTTGCGATACAAGAGATTGCCGCCATGCCTGAACCCGTCCACGCCGAGCACGCCGAGCTCTACTCGCTCTCCGAGATCGCCTCGGCAGCCGGCGTCGCCGAGGGCGTGGTGCTCGATCTGGCGGCGCGCGGCAACCTGCCCACGCTCGGCCCCCTGTCGGACACACGCCCGATGCAAGCCCTGGTCGTCGGGCCCGACGCCGTCGAGGCCGTGCGGGCGTTGGCCTCCGGCACGACCCTGGGCCGAGAGTCGCGGTCGGTGCTGGCCGTGGCCCCCGGCACGACGCGCCCCACTGGCCTGCCCGTCCTGGTCTCGACCGGCCTTCACGGCCTCATCGCCCTGTCGGTGGCGGCGATTGCCAGCCTGGGCCTGTCGCTGCGTGCCGAGCAGCCGGTGGACGAAGTGGTGTCGCACGAACCGGTGCGCCTGGTGTATCTGGCGCTGCCCGGTCCGGGCGGCGGGGGCGGCGGGGGCGGCCTGAAGCAGAAGCTCCCGCCCCCGAAGGCGCAGCGCGAGGGCACGCACTCGCTGGCGAGCCCGCTGCCGGCACGCGAGCTGCCGCCACCGGCGCCGGTGCCGAAGCCGGTCGAGCCCCCAAAACCGCTCGACGCGAAGATGCTGCCCCCGGTGATGGCGCCCATAGCGTCAGCGCCATCCGACGCGAAGAACGTGGAAGGCATCATGAAGGATGCGCCGCCTCCAGCTGAGCCTTCGCAGGGTCCTGGCACCGGCGGCGGCGCTGGCACCGGACGGGGCACCGGCCTCGGCGAGGGCGACGGCTCCGGCATCGGCGACGGGTCGGGCGGCGGCATGGGTGGAGGACCGTATCGTCCGGGCAGCGGCGTCGAGCCGCCGCGGCTGCTGCGCGAGGTCAAGGCCTCGTACACTGACGAGGCGCGGCGTGCCGGCATCGCCGGCGAAGTGGAAATGGAGATTACGATTCGTCGCGACGGCACGGTGAGCGACGTCCGGATCCTGCGCGGCCTCGGCGGCGGTCTCAACGAACGCGCGGCGTCGGCCGTGCGGCAATGGCGCTTCGCGCCGGCACGGCTCAAGGGCACGCCGGTGGATGTGATCGTGGAAGTCTCGGTGGAGTTCACGCTCCGCTAGGCGGGGCGAAGGGCACCAGCTATGGACAGCCTCATGCTCGGCATCACGGTGGTTTCGGTGGTGGTAGCGGTTGCCGCTTCGGCGATCGCGTGGCGCGTCACGCGCGCTGAGCGCGAGCGCAGCGCCGCCCGCGTCGCGGCGCTGGCGGCCGCGGCGGGTGTGGGGGCGGCGCCCTCGCGCGTCGAGTTGGCTGGCTCGCCCGCCACTGCCGGCACGATGTTCGGCGCCCCAATCGCCGACTCCGGGTCCGGCCACCGTCAACACGGCCTGCTCGCGGCTGCAGCCGTGGTGGCCGTGCTCGTCGGCGCCGGCAGCCTGGTGATGCTCGTGAGCGGCCGCGCGCCGGCGGGCACCGCGGCCACCGCGCAGGTGCCGCTTGAACTGGTGGCGCTCAGTCATGCGCGGATCGACGGGCAGCTCGCCGTGTCGGGCCTGGTGCGTAATCCCGCGGCCGGACGCGGCGTCGAGCAGCTCGAAGCGCACGTGCGCGTTTTCGATGCGGCCGGCATCATGATCGCGACGCGCTCGGCGCCGGTGGATGTGCCGGCCGTGGCGCCCGGACAGGACGCGCCCTTCACGGTGACCCTCGGCGAGGCCACGACCGCCGCCCGGTATCGTGTGAGTTTCGCCAGCCGCGGCACCATGCTCGCCCACGTGGATCGTCGCACCAATCTTCCGGCGGCCGTCACCGCCGAGGCACGGTGAGGAGGCTCGAGATGCGTCATCACCACTGGATCGCCGGCACGTCGGCTGCGGCCGCTGCGCTGCTGCTTGCCTCGACCCCCACTCTCCACGGCCAGGACGGCTTCCGCTTCAAGAGCGGCGTCGAGCTCGTGAACGTGAACATCACGGTGGCCGATCGCACGGGCCGCTTCGTCGAGGGCCTGCGCCAGGAAGACTTCATCGTCTACGACGACAACAAGGAGCAGGAGATCACGCACTTCACGGCCGAGCGCGTGCCGGTCAGCCTCGGCGTGGCGCTCGACACCAGCGGCAGCATGGTGGGCGAGAAGATCGAGTCGGCCAAGCTGGCCATCGACCGCTTCCTGCTCGAGCTGCTCGGGCCCGAAGACGAAGTCTTCCTGATGCGCTTCGGCGGCAACGCCGAGCTCGTGCATGACTGGACCAATAACAAGGCGCTCGTGAGCCGGCGCCTGGGCCGCATCAATCCCACCGGCGGCACGGCGATGTACGACGCGGTGGCCGAATCGGTGCCCCTCGCCACGCAAGGGCAGCACCGCAAGAAGGCCATCCTGCTCATCTCCGACGGCAACGACACCAACAGCCACACCTCGGTCTCGGAGGTGAAGCAGATGATCCGCGAGACCGAACTGCTCGTCTACGCCGTGGGCATCGACGGCAACTCAGACACCACCTTCGGCGGCGGACGATCGACGCCGCCGGTGGTGCGCCAGCCTTCGCCACGGCTGCCCTTCCCGTTCCCCGGGGGCGGTGGGCGCGGCGGCGGACGCGGCAGCCCGTGGCCGGGCGGCGGATATCCCGGGGGTGGCGGAATCGGCGGGCGTGGGGGCGGCGGCGCCGGCAACGACGATCGCGTGAATGCGGCCGCGCTGCGCGAGCTAACCGACGACAGCGGTGGCCGCACCGAAATCGTCCGTACCGCGCGCGACCTCGATCCGGCGACCGAGAACATCGCCGACGAGCTGAGCAAGCAGTACTACCTCGGCTATCCCGCGCCCGGACACAAAGACGGCCGCTGGCACACGATCCGGGTGGAAGTGAATCGGCCGGGCTACGTCGTGCGCGCGCGGCGCGGCTATACCGCGACGAAGTAGCGGCGACCGCGATCAGGCTGTGGTGACAAAGCCACACCTGGTGTGGCTGGGCAACCACGATCCGGCGCTCGCCAAGGCCCACGCGATCTGAATTCCCACGCCATCGCGGCCTCGGTGTGAGGCATGTTTCCTGCACGGTACGGCGCGGATTCCGCGCGATACGCCGTTTGCTCCCTCCCTGCGCCTGCGGCGGCCTGACGGCGCGGTCCTGTGCCGGACGGTCTCCCATGCCGCCACTGCTGCGCTGCGCCGCTTTCACCCTGCTGCTCGTCCGGCCAACGCTCGCCTCCGCTCAGTCGCTCGGGCCGCCCATTGACACATGGTTGCCGAACGGGGCGGTGAACGCGCTCGCGCTCGACGGTCACACGCTCTACGTGGGTGGGGACTTCGACATCGTCGGGCCTGCCACGGGCAGCTTCGGCGTGGTCGCCGCCAACGATGCTGCGGCCCTCACGACCGGGGCTGCGGTGACGGATCTCACGGCGGCCATCGCGGCCGATGGCGCCGGCGGCTGGTTCATCGCCACGAGCCCGCTCTTCGGCCCCATCGTCTCCGTGCTGCACGTGCGGGCGGACGGCACGCGTGACCCTGGATGGACACCGCCTCTTCTGGACCAGGGGTCCGTGGTCGGTCTCGTCGTCGACGGCGGACGCCTCTTCGTCGCCGGCAGCTTCACGACCGTGAACGGCACGCCGCGCCCGGCGCTCGCCGCCCTGGATCCAACGAGTGGCGCGCTGCTGCCGTGGGACGCCCGGCTCATCGGCTCTTCCGTGCCGCCGGCGACGTTCCCCGCGGCTATCTTCCACATGGCGGCGGCACCAGGACGCCTGTACGTCAGTGGTATCCTGGAATCCGTGGGCGGAGTCGCGCGCCCCCGTTTCGCCGTGATCGACACCGCGACCGGCAATCCTCTGCCGGGAACGCTGCCGCTGGACATGTTCGTGTCCGGGCTGACGGCCACCGCCACGCGGGTGTACGTGTACGGCACCTGCCAGCAAACCGGGCTCCTCGTGTGCGCCTACAGCCCCGACATGACGCCGGTGACAGGATGGACGTTTCCAACAGCCGCCGGTCCGATGGTCGCGGGGCCGGCGGCGCTCTACATGGTGGAGGTGTCCTCGGCCGGGCCGCCATTCGGCGCGAAGATCGTGGCCCGCGATCTGGACACCGGCACCGCGCGGCCCTTTGCGCCGCCGCTCCTCTTCGGCGCCGTGGGCACGTCGGTGAGCGCGCTGGCGGTGTCCGGCAACACCGTGTATTTCGCTGGAGACATCGTCACGGTGAATGGCCAGCGACGGTGGCGCATGGCGGCGATCGATGCCACCACCGGCGCGCTGCTGCCGTGGGCGCCGCTCGTTGGCGGTCAGGTCCGGGCAGTGGTCGCGTCTGGCACGTCGGTGGCTTTTGGCGGCACGTTCCGCGTGGTGGGCGGCATCGCGAAACGCAACCTCGTGGCGCTCGACCTTCGCACCGGACGCCCGGGCGTGGTCACTCCGGACCTCCCGTTCAGGGTGGCGACCCTGCTGCGACTGGGCGGAGTGTTCGTGGCGGGTGGCGAGCGGCCGTATGGCACATCGGGGCCGGACGTCACCGCTTTCACGGCCGCCACCGGCGCCCTGCTGCCGTGGGCCCTCGAGAGCAACGGCGCGATCGCAACGCTCGCCAGTGACGGGCGGCGGCTCTACATCGGCGGACGCTTCTCGTCGCTCTCAGGCGCGCTACGGCTGAACCTCGCCGCGGTCGATCTCGCCACCGCCACGCTGACGTCCTGGAATCCGCGGCCCGACGGCAACGTCGTCACCCTGGCCGTCGATGGCCCGACGCTATTTGCCGGTGGCACCTTCAACGCGTTGCAGGGATATGGACGCCCGGCGACGGCCGCGTTCGACACCGCGAGCGGCCAGGTGCTGTCGTTCAATGCGACGGCGTCCCCTCTCATCGGGCCGAACGGGTTCGGCTTCGCGCCCGGCCGTGTCCTGCTCGGGGGCGAAGACTACGCGCTGCCGTACGGCGTCGCGCCGCTCACCTGGCTCGATCGCGTCTCCGGTGCGCCAGTGGCGCCCCTGGGGGTCAACTTCCGGACCGGCGCCATGGCACGCTTCGATGGCACGCTGTTCCTTGCGGGCAACACCGCGACCGGCGCCAGCGCGCTCCTCGGCATCGACACGATCACCGGACGACTGCGCACCTGGGACCTCGCCATGGGCTCGCAGGGCGGGATCCGGACCCTGCTCGCAGTGAACGCCGACTACGTCGCGGCAGGTGACGCCTCCACGTATTTCGCGTCGCCCCGAAACCTGATCGTCTGTCCAGCTCCACGCGCCGGTGCGCCGCAGCAGATGCAGTCCTCGGTGATCGGTAACACCGTCACGCTCGGCTGGCAACCGGGTGGCGCACCGTCAACCACGGCCTTTCTCGTGGAAGCGGGCACGACCGTCGGCCAGCCGCGAGCGCAGGCTGTCGCGCTCGGCGCTGACGGCCACCAGCTGCTGCTCGATCAAGGTGCTCGTGCGCTTGAGTTCCTGGTGGCGCAACACCAGGCGGTCTACA
>JANNIB010000530.1:0-7151 GCA_031404695.1 Acidobacteriota bacterium
CTCATGCCGAGGAAGAGCTGCCACGGCGAAGCGGCCAGCAGCAGCACCCCGATCCCGCGGACGCGACGCCCGTACCAGCCGTGCAGCAGGATCGCAAAGAACAGGACGTTGGCGCCCGACAGCACCGGGTTCACCCAGTCCTCGGCGCCGACGGCCGCACCCACCGCCAGCACCGCCGGCCATCCGGGCGGCACGACGCTGTACCAGCCTTGCGGCGACGCGGTGGTCAGGTAGCTCTCGAAGGCGCGTGGCACCGGCGGCACGTCGACCGCGATCCGGCCCTCGGCAAGATAACGCGCCTGAAACAGGTACTGCACCTCGTCGGGCACGTGCGGATGCCGCTCGTAGACGAAGTGGTTCAGGGCCAGACAGGTCACGACGACCAGTGCCGCGACACTCCACTCGAAGGAGCCGAGCGCGGGGCCGTGCCGGTCGTCAAGGTCCTCGCCAACCGGCGTCGACGCCGCGACAGGCGCCGCCACGGCCGCCAGTCCGAGCGTGGCGAGCTGCAGCAGGTGGATGAGGCCGCCCGTGACCAGCTCGCGCACGTACATCGCGACGTCGCGGTTCAGCGTGGCGCTGAGCATCCATACGGCGCCGACGAACACGACCGCGCGCAGGCCGCTGCCGGTGCCGGCAACGCCGCGCCACAGGCGCGCGGCGCGCCCCTCCGAGAGCCATCCCGCGGCCACGACCACGGCTTGCGCCACCAGGACCAGCACGGCCCACGGCCGGTCGAGCAGGCGCGGCCAGTCGAGAAAGTGCTGATAGTGCGGCGTCGTGCCGGCGAAGATGAGCTCGAGGCTGGCCGCCGATCCCGCGATGGCCACGGCGCTCCACCGCCCCGTCTGCGCCCACGGTCCCCGGGCCGTGAGCACGACCGCGAGCACGGCCGCCAGCACCGTCAGGCCAAGGCGCGCCAGCGGAACCAGGCCGCTCAGCTCGAGCGCCGCCGCGGCGGTCGCCACCGCGAGGCCACATGCGAGCGCCGCCAGGAGTTGTCGATCGGGATGGGACATGGAGGAGCGCCCGGACGACCGTCCGGGCACGCTGGCGATTATAGCCTTGCCGTTGCGGCCACCGGCCGCCTCCGGTGCGTCGGCACGGCCCGCCCGCGTGTGAGCGGCACGCGCCGTGGTGTTTCGTGGCGTGTCGCGGCGTGCAGACAATCGCCTGCTGAAGTGCTTGGCTTTCGCGCCGATTCAACGGGCGACGCCATCCTTCCGTGACGCACCGACGCCCCACCACGCCGCGCAAGCGCGGCCCCCATCCCGGGGTCGAGGCAGCGGCGCGCGCACTCTCGCGGGCGCGGCGCAACCCGGCGCGGCGCCGCTGCGTCGCCGACGCGGCGGCGCCAGATGCGGTGCCGGCGCCGGACCCGGTCGAGCCGGCGCTCGTCGTCGCCACCGCCGACCCGTCGCTGATGCGGATGCTGACCTTCGCGCTCGATCAGATGCGCCTGCCCCACGAGACCTTCGTCTCCGGCACGGCGGTGCTGCAGACGCTGCTCGACCGGCCGCGCGGCGGCCGCCCCACCGTGGTCGTGCTCGACGTCGACCTGCCGGGCGTGGACGGCCACGCCATCCTCGAGCGGCTCGGCGTCGAACGTCCCGACGCCTTTCTCATCGTGGTGCTGTCGTCGCACGCCGACGAATCCGTGCAGGTGCGCTCCCTGCTCGCCGGCGCCCTCGACCACCTGGCCAAGCCGTTCAACGTGCGGGTGCTGATGGCCAAGCTGCAGCGCTGGACCACCATCGCCCGCCACAGTCAGGTGGCGGCCTAGTGGTCCGAACCCGAGTTGGCTCGTGCACCGAGGGTGGCGATGCGCCCGCCAGCCAAGGCGCGAAGAGTGAGCATATGGTGAATATTCGAACGATGAGCAACGTAGGCCGGCGGGATGCAGCGCCAGCCGAATGCCGAGCCAGCTCGGGTTCGGACCACAAATGTTGACGCTCGACGTGCTGGCCGTTGCGCTCACGATCGAGGGCACGCTCATCGCGGCAGCCCTCGGCGGCCTCATCGCCCTGCGGATGTACCTGGTCTGGCGCGCCCGCCAGGTGGAAGCGGGGGTGAACCGGCTCGAGCCGCTGCTGCATGCGTGGCTGGTCGAGAACGCCGACGTCTCGGCCATCGTCACGTTCCTGCGCGCGCAGCCGCCGCACGTCGCCTTCCGCAGCGTCGCCCGTCTCGCCACCGCCTACGTGACCTTCGAGCGGCAGCAGATCCTGGCGCCGCTACTGCGCCACGAACCGTGGGTGCAGGACGTCTTGCGGCACGGCCGCTCGGTCTTCTGGTGGCGCCGCTTCGATGCCGCCCGCCTGCTCTCGATCGTCGGCGGCGCCGACGACGTGACGCTGGTCGCGGCGCTGCTCTCGGATCGCAGTCCGGCGGTGCGGCTGGTCGCCATCGACGCCGCCGCCCGCCTCGGCGGCCGCCTGGTGGACCTCGAGCTCGACAGCCTGCCGGGGCGGCAGGACGCGGTGCAGCAGTACCAGTTCGCCGCCCTCAATCGCCATCCGGCGATCGTCGCCCAGGCGCTGGTGCCGCGCCGGCGTCCCGAGGTGCCGGCGGTGATGCTGAACGCGTGGATCGACGCCGCCGGCGCCTCGGCCAACCCGGTGGCGCTCTGGCGCGTCCGCGACCTGGCGCTGCACGAGGCGCCCGAGGTGCGGCTGCACGTGGCGCGCGCACTGCGGCGCCACGCCGAGCCCGAGACGGTGCCGGTGCTGCTGTCGCTGCTGGCCGACGACGACTGGCGCGTGCGCGCGCAGGCGGCCCGCGCGCTCGGCGCGCTGCGCATCACCTCAGCGGCCGGGCCGCTCGCCGTCGCCGTCCGCGACCGCGCCTGGTGGGTGCGCTACCGCGCCGCCCTGGCGCTGGCGCAGATCGGCGGCGAGGCCCGCGAGCACCTGCTCGAGGTGAGCCGCGGCAGCGACCCGATGGCCCGCGACATGTCGGCGCTGGTGGCCGGGCTGTCGTCGGCGGCGGTGGTCGAGATGTCGGAGGTCTGAGATGGACGACCTCCGCGCGTGGTTCGTGTATCTGGTGACGACGGTCGACGTCGTCATCCTCTGGTACATGCTGCTCGTCAACTCCTTCTTCGCGCTGCTGCTGGTGCTGGCGGCGCCGCAGCTGTTCTCGCACTGGCGCTTCGGCAGCGAAGACGTGCTTGCGCGCAGCCTCACCTCGTCGGCGGTGCCGCGCGTCAGCATCCTGGTGCCGGCGCACAACGAAGGCGTCACCATCGTCGACAGCCTGCGCGCGCTGCTCACGTTGCAGTACCCGTACTTCGAGGTCGTGCTCGTGAACGACGGCTCGACCGACGACACCATGCAGCAACTGGTCGCCGCCTACGACCTCTACGAGGTGCCGCCGGCCGTGATGCGGCGCCTGCGGACCGCCCAGGTGAAGACCTACTACCGGTCGAAGACGTGGACCAAGCTGCTGGTGGTGGACAAACAGAACGGCGGCAAGGCCGACTCGCTCAACGTCGGCCTCGACGCCGCGCGTTTCCCCTACGTGCTGGCCTGTGATGCCGACACGCTCATCGAGCCCGATGCGCTGCTGCGCCTGGCCAGGCCCTTCCTCTTCGACCAGAAGATCGCCGCCGTCGGCGGCACCATCCGCGTCGTCAACTCCTGCCGGGTCGAGGAAGGACGGGTCGTCGAAGCGCGCGTCGATAGCCGCTGGCTCGCCGGCATCCAGACGGTCGAATACCTGCGCGCCTTCCTCTTCGGCCGTCTCGGCTGGAACCTCCTCGGCGGCAACCTCATCATCTCGGGCGCCTTCGGGCTCTTTCGCCGCGACTACCTCACGGCGATCCTCGGTTATGCGACCAGCACCGTCACCGAGGACTTCGAGCTGATCGTGCGTCTGCAGCGCTATCTCAAGGAACAGGGAGCGGCCGCGCAGGTGGTCTTCATCCCCGATCCGGTGGCGTGGACCGAAGTGCCGACCTCGGTGGCGGTCCTGGGCCGGCAGCGCGAACGCTGGCACCGTGGTCTCATCTCGACGATGGTCGCGCACCGCGCGCTCATCTTCAACCCGCGCTACGGCGCCACCGGCCTCATCGCCATGCCCTACTTCCTCTTCGCCGAGCTGCTGGCGCCGGTGGTCGAGGCGGTGGGCCTGGTCATCACCGTGCTCTGCACGATCGCCGGCGTGCTGTCGCCGCGCTTCGCGCTCTACTTCTTCGTGGCGGCCTACCTCTTCGGGACCCTGCTGTCGCTGGCCGCGATCCTGATGGAGGAGGTCAGTTTCCATCGCTACCGCCGCCCATCCGACACCCTGCGGCTGGTGTTCTTCGCCTTCATCGAGCCGTTCGGCTACCGGCAGGTCACGGTCTGGTTCCGGCTGAAAGCGTTCGTGCGCTACTTCGCGGGCGATCACTCCTGGGGCCGCATGAAGCGCGAGGGCTTCGGCGTTACACCGGCACGCGCCACCGGGACCACGCCGGGCGCGTGACACGCGGGCCAGCGTCGACATACCCTGTCGACGCATGAGCACAGCACCCGATCCGTCCGAGGCCACGGCCCCGTGGACCCGTCAGCACCTCCTGGTCGCCGGCGGCGCCCTGGCGGTGGCGGCGGCGGCCGCGGCGGTCGCCTACTTCGCCCAGGCGCCGAAAGTGCAGTCCCTCGTCGGCCTGCTCGTCATCCTCACCATCGCCTTCGCCTCCTCGACCAACCGCAGCGCCATCGATCGGCGCACGGTGGCCTGGGGCCTGGGCCTGCAGGTGCTGTTCGCGCTGCTGGTGCTGAAGACGACGCCGGGCCAACAGCTCTTCATCGCGCTCGGCGAGGGCATCAACCGGTTGCTCGACTTCGCCAACGTCGGCGCCAGCTTCGTATTCGGGCCGCTCGGCAACAAGGAAGCATGGCCGCGCATCATGACGACGGTGCTCGGGCCGGAAGGCGCGCAGTATGGCGTCATCTTCGCGTTCCAGGTGCTGCCGACGATCATCTTCATCGCCGCGCTCTTCGCCATCCTCTACTACCTCGGCGTGATGCAGTTCGTCGTCCGGCTCTTCGCGGTGGGCATGCGCCGGGTGATGAAGGCCAGCGGCGCCGAGTCGTTGAACGTGGCCGCCAGCATCTTCATGGGGCAGACCGAAGCACCGCTGACCATTCGCCCCTACCTGCCGGAGATGACGCGCTCGGAGCTCATGACGGTGATGACCTCCGGCATGGCGCACATCTCGGGCGGCATCATGGCCGCTTACATCCTGTTCGGCATCGAGGCGCGCCACCTGCTCACGGCGGTGATCATGACCGCGCCCGGCACGCTGATGATGGCCAAGATCTTCGTGCCCGAAACCGGGCACCCGAAGACGATGGGCACGGTGACGCTCGAGGTCGAGAAGACCGACGTGAACATCATCGACGCGGCCGGCCGCGGCACCTCGGAGGGCCTGCACCTGGCGCTCAACGTCGGCGCGATGCTGATCTCGTTCCTGGCCCTGGTGGCGCTCGTGAACGCCGCGCTCGGCCTGGTGGGCCTCAGCATGCAGCAGATCCTCGGCTGGGGCTTCGCGCCGCTCGCCTGGAGCATGGGCGTGCCGTGGCAGGACGCCTTCACGATCGGCAACCTGCTCGGCACCCGGATGGTGCTCAACGAGTTCGTCGCCTACTCGCAGCTCGGGCCGCTCAAGGAGGTGCTCGACCCGCGCTCGTTCACGATTGCCACCTTCGCGCTCTGTGGCTTTGCCAACTTCAGCTCGATCGGCATCCAGATCGGCGGCATCGGCGCGCTGGCGCCGACCCGGCGCCACGACCTCGCCCGGCTCGGCATCCGCGCCATGGTGGCCGGCACGCTCGCCAACTTCGTGACCGCGACCATCGCGGGCTTCCTGCTGTAAGCCGCGCACCGAGACCACGATGACGACGACGCTCTTCATGTTGCTGGCCTATTCGGCCGGCATCATCGGCCTGGGCCTGTGGGTCGGCCGCAAGGTGCGGACGGCCGACGGCTTCTTCGTGGCCGGCCGCTCGCTCGGCCCGGGCCTGGTGTTCTCGACGATGCTGGCGGCGAACATCGGCGCCGGATCGACCGTGGGCGCCACCGGCCTCGGCTATCGCGACGGGCTCGCCGCGTGGTGGTGGGTCGGCTCGGCGGCGATCGGATCGGTGGCGCTGGCCTTCTGGATCGGCCCGGCCATTCACCGCATCACCGTGCGCCACAACCTGCGCACGGTGGGCGACTACCTCGAACACCGCTTCGGCCCCACCGAGCGGCTGCTCATCGGCATCCTGCTGTGGGTGGGCGCGCTCTTCATCCTGAGCGGTCAGCTCATCGCGCTGGCGTGGATCCTGGGTGTTGTCGCCGGCGTGCCGAAGCTGTGGGGGCTGCATCATCGGCGGCGTGGTCGTGACGACCTACTTCGCGGCGGGCGGCCTGCTCACCTCGGCGTGGGTGAACATGGTGCAGCTCACGGTGAAGCTGGTCGGCCTGGGTATCGCCCTGCCCTTCGCGTGGGCGGCAGCCGGCGGCTGGCCGGCGATTCAACTGCTGCAGCCGACCGAGACCTACTGGGGCTTCATGAGCAGCGGCCCCTCCGGCTGGGTCTACCTGGCGATGCTGGCGCCGGCGTTCGTGGTCTCGCCCGGCCTGCTGCAGAAGGTCTACGGGGCGCGCGACACCACGGCCGTGCGCTGGGGCGTCGGCCTGAACGCGCTCGGCCTCTTTCTCTACGCGATCGTGCCGGTGTGCATGGGCATGATCGCCCGCGTCCGGTTCCCCGACCTCACCGCGCCCGAACTGGCCCTGCCGACGCTGCTGCTGCAGGGCGTGCCGCCGGCCATCGGCACGCTCGGACTCGCGGCGGTGTTCTCGGCCGAGATCAGCGCCGCCGATGCCGTGCTGTTCATGCTGACCACCTCGGTCACGCGCGATCTCTACTCGCGCTTCATCGACCCGTCGGCCGACGAACGCAAACAGCTGCTGGTCGCCCGCCTTGCCGCTGTCGGCCTCGGCGCCGCCGCGGTACTGCTGGCCATGACGGCCGAGTCGGTCATCTCGGCACTCAGCATCTTCTACACGCTGATGGGCGTCGGGCTCTTCGTGCCGATTCTCGCCGGGCTCTTCATCCCGCGCGCCAGCTCCGCCGGCGCCGTCGCCTCCACCGTGTGCGGTGTGCTGGGGGTGCTGGCGGT
>JANNIB010000531.1:0-4964 GCA_031404695.1 Acidobacteriota bacterium
AGGTGGACGATCTCGAAGCGGCCGGCAAGGCTCTCCGTCATCCCCTGCTGGATCAGAAGCGGCGCCGACCCCAACAGCACGACCTTGAGGGGGCGACGAGCGCGGGTATCTGCATCCCAGAGCCGCTTGACGGTCTCCGACCAGCGTGGGACCCTCTGCACCTCGTCCAGCACCAGCAGCGCTCCCCGGGCATCGCTGTCGCGCAGCCGCAGGCGAGCCGCCTCCCACTGGGTTTCAATCCACTCGGAGCCGCGGAGCGTCGGCTCGTCGGCGCTGGCGAACACGTGCCGAAGTCCGACGGTTTCGGCCACGTGCGTGACCAGCGTCGTCTTGCCGACCTGGCGCGGGCCGGCGACGACCTGGATGAAGCGCCGTGGCTCTTCGAGGCGCCGACGCAGCTCTGCCGCCTGTGGCCGTACGTATTCCTGGATACTCATCGCGTTGAGTAATTTTACTCAATGCCTTGAGTAATTCTGAACCCCCTTCCCGAGCTCGAAGGTCGTCCCACAAGCGCGAGGCCTGTAAGGCTTCGACTTCCACGAGCGTTCATCCAAGTAGGCGTGACTGCGGCCCGGTGCCGACATGTTGGTCCTGCTCATCATCGAGAACAAGCTGGGCGTGGAGAATGTGCGCAAGATCGCCCGCACGCTCAAGGCCGCTAACATCAAGTGCGTGCTGTGGGCGGGCGGGGGCGACCTGAGCCTGTCCTACGGCCATGACGAGAAGCTCACGCAGGCGGGACTCACGAAGATCATCGAGGCGGGCAAGGAGTTCGGATTGCCAGTGGGCATTAACGGCACCAACGACTTCAAGGAACGGTACGCGCAGGGCGTGCGGCTGTTCTTCGATATCGGACCCGCTTACGCCGGCGGTGGGCCAAGAGTGACGGCTGAGGAGCGAAAGGCCGTGGGACGCTGAACCGAGTTCGTCGGAGAGCTGCGAGTCGTAAATTCTGTGCGCGTCAAAGCAACGTACGCCTGCCCACAGCCAGACGCAGAGCGGCCGCGACTCGATGGTCGACAGCCGCAGCCCCTCGCAGCCCCTTTACCGCGGCTGACCGATGCCTGGTCCGGCCGCCGGCGGTGCGCCTGTCCATCGCGCGCGCAGTGCGGCGCGATCGATCGCGACACCCGCTCGATATACCGCTGAGATTCGTCGCGAGTTCGCCATCCGCTCCAGCGGGTTGGCGTCGAGTACCACGAAATCGGCCCGCTTGCCGGGCGCCAAGGTGCCGCGGTCGGTGAGCCCGAGGATCGCGGCGCCCACCTGTGTCGCCGCTCGAATCACCTCGAGTGGCGGCATGCCCGCCTGCGCCATCGCCTCGAGTTCCCGATGCTCGGTGAAGCCCGGTGTCTGGCTGTTGAGGCCGGTGTCGCCGCACAGCGTCACCCGCGCGCCCGCGTCAACGAGGAGCTTCAAGCTGCGTTCGAGCATCGCGTAGCCGGCTCTTGCCTGTGCCACGGCCTCAGGTGTGGCTTTCGCGATCTCGGCCTTCCACTGGGCAATGACCTCGGGTCGGACCGATTCGGCGAGCGCGGGATCGTCGAGCCAGCCAGGGCCGTCGGGCACACCCTTCTGAATGCTCAACGTCGAGCAGGCGAAGACGTGTCGCGCCTTCATCATTCGAGCAAGTTCGGTGTCCACGCCCGGCGCGGCGCGCACCATGTGCGCAAGACCATCGATGCCCGCGCGGACCAGATCCTTCGCGTCGTCCAGGTAATAGACGTGCGCGACCGTGCGGAGACCGAGCGCGTGCGCCTCGTCGATGATCGCGCGGTAGACGTCCGGCGTCAGCTTCTTCTTCGTGCCGTTGCGATCGTCCACCCAGAGCTTGATGATGTCGGGCTTGCGTGCGGCCACGGTCCGCACCAGCTGCCGACCGTGGTCTGGACTGTTCGCCTCCAGGACCACGTCGACGGCGAAGAAGGGACCACCGTTCACCGACCCTGGGGTTGGGGCCACGATCCCTTGATTCGCCGTGAAGAGCAGGGCGAGGTCCGGATCGGTCAGCGTGCCGGCGCGCTGCTCATCGCGGATGTGCAGTTCGAGCCCATCGCGATCGGTGCCGAGCGACTGGAACGCCCCCACGCCGTAGTAGGCATAGCGGCGCAGGTGGTCGAGCACGTTGTCGCGGCTGTAGTGCTGCTTCCCCGTCGTCGCGCCCTTCATGTAGCCGATGTGCCCGTGCACGTTGACGAGCATCGGCATGACGGTCTTTCCGCGGAGGTCCACGCGGCGCGCTCCGGGGGGCAGCGTGACCGAGCCGCTGGCGCCAACCGCGTCGATCACGCCCGACCGGACCACGATGACGCCGTTCTCGATCGCCGCGCTCCCGTCTCCCGTGATGAGCCGTGCGCCTTCGTAGACCACGTCCCCGGTCGCTTGTGCGGACGCGGCGGCCGGCTGGATCGAGTTGACCAGAGTGACTGCCACCGCGATGGCCACCGCGCAGGCGATGAGGACCAGGGCCGACGGCCGACATTGGACTTGACTCGCTGTACTCACCATTGTCGTCGGCTCCTCCGTCAGATGTCGACATGATACGAGAACTCGCAGCTCCAGCGGCGCTTGTGGACATTTACGCTGAGCGCGAGTCGTCTGTGCGCGAATCGTCTTGACGGACGTGCCGCTGCTCTCTAGACTCCAGGCTTTCAGGGGCGGTCCGGTGCAGCACACCACGCGCAGAGATTTCCTGCAGCATGCGGCCGCCGTCACCGGCGGCATGGCGTCTGGCGGCATCCCGACTGGGTCGCCGCCGTCAGACCAGGCCGCCGCAGTGCCCACGCCAAGGCGGCCCCCGGCGAAGACTTCAGCCTTGCGCGCGATCCTGACACGGCCCGGCATCACCGTCGTGCCCGAGGCAACCGGGGTGTTCACCGCCCGGCTCGCCGAACTGCACGGCTTCGAGGCCGTGTATGTGGGCGGCAACATGATCTCGGCCCTGCACCTCGGCATCGAGGACTGGGGGCTGATCACGACACCAGAGCTGGTCGACGTCGGGTCACGCATCGCGCACGAGATCGACGTGCCAACCATCGTCGACGGCGATCAGCTGGGCGAAACGGCGCTCAACGTGTATCGGAGCATCAAGGCGTACGAGCGGGCCGGCATCGCCGGCACGCACCTCGAGGACACGCTCAATCCCAAGCACCTAGGTCCGGGGAAGAGCGAGTTGATGCGGGTCGAGGAGATGGTGCTCCGTATCGAGGCGGCAGTCGAGGCGCGCACCGATCCCGACTTCCTTATCCTTGCGCGTACCGATTGCCTGTGGATCGGAGCGAACCAGAACGTCAAAGAGGCGATCCGACGAGGCCAAGCCTACGCGAAGGCCGGCGCGGATGCGTTCTTCGTGGTCACGATGAGAAAGGAACACGTCGACGAAATCGCGAACAACGTGCCGATTCCGCTCGTCGGATTGAACCACCCGCAGGCGGACGTCGCCGACTCGAAGATGAAGGTCAACATTCAGGCGGTGCAGCTCTATCAGCCGGCGGCAAAGCTGTACGAGAACATGCTCCTGGAGCTCAAGCAGCACGGCCAGTTCCTGCGGATACCCGAGCGGAGCATCTCGCCCGAGACGGCGGCGAAGGTCATGCGTACCGAAAAGTACGCAGAGCTCGCTGAACGCTGGCGCAAGGTACGTGGCTAGGCTCGCGCCTGCCCCTTCTGACAATCGCGGCGCTCGTGCGTTGCGGCGACAGGTGAATCGCCGCTCAAGAGCTCACGAAGCGTGGGATTCGAACGCTGCCGGCTCCTTTTGATTCTGCAAGTTACAGACAGAACGGTGCCACCGTTGCCGTGAATGCCGTCGTTACCGCCGCGCATTGCCCGCCATTGCCCGCTGATTTGCGCGCCAGCCCCCCTCCAGGAGGCGCCCTCTCTCAGCGCCGCTCATGGCCATCGGTCTCTCCATGCAGACCTCGCACTTGTGGGGCCACCGCTCTGATCACGCATCGATCAGACTTCTCGAATCATCGGCGACGCAGGGCGCGCACTTCGAGGAACAGCGGATCCCGCTCGGTCTGCGACAGAAATCGATCGCCGCCGCGGCCCCCGGCGACCAGCGCTTGGCGGAGCGGTTCGCTCTCCTCGTCCCAGAAGCACTTCAGAAGCTGTAGCGCGGCCTGGACCGGTTCAGCATGCCGGCGCGCCGCGGGCTTCTCCAGGAGCGCGAGCACGAGGTGCGTGAGCAACTCGCGCGACGTGCCCAGGAAGAACTGCTCCAGCGCCGTGTGCCATGTCGAATCGAGCTGACGAAAGCGTGCTATGCGGGTGAACGGAACCCTGGGCAGATCTTTGAGGCGCCGTGTCGGCTCAGGGTGGCCAAGGTGCCCGAGTAACTCGACGAGCGAGCCGAACGCCGTGCGCGTCAACCGAGCAGAACGGAAGGCGCCGAAGAACGCGAACTCCTCCAGCAGGTGCGGGGAGGTCGTGCAGCACAGATCGAGCGCCCGCTCGTGCACCCGCAGCCCGATGCACGGGTACAACATCGTGAACGCACCCGACACGTTGAACGGCGGCCGGAGCGACTGGATCAACTGGTTCTCGAGCAGCTGGGCGGCCAGATCGCTCTCACACGAACACACGCGCAACCCGCTCGCGGCAGCCACCAACTCCCGCATCTTGCGGTGGGCCTTCGTCCGCCTCGCGTTCCTGTACTGGCGGAGACGGTCGCGCAGGTTTGCGGCCTTGCCGACATAGAGCGTCTCTTCGGCGGGCCCGAGCCACTCGTAGACGCCGGGGGCCCGGGGCAACTCGTCCAGCCGATTCGCCCCGAACTTCGCGTCGAAGCGTCGGGCGCTCACGAGCCTGCCCTCGGAGCAGACGCTCGTTCAACGAGCCACTTGCGATCCAGGAGACGTTCGTCGCGTGGATTACTGCCCGGCAAACCCATCGGCGTAGATATTACCTGTCCGAGACAACCGGCCCACGTGCCGACTGGCATCGATCCGATTTCGCAGACA
>JANNIB010000532.1:0-3121 GCA_031404695.1 Acidobacteriota bacterium
TCTGCAGCGGGGAAGCCCTGCCGGCCGACTTGGTGGACGCGTGCCACCGGGCGCTGCCGGCGACCATCCGCAATCTCTACGGGCCGACCGAGGCCGCGGTCGACGTCACGCACTGGACGTGCCCGCGCGTGGCCGCGACCAGCCGCGTGCCGATTGGCTACGCCGTGCCGAACACGCGCTGCTACGTGCTCGACGACGCGCTCGAGCCGGTGCCGCCCGGCGTCTCCGGCGAGTTGCACCTCGGCGGCGTGCAGGTGGGCGCCGGCTATCACGGCCGCCCCGATCTCACGGCGGCGCGCTTCCTGCCCGATCCGTTCTCGCGGCTGCCCGGCGCCCGTCTCTACAAGACCGGGGATGTCTGCCGCCGCCTGCCAGACGGCGCCCTCGAGTACCTGGGCCGCACCGACCACCAGGTGAAGATCCGCGGCTTCCGCATCGAGCTCGGCGAGATCGAAGCGGCTCTCGCGCCGCTGCCGGCGGTGCGCGAAGCCGTCGTCGTCGCGCGGCACGACGCGCCCGGCGACGTGCAGCTCGTGGCCTACGTCGTCGGCCCGGATCCCGCGGGTCCGGTCGAGCCGCTGCGGCGCGCGCTCGCCGAGACGCTGCCCGACTACATGGTGCCGGCGCACATCGTGGTGCTCGTCACGCTGCCGCTCTGCCCCAATGGCAAGCTGGATCGTGCGCGGCTGCCGCGGCCCGCGGCCGGCGGCGACACGACGCGCCGCGTGGCGCCGGCCGGTGATCTCGAACGCCGTATCGCCGCGATCTGGTGCGAGGTGCTGGGCGTCGACGCGGTGGACGCCACCGTGAGCTTTTTCGAGGCCGGCGGGCACTCACTGCGCCTGATGCAGGTGCATCGACGGCTGTGCGACGCGCTTGCCATTGAGGTGCCGATCGTGACGCTCTTCCGCTACCCCAACGTGCGGGCGCTGGCGGCCGAGCTCGGCGCGGCACCGGTGGCGGTGGGGTCCGGGGTGGCCTCCGCCGACCGCGCGGCGCGTCAGCGCGACGCCGCCGCCAGAATGCGTGCGGCGCGAGGGCCGGCGCGATGAGCGTGGCGCCCGGCAGGCCCGACCCGCTGGCCGACGCGATCGCGATCGTCGGTATGGCCGGACGCTTTCCCGGCGCCCCCGATCTGGCGGCGTTCTGGCGCAACCTGCGCGACGGGCGCGAGTCGATCGTCTTCTTCACGGCGGAGGAACTGGTGGCGGCCGGTGTGTCGCCGGCGGTGGTCGCTGACCCCGACTTCATCCGCGCCAAGGGCGTCATCGACGACGCCGACACTTTCGACGCCGCGTTCTTCGGCTACCTTCCGGGCGATGTCGAGATCATGGACCCGCAGCATCGCCTCTTCCTCGAATGCGCGTGGGCAGCGCTCGAAGACGCCGGCTACGACCCGCTGGCCGCGCCCGGGCTGGTCGGTGTGTTCGGCGGCATGAGTCAGTCCACGTGGCTGCCGCTGCTGCGCGCCATCGACCCGGAGGGCACGCGCTACGGCGCCTATCCGCTGCGCCTGGCGACCGACAAGGACTACCTGACCACGCGCGTCAGCTACAAGCTGAACCTCCGCGGCCCGAGCATGAACGTCCAGACGGCGTGCTCGACCTCGCTCGTGGCGGTGTGCCAGGCCTACCAGAGCCTGCTCGCCTATCAGAGCGACATGGCGCTGGCCGGCGGCGTGGCGGTGAGCGTGCCGCTGAAATCGGGGCATCACTACCACGACGGCGGCATCTTCTCGCCCGATGGCCACTGCCGGCCCTTCGACGTGAAGGCGCAGGGCACGGTGAACGGCGACGGGGTCGGGATCGTGGTGCTCAAGCGGCTGGCCGATGCGCTGGCCGACGGCGACGCCATCCGGGCCGTGATTCGCGGCACCGGGCTCAACAACGACGGCGCGGCGAAGATGAGCTTCCCGGCGCCGAGTCCGGACGGTCAGGCCGACGCCATCGCCACCGCGCTGGCCGTCGCCGGCGTGGCGGCCGAGTCGATCGGCTACATTGAAGCGCACGGGACCGGCACGCCGCTGGGCGATCCGATCGAGGTGGCCGGGCTCACGCGCGCGTTTCGGACCAGCACCGATCGCACGGACTTCTGCGCGATCGGGTCGGTGAAGGGGAACATCGGCCACACCGACACGGCCGCCGGTGTGGCCGGACTGATCAAGACCGTGCTCGCCCTCGAGCACCGCGAACTGCCGCCGACGTTGCACTTCAGCGCGCCGAACGCGGCCATCGACTTCGCGGCCACACCGTTTGTCGTCGCCGCCACGCGCCGCGCCTGGCCGGCGGGAACCTCGCCGCGCCGCGCGGGTGTGAGCGCCTTCGGCCTCGGCGGCACCAACGCGCACGTGATTCTCGAAGAAGCGCCGCCGCGTCCACGCGACGGCGCCGATGGCGCGAGCACGCTGCTCGTGCTCTCGGCGAAGACGCCCACTGCGCTCGAGGTTGCCACCTCGCGCCTGGCCGACGCGCTCGAAGCCGGGCCGCACCTGCCGCTGCGCGACGTGGCCTTCACGCTGCGAGCCGGCCGGCATCCGTTTGCCTGGCGTCGGGTGGTCGTGGCCGGTGACAGCGCCGAGGCCGTGCGAACCCTGCGCTCGGGAGACGCGCGGCAGGCGCCGGCTGCCCACGCCACCGCGACCTCGGCCGCGTTCATGTTCCCGGGCGGCGGCGCGCAGTACGCGGGAATGGCTCGCGGCCTGCGCGCTTACGCGCCGGTCTTTCGCGACACGCTCGACACCTGCCTCACGCTGCTCGGTCCCGATCGCGATCTGGCGTCGGTGCTCTGGCCCGACGACGGCGCCGCCGCGGCCGCCGCCGCGCGGCTCGAGGCTCCGTCGTGGGGGCTGCCGGCGCTCTTTGCCGTCGAGTACGCGCTGGCCCGCCAGTGGATGGCGTGGGGCGTGCAGCCCACGGCCCTCATCGGCCACAGCATGGGCGAATACACCGCGGCGTGCCTGGCCGGGGTGATGACGCTCGAGGACGCAATGCACCTCGTGCAGGTGCGTGGCCGCCTGTTCGAGACCCTGCCGGAGGGCGGGATGCTGGCCGTGCCGCTGCCCGAAGCCGAGGTGCGGGCGCGGCTGCCGCGCGGTCTGGCGATTGCCGCCGTCAACGCCGAG
>JANNIB010000533.1:0-11074 GCA_031404695.1 Acidobacteriota bacterium
GCCGTGGCGACCCAGCCGGCCCGGGCGGCCTCACGTCCGCCGCCGCCGGCCCCCGCCGTCGCAGTGGCCGCGCCCGACGGCGCGACCTGGGCAAAGCCGGTCATCGCCGTCATCGCCCTGCTCGCGGTGGTCGGCGCCATCATGCTCGGGCGGTCGTGGGTGACGCCGCCGCCGGAGGAGCGCGCCACGGCCGTCACTGCCGCCACGCCGACACCGGCGGCACCACCCGCATCCACGCCGTCCCCCGCGGCGTCACCAGCCACGCCGCCCGCCGCGCCGCCAGAGCCGGCGGCACCAGCCGCGCCCGAGCCGACGCCTCCACCGGCACGCGCGGCCGCGCCGATCGCGGCGATGCCGGCCGCACCCGCGGCGACGCCGCCACCTGAGCGCTCGAACAGCAACGCCGCGGTGGCCGCGCCGGCCGGCGTGCGCATCGTCACCGCCAGCGTCTGTGCGTCGCTCTCGACCAGCGGCGCGTGGCGCTGCGACGCCATCGATGCCGTGACCGCGCCCGGCCGGGCCGCTTACTACACCCGCATCGCCTCCCCCTCGGCGATGCGCGTGCAGCACCGCTGGTACCGGGGCACGTCGCTGCGCCAGAGCGTCACGCTCTCGATCGCCGCCAACCCGTCCGATGGCTATCGCACCTTCAGCCGCCAGACGCTCAGTCCCGGCGCGTGGCGCGTGGAACTTCGCGTGGCCGATGGCGCCCTGCTGCACGAAGCGGCCTTCGACGTGCGGTGAGCGTCGTCGGCTCCGCGTCACCGCCGGCGACCTCGGCGTGGCGCCTCACGCTCGCCGTCGCGCTCACCGTGCTCATCGTCGGCGCCGCCCCGGCGGCGGGCGTCGATCGGCCGCGTCGCGCGCATGGCCACGGCCCTGGCCATCGCCGGCGTCTATGTTGCCTGGCCCGCTAACTCCGAACCCCTCGATCCGGGCCGTCGAACTGGTCCACTTCGTCGACTACGGCGTCCTCACGTTCCTGTTCCAGCGCGCGTGGCGGGAGGGCGCGGGCGCGGCCACATGGGCGCTGGCGGGCCTGGCGGCGCGCTCCACCGCTGGTGCGTCCCGACCGACTCTCACGCGAGGACCAGTACGTGACCGAAGGCCTGCAGCACGTGCCGAGACGGAACAGCGCGTGGAGTGATGGCGACGCGGCCACCGCGTG
Organism: Acidobacteriota bacterium; assembly: GCA_031404695.1. Taxonomy (GTDB): domain Bacteria; phylum Acidobacteriota; class Vicinamibacteria; order Vicinamibacterales; family UBA2999; genus CADEFD01. The sequence goes on from JANNIB010000533.1 coordinate 1,169, forward strand.
GCACGAGAACCGGATTCTCGAGCGCTACTGCACGCCCGTTCTCGACACGCCGTCGTACGTGTCGCGTGCCGGGCACCGCTGGACGGCCGAACAGCAGACCGCCGTCGAGACTGCCGCCGGAACGACACGCGAGGCGCCGTTTGCGAGCCAGGCGTTCCCGTATCCGCTGTAGGTCTGGTCGCCGTTGCGGCTCTGGACCGTGGCCGCGATGCTGGCCGCCGCCTGTCTGTGGGCCGGCTCCCGCGGCGGCGCTACGGCGTGAAGCCGTCGGCGCGATAGACCTCGCGGCCTTCTTTCACCGTCCACAGCACGCGAAGTGCGTGCAGCGCCGCGGGCGGCACCGCGTACGGATCGCGGTCGAGCACGATGAGGTCGGCAAACTTCCCCACCTCGAGCGAGCCGCTATCGGCGTCTTCGAAGTTCACATAGGCGCCGCCGCGCGTATAGGCCTCGAGCGCGGTCGTGAGATCGAGACGTTCATCGGGCAGCCACGCCGGCGCGGCCGCGGCCGCATCTACGGCCTTGCGGGTCACCGCCACCTGGACGCCGTGCAGCGGGTTCACCGACGACACCGACCAGTCACTGCCGCCGGCCAGGCGCGCGCCGGCGCGTTTGAGCGACCCGAAAGGATACAGGTACGCCGAGCGCGCTGGTCCGAGCCGCGGCTCGGTGAGATCGGTGATGAACGAGTCGGCATACGCCCACAGCGGCTGCATGTTGGCGACGACGCCGAGGGCGGCAAAGCGCGGGTGGTCGGCCGGATCGACCAGCTGGATGTGCGCGATGTGGGCGCGGCGGTCGCGACGTCCGTTGGCGCGGTCGGCGGCCGCAATCGCGTCGAGGCCCTGACGCACCGCGCCGTCGCCGATCGCGTGCAGGTGCGTCTGGAAGCCCTCGCGGTCGAGGCGCGTCACGAGCGCCTGCAACGCCGCATCGGTGAAGTTCGGCAGGCCGCGTGACGCCGGCGACGAGGCCGGAAGCGCGCGCGCGCCCTTGAGCGGCAGGTAGGGCGCGAGCAGCGCCGCCGTCTCCGCCTCGATGACCCCGTCGACGAAGATCTTGACCGCCGCCGCCGACAGCCCCGGCTCCACCACCGACTGCCGCAGGGCCACGAAGCTGTCCACCTGCGACGCGTCCCGCTCCGGATCCGCGTAGAGCGACAGCCGCGCCCGAGCCGTCAGCTTTCCCGCCCGGGCGACCGCCCGATACGCCGCCACCATGCCCTCACGTGCGCTTGCCTCCTGGAAGGAGACGATGCCCACGCGGTTCATGGCCGCCAGCGCCCGCAGCAATCCGGCTTCGTACTCGGCCGCCGTGGTCGGCGGCACCAGCCGCGTCACGAGCGTGCTGGCCGACTCGCGCAGCACCCCGGTCGGCTCGCCGCGGGCGTCGCGCTCGATCCGTCCGGCCGGCGGGTCAGCCGTGGCGCGGGTGATGCCGGCGGCCCGCAGCGCCGCCGAGTTCACCCACAGCGTGTGGCCATCCGAGGAGCTGAGCGCGGCCGGTTGGCTGCCGGTCACGCGATCGAGCGACTGCCGATCCGGCGCCCCGCCCGGGAACGCCGTGAGCACGAAGCCGCCGCCGACCAGCCACGGCTGTCCGCGTTGGGCCTCGACGCAGCTGCCGACCATCGCGAGCACGGCTTCGGCGGTGTCGAGGTCGTTGAGATTGCACTGTCCGAGCTCGACGCCGGCGCTGACCGGATGCACGTGGGCGTCGTGGAAGGCCGGCAGCACGGCCCGTCCCCCGAGGTTCACCAGCCGCGTCGCCGGACCGGCGGCGGCGCGCGCCTCGGCCTCGGTGCCGGCCACGACGATGCGGCCGTCGCGGATGGCCAGCGCCTCGACGCGACGTTTCGCGTCATCGAGGGTGACGATGGGCCCGCCGTGGATGACCAGGTCGGCCGGCGGCACGGCGGACGTGGAGCGGCCGCAGGAGAGCAACGCGAGGCAGAGGAAGGGCAGGGACAGAGACGCGCGCATCTTGTGATCGGATGATCCGGGGATCGGGGGATCGGGTGATCTCGATCTGGGGATCTCGTGATCTTCCGAACTATCGATTGATCAACCGATCGCCCGATCTAGCAACTCACGCACTTGTTGTTGTTCTTCGCGCCGAGGCTTTCGAGCAGGCCAATCGCCTCGGGGTACGGCTGCACGCGCTGCACGGGGCCGTTGGCCATGTCGACGGTGGTCTGGCCGGTGCGGCCGACGGCGGTGACGTCAGCGCCTTTCGACACCAGGTACTTGATGAGATCGACGTCGCCGCGGGCGGCGGCGTGATGGAGCGGCGTGTAGCCGTTGTGGTCGCGCGCGTTGACATCGGCGCCCAGCTCCTCCACCAGGAACTTCACCGCCGGTACCCAGCCATCCGGCACATGCCGATGCGTGTTACCGGCAAATCCGAGTCCGTAGCCGACGCCGGAGGCCGCGTGAATCGGCGCCACCGCCGGGCCCAGCCACGGCAGTGGGGGCAGGCCCGACTGATCGGGCAGGCTCGGATCGGGCCCGCCTTCCTCGTAACGCTCGGGCACCTTCGCCGTGCGGATGTTCGGGTCGGCGCCGTGCTTCAGCAGCAGCTTCATCGCCGGGATGTCGAGCGTGTAGGCGGCGAGCCAGAACGGGGTCGCGCCGGTGCGATCCACGCCGAGCAGATCGCGGTTGTAGGTGGTGTACCAGAGCGTACGCGTGAGGCGCGCGTTGACGTCGGCGCCGGCAGCCAGGAACCGCTCGGCCAGGTCCAGATAGTCGACCGACTGCTGCATGTAGTGCGATGGCTGAGGATGGCGCGCCTTCGGCGCCCACTGCATGTTGAGCACGCCGTAGAGCGGGGTCGCACCGGCGTCGCTCGCCAGCCGCACATCGGCGGCGCGCGCCAGCAGCGCGGCCGCCAGGTCGTAGTGCCCGTTGATGGTGGCCATGAGCAGCGGGCTCGTGTGATCGCCGGCGCTGACCTGGTTGATGTCGGCCCCGAGATCGAGGAGCACGGCGGCGGTCTCGGCCTTGCCGTCGCGGGCCGCCAGCAGCAGCGCCGTCAGGCCGCCTTGCGCGCCGACCAGTTCGGCGTAGCCGAGCGGTTCGGGCTCGTTGCCGGAGTCGTCCCCGCGCCCGGCGCGCGGCGTGGCGGCGGCCTTCGGCCCGCCGCCAATCTTCGCGAGCTGCTCGGCGCGCTCACGCTGCAGCGCGGCAATGCGCTGGTTGCGGGCGCGGCTGTCGGCCTGGTCTTCCCGGTTGCGTTCCACCAGATCCACCGACTTGGCGGTGGTGCCGAGGGCGGCGCCGCCGGCGGCGAGCGCCTTCACGGCCTCGGTGCGGCCGGCCGCCGCGGCGAACATCAGCGGCGTCTGTCCCCACTGCGGCTCGCGCCCGTCCACCGGCGCACCGGCGGCGATGAGGGTTTCGACCAGCCGGGGGTCGCCGGCGGCCGCCGCCAGGTGCAGCGCCGACACGCCCGTGGACGCCACAGCCGCGGCATCGGCCTTCGCCGCCAGCAGGCGCGTCGCAACGGCGGTGTGGCCGCGCCGGGCGGCGAGATGGAGTGGGGTGTAGCGTCCGAGCCGCGTCGTCGCGCTCACCGGTGCGCCAGCCGCCAGCAGCACGTCGGCGATGTCGGCGCGGCCGTGTTCGGCGGCCCAGTGGAGCGCCGTCATCCCGTCGCCCTGCGCGGCCGCGACGTCGGCGCCCCCGGCCACCAGCGTCCGTACGGTCGCCACGTCGCCCTGCATTGCAGCGCTTGCGAGGGCGCCTCGCGCCGGAGACGGCTGCGGCACGGCGGTGGCCGGGCGCGCCGTCTGCTCGCCGCGGGCCGCGAGCGACGCGCCCGTGAGCAGGATCGCGCCGGCAGCGCAGGCGACCGTCGTCGTTCGAACAATGGACATCGCGGGGCTCCTGCGGCCAGCCTACGTGGTGAGCGAGAAGGCGGCGGTGGAATCGCCGAACTGCGTCATGTCGTCGATGCCCACCATCTGCAGCACGCTCAGCATGACGTTCGCCATCGGGGTGCCGGCCGCGGCGCGGTAGTGCGTGTTGCCGGGCAGCCGCCCTTGCGCGCCGCCAAGCAGCACCAGCGGGCAGCGCTTGTGGTTGTGCACGTTGCCGTCGCCCATCGGCGAGCCGTAGACGATGAGGCTCTTGTCGAGCAGGTTGGTGCCGCCCTCATCGATGGCCTGCAGCTTCTCCATGAAGTACGGCAGCAGGCTGACGTGGTAGCGGTTGATCTGTGCGAACTCGAGCACGTTCGCGGGCTTGTTGCCGTGATGCGAAGACGGGTGGAAGCCCTTCGAGATGCCGCTCTCCGGATAGACGCGGCTCGAGGCATCGCGCCCGGTCTTGAACGAGAAGACGCGGGTGACATCGGCCTGGAAGGCCAGCGCCTGCAGGTCGAACATCAGCTTCATGTGCTCGTCGAACGAATCGGGCACGCCGGCCGGCGCGCCCGGCAGCACGCGCTCGTCGCCACTGGCGTTGCGGCTCTCGACCTTCTGGATGCGGCGCTCGATCTCGCGGACGTTGTCGAGGTACTGATCCATCCGCCGCCGATCGCTCGGATCGAGCGTGCGGTTGAGGTCGGCGACCTGCCCGTTCACGTAGTCGAGCACGCTGGAGGTGGACTTGCGGCGGGCCTGGCGTTCGCGGTCGGATCCGCCGGCGCCGAAGAGCTGGTCGAAGGCCATCCGCGGGTCGCGGATCATGGGCAGCGGTTCGGTGGGCGAGGCCCACGAGATCATGTCCGTGTAGACGCAGGAATAGCCGTAGGCGCAGCCGCCGGCCTGATCCACGTTCTCGATGCAGAGCTGCATCGACGGGATGGGCGTGTCCTGCCCGAACCGCTGCGCGTAGATCTGGTCGAGCGAGGTGCCGGCGCGCACGTCCGAGCTTTCGGTCTGCCGCGGATGCGCCTGGGTCAGGAACACCGCGCTCGAGCGGAAGTGGTCGCCGCCGATTTCCGGCTGGCTGAACGCCTCGGCGTTGCGGACGTCGGTGTCGCTGACGATGGTCAGGTGTTTCCGCCACGGATCGAGCGGGCTGAGCGACGTGGGCCCGAGGTCGAACTCGCGGCCGGCCGCCACCGGCGACCACAGGTGCTGTTCGGCGCCCCAGGGGCTGCTGCCGGCCGAGCCGTGCACCATCTCGATGGTGACCAGGCGCGGGCGATCGAGCGAGGCGGCGGTGGCCGATCCCGCAAAGAGCCCGCGGGCCGGCACCATCGCGTCGAGGAACGGCAGGGCCACGGTGGCCCCGAGTCCTCGCAACATCGTGCGACGCGCTACGTGCTTCCCGGTGATGAACGACATGTGCAGTCTCCCTGGTCGAACGGTCTGGCGGTGTCTACGGCTGTCCGGCCACGCCCGCGGTGGTCACCACGGGCGCGTCGGCGCCTTTCATGCGGAAGGCCGGCGAGGTGACGATGCCGGTCACGAACGCCGCGACGGTGTGATGGCGCGAGGCGGCGCCGCGCACGACGGCGCGCACCAGCGGCATGTCGGAGGCCGTCAGCCGGCGGCCGAGCGCGTAGGTGGCGAGGTTCTCGGTGAAGGTGCGGACCAGCACGTCCGACCGCTTCATGAGCGCCTGCTGCAGGTCGTGGGCGCTCGCAAGCGGCGTGCCGTCGTAGAGCGCGCTGGCCGGATCGACCGGCATGCCGTTGTCCTTGATGCGCCAGGCGCCGGTGACGTCGAAGTTCTCGAGCGCCAGCCCGATCGGGTCGATCATCCGGTGGCACGACATGCACGCCGGGTTCTTGCGGTGCTGCTCCAGGCGTTCGCGCACCGTGCGCAGGCGCCCGCCCTCGGCCTCCGGCGTCTCGTCGAGCGCCGGGATGTTCGGCGGTGGCGCCGGCGGCGGCGTGCCGAGCAGCACCTCCATCACCCACTTGCCGCGCAGCACCGGTGAGGTGCGCTCCGCTTCCGACGTCAGCGTCAGGATGCTGGCGTGGCCGAGCAGGCCGCGGCGCCGGTTGTCGGCATGGGTCACGCGGCGCATCTCGGGGCCGACGATCCCGGGGATGCGGTAGTGCCGCGCCAGGCGTTCGTCCACGAAGGTGTAGTCGGCGGTGAAGAGTTCGGTCACGGGACGGTTCGCCCGCACGATGTGCCGGAAGAACGTCTCGGTCTCCTTGCGCATCGAGGCCTTGAGCTGCTCGTCGGCGTCGGGATAGAAGCGGACGTCGGGATGGATCTTGTCGAGGTCCTGCAGGCGCAGCCACTGCGCAGCGAACCGCTCGCTGAGCACGTCGGCCCGCGGATCGGCCAGCAGCCGCGTGATTTGCTTCTCCAGTTCGCCCGGCCGCGAGAGCCGGCCCGCTTCGGCGACGCGCAGCAGTTCCGCATCCGGCGCCGAGGCCCACAGGAAGAACGACAGACGCGAGGCCAGATCGACGTCGCTGACCGCGTAGGCCCGGCCGGCGCGCGCCGTCGTCGGTCGCTCCTCGAAGCGGAAGACGAAGCGCGGGCTCGCGAGGATGCCCTCGAGCGCCATGCGGATGCCTTGGTCGAAACCGCCGTCGGCGACGCCCTTGCGGTAGAGCGCCATCAGGGCGTTGACGTCACGCTCGCTGGCCGTGCGGCGGAAGGCCTGCGAGGCCAGACCCGAGATGATGCGCTGCGCGCACTGCACCTGCTGCGCCGCGGAGGCCGGCTGGCACTGGAAGATGCGGCGGCGGCTCGGCGTCTCGGACACGCCGGTCGGCTCGAAGGGACCGGTGATCGCCATGTCGCGCAGGTGCGGCAGCGTCGTGAACCCGTAGGCGTCAGCGATGCTGGTGCTGGCGATCGACCACTCGAGGGGAGTGATGAGGTCCTGCACCGGGCCTTCGAAGCGGGCGACGAAGGCGGCCGAGATGCGATGCGGACCGGCGGTGATCGTCACCGCCTCGGTGCGCAGATTCACGCCGTCGGGGTCGGAGCTGTTCATCCACCGGTCGACGTCGAGCAGCGCCACGCGCTCGCCGTCCACAGAGATCTCGACCTGTTCCGGCGCCTCGGCGGTGTGCAGCGCGGCGCGGCCGTTGCCGTAGAGCGCGCCGGTGGTCTCGTGATAGAACGACACGCGGAAGCGGTAGGCGCCGTCGGCCGGGAACGTGTGCTGCACGGAGAGGCCGCCGCGCGTGCCAAACGGCGCGCCCTCGACCTGCTCACGCTGCGAGGCGGTGCGCGGAATGAGGAACGACACCTCGCGCGCGGTGGCCGTGGGGTCGCCCACGGCCAGGCGGCTGATCTCGGCGGCAGCGGTGAGATACGACTGCATCACCGACGGCGACAGCAACTGGGCGTCGGCGATGTTGTCGAAGTTCGCCATCTTGGTGTCGAGCGGCAGGTAGTCGCCGGCGTTCACGTCGAGGCCCACCAGATCGCGCACCGACTGCGCGTATTCGGCGCGGTTGAGGCGCTGGAACGAGCGGCGGCCCGGCGTGGCCACCTGCGCGGCCCGGGCATCGGCGGCCCCTTCGAGCGCGGTGGCCAGGCCGTCGAGCGCCGCGTCGGCGGGACGACGTCCGCCGGCCGGCGGCATCTGCCCGGCGCGCACCTTGCGGATCATCTTCTCGGTGACATCGAGCGCGTCGGCCGCTCTTGCGACCTGGTAGCCCTGCAGGCTGAGCCCGCCGGCTTTCGCGCGATCGTTGTGGCACCCGGTGCACGACTGCTCCACCACGGTCTGTGGTGCAGTGACACTCGACGATGCGCTTTGCGCGGTGGGGGCCGGCGCCTGCCGATGCGAGGCCAGCGGACTGGTCGTCGCGCCCACCGGCGTGCCGGTGGGCGGCGCATCGGACGCGGCAGCGGCGACCGCGCTGGCGGCCAGCAGGGTCAGGGCGGAGAACGCGAGCTGCATCCCCATCATGCTCAGCGCAGATAGTAGCAGCTTGCGGCGCTGGCCGGGAGGGCCCGACAACTCGGGACCGCGGCTGGTCAGTACAGGACGTTGTTCTCGCCGCGGGTGGCGACCAGCTGGTCGAAGTGGGCCACCAGCAGGTCGCGGCGCGTGATGATGGCCTTGATCTCCTCGCTGTTCAGGTGGTCGCCCACAGCCGCCGCGACATCGGGCCGCGTCAGCCCCCGCATTGCGGTCAGCAGCGCCCGGTCGCACGTCCGCAGCGCGGCCGGCGCGCGCAGCGGCGTCTCGAGGCGGAACGCCCGCGAGAAGTCGAGCATGAAGACCCGCCAGTCGGACGTATAGACGACGTTGCCCTTGTTGCGGTCGGTATCGCGGACCAGTTCGGCGAACACGTTCATGCGCATTCGCTGGCGGATGAACGCCATCGAGTCCGGCGGCTGCAGGTTCTTCAGCTCGCGCTCGGCTTCGTCCATCATCACGTCGTCGATCCACCACGAGAGCGCCCCACGCTTCCCCTGCACGTCGCGCTGGACGGTGGGTGGCATCATCTGCCCCAGCCCCAGGCGTGATGCCAGGCGCCACGCCGCGATGTTGTAGCGGTAATGATCGGCGAAGCGCATCTCGCCGGCGCGCTTGCGTCCATCGACGCGGGGCTCTTCGGCAATGCTCTGGAACGCCGCGTCGTGGGTGCGGGTGCCATCGGTCAGCACGACGCGGAGCGCGCCGGTGATGCCCTTGCCGATCTGGCGCGTAGAGACGACGCGTGCCGAGCTCAGGAAGGCCAACTGCCCGTCAACCGAGAGCGCCGGCGCGGCGGCGGGCGCCGCCGCCTGGGCGTGCGCGGCGGGCACCAGGGGCCCGAGGGCGAGCAGGATCAGGACGACTGCGACGACGACTGTGCGCGGCATCTGCCTCCGTTCGACGGGAGCCGCGACCCGAACGTTCCGGACGTTCAGTCAGCCGCCGGCTTCGACGCCGGACGGATGATCGCATAGGCCGGCAGGCCGACGGCCTTGAATCGTTTCATGAGTTCCACAGATGGGAACTCGTCGGGCTGCTCGGCCTGCACCTTGATCTTCACGTAGCCGTCGAGGGCCGCGGTCACGCCCGCGTCGGCGAGCGTGGTCTTGTCCATGGTCAGGCAGTTCTTGCACCACGTGGCCCACATGTCGATGAGCACCGGCTTGCCTTCGCGCTCGGCCACGGCGAGCCCGTCGGCCAGCGACGAGTGCCAGCCCGCCTTCAGCTTCTCTTCGACGCTCGACGAGACCTCGGCCGCATCCACCCACTGGTTCGCGAACAGGCCGTAGGCGAGATAGCCGTAGTAGACCGCAGTGCCCAGGATGAGCACGCCGAAGGCCTGTTTCACGCGCACCATCCACGGCCCCGGTTTGGGCAGCGACGCCAGCCCGGCGCCGGCTATGGGCCACGGAATTGCCATCCCGATGCCGAGGAAGAACGGCAGCGCCAGCGCCGCGCTGGTGCCCGTCGCGTAGAGGTTGCTCGCAAAGAGCACGACCTGGATGACGACCGGCGCCACACACGCCCCGGCCAGCAGCGCCGCCACCGTGCCCATCGTGAAGGCCAGCCCGAAACTGCCGCGCACGCCGCCGGCGCCGACGGCGCCGCCGAAGCGCGAGAAGTCGATCTCGAAGACGTCGAACATCGCCAGCGCCAGCCCGACAAACAGCACGGCGATGCCGAGGTTGAACCACGGCGACGCGTTGATGGTGCCGAAGGTGCTGGCCGTGAGCACCACGATGAGGCCGAGCACGCCGTACACGAACGCCATGGCGCCGCCGTAGGTGAGCCCGAGCAGGAAGCCGCGACGGCGCGAGCCGGCCTGCGCGCCGGCGCCGATGATCGCCAGGTTGATCGGAATCATCGGCAGCACGCACGGCGTGAGGTTCAGCGCCAGACCGCCGACGAGCACGAGCAGCAGGATGGCCAGCGGCCCCCGGCCCTCGAAGAGCCCGGTCTCGGCGATGCCGGCTTCAGCATTGGAGACGAAGGTGAGGAAGTCGGCGGTGCCGAGGTAGCCGCCGGTGGTCGCCACGACCGTGAAGGCGTCGAG
>JANNIB010000534.1:0-15660 GCA_031404695.1 Acidobacteriota bacterium
ATTCAAAGCGCGATGCTCGTGTTCGGCGGCGTGGCTCTGTCGCGACTGCTCCGCATTGCGGTGCCGGACTGGCGGGTCTGGCACCTCAGGTTGATGCTCTATTCGTACGTAGCCCTAGTGGCCACAGGGCTTCGGTTCACCTTGCCGTACGTCCGGCCGGGCAGCCGCATTTGGCCCGCAATCGTCTTCGTTGTGGTGCCCATCTGCAGTTGGGGTTGGGTCGAGCGTCGTGTCGTGCCGCATTGGCGCACCGGGCCGCGTCCGGCCTTTCGGCCTCCCGCATCGAGGCTCGAGGCCTAACACCTGCGTGAAGCCGGCGGCGTTGACCAGTTGTGGCATCATCCGGGCATCGAGGCGCCGAGGCTTACGCAGATTTCGTTAGGCCGACATGGCATGGGTCCCAAAGGGGTCCGCCTGCTGAATGCGGCGCTCGCGGCGCCGGGGCGGCAGTTCCGACTGTGACCCGGCGATCGAGCGCTCTGGCGACGCGCTCGGCGCGCTGTTCGCGCGTGGCGGCGACGAGTAGCCGGCGACAACAGCATGCGCGTCCGCCCTTGTGGCATCATCCGGACCGCGATGACACGACTCTGGACGATCACCGGCGTGCGGAATGTGCCGGTGAGTTTCCGGTGGTATCAGGTGCTGCTCGGCACCGCGCCGGCTGAGCCGGCGCATCCATACTTTGGCCAGATTCGCGACGCCGACGGCACGGTGCTCATCTGCCTCCACGAGTGGGGCGCGCACGAACATCCGTCGCTCACGAGTCCCGACGCCGCCGCGCCTGGCAACGGCCTGTTGCTGTTCTTCCGCGTCGACGACTACGGCGGGGCGCTGACACGCGCCCGCACGCTCGTGCCACGCTTCGACGAGGAACCGCACGCCAATCCCAACACGCGCACACGCGAGTTCGCGCTGCGCGACCCCGATGGATACTACGTCACGATCAGTGACGCCTGACGGCCAGAGGCCGTGAAAGATGCGCCAGCCATGACGAAGAGCGGAGCCAGGTCCACCGAGTCACCATCCGCGCTCATCGACGAGCGCATCGCTGCCCTCGACGACTGGCGCGGTCCGATGCTGGCGCGCCTGCGCGCCGTCATCACGGAGGCGAATCCGCGGATCGTCGAGGAATGGAAGTGGAACGTGCCGGTGTGGTCGTGCGACGGAATCATCTGCACCGGCGAGGTCTACACGAGCGTCGTGAAGCTCACCTTCGCCCACGGCGCGGCACTGTCCGATCCGGCCGGCCTCTTCAACTCGAGCCTCGACGGGAACACCCGTCGTGCCATCGACGTCCGCGAGGGCGATGAACTCAACACGAAGGCACTGACGGCCCTGGTGCGTGCGGCCGTCGCCCGCAACCGCGCCGGGACGTCGACCGCCTGACGCGTACGGATGCCGCGCGTCCCGCCGCCGGTAGCGCCGCGGGGCTACTTTGGCGCCACCACGGGCACCCACGCCTCGAAGACGTAGGCGTAGAGCATCGACACCACACCCATCACGATCATCAGCAGCACGCTGTGCTTGATGGTGAAGCTGAAGAGACGGCTTTCGTCGTCAGACGTCATGCCGGTCGCGGCGACGGCGACGGCGATCGACTGCACCGAGATCATCTTGCCCATCACACCGGCCGCCGAGTTGACCGACGCCGTGAGCACCGGGTTGAGGCCCAGCGCGTTGGCGGTAACCACCTGCAGGTTGCCGAAGAGCGCGTTGGCCGAGGTGTCGCTGCCGGTGAGGAACACGCCCAGCCAGCCGACGACGGCGCTGAAGAAGGGGAAGAGCACGCCGGTAGTCGCCAGCGCCAGGCCGAGCGTGGAGGTCATCCCCGAGTAGTTCATCAGATACGCGAGCCCCAGCATCGAGGCGATCGTGAGCATCGCGAACTTGAGCTGGTTGAAGGTCGCCACATACAGGCCGGCGACCTTGCCGGGCGACACACGCAGCACCAGCGCGGCGACCAGCGTAGCGAGGAAACAGGCCGTGCCCGAGGCGCTCAGCCAGTTGAGCGTGAAGACGGCGGCGTAGGGCGCCGGCGCCGCCACCACCGGCGGGATGCGGGTGATGGCGTTGTGCAGACCGGGCACCAGCACGCCGTTCAGGCCGGTGGGCGCCTTGGGCAGGAAGCCGGGCATGATGCCGTTGGTGAAGGCGTCGATCTTCGCCTTGATGTCGGGCTCGCCCCAGATCAGCACGAACACGACCAGCAGCAGGTACGGCATCCACGCCATGAAGATCTCGCCGCCGGTGTGCTTCTTGAGCGTCAGGCTGATCGGCTGATCGCCTTCCAGGCGCATGATGGTCTTCGGCTTCCACAGCTTCAGCACCGCCACCATCACGATGATGCAGGTGAGCGAGCTGAGGATGTCGGTCAGTTCCGGGCCCATGTAGTTCGAGACGTAGAACTGCATGGCGGCAAACGAGACGCCGCAGGCGATGATCGCCGGCAGCACTTCCACCGCCCGCGCCCAGCCGGCCATCACCACTACCAGGTAGCCGGGAATGATGATCGAGATGAGCGCGCACATGCGACCCACCATGGCCGACAGCGCCATCACCGGCAGTCCCGTGACGGCGGCAAGCGTCGTGACCGGGATGCCGATCGAGCCGAAGGCGACTGGCGCGGTGTTGGCGAGCAGGCAGATGCCAGCGGCGTAGAACGGATTGAAGCCGAGCCCGGCGAGCATCGCGCCAGACACCGCCACCGGCGCGCCGAACCCGGCCGCGCCTTCGATAAAGGCGCCGAACGAGAAGGCGATGAACATCGCCTGCAGGCGCCGATCATCGGTGAGGCTGCCCACCGAGTCTTTGATCACCTCGAACTTGCCGGTGTCGACCGCGAGGCGGTAGAGCATGATCGACGAAAAGACGATCCAGGCGATCGGGAAGATGCCGTAGGCGGCGCCGTAGAGCGTCGAGACGACCGCCAGCCCGGCGGGCATGCCGTAGACGAGGATGGCGATGACAAACGCGGTCAGTAGGCCGCAGGCCGCCGCTTTCCACGCCGGGGCGCGCCACACGCCGAGCATCAGGAAGAGCACGACGATGGGAAGGGCGGCGACCGGCGCCGACATCGCGAGGCTGCCGGCGAGCGGCTCGTAGTTGTGCGTCCACATAATTTTTGGGGGCCCGTGAGTCCCGTCGCTTATAGCACAGGCCACCCGTCAGGTCGTGGCACAATGCGACCGCGCCATGTCCACGTCATCGCCTGAGCCCTGGCTGCGAGGACCTCTCCCGGGGATCCCCGCGTTGCTGCAACCTGCTGCCCATGCCCTCGTGATGGCGCGTGAAGATGTCGAGGCCGCCGTATCCGGCCTCGCGCCGGCGCAGATCTGGATGGCGCCACCCGGCGTCACCTCGCTCGGCTTCCACCTCGCGCACCTGAGCGGCAGCACCGATCGCCTGCTCACCTACGCGCGTGGCGCCGCCCTCGACGAGGCGCAGAAGGCCACGCTGGGACGCGAGCGGCTGATCGCGGTGGAACGTCCGCCGCTCGAGTCGCTCATTGCCGCCTGGCGGGCCACCGTCGATGGCGCGCTGGCGCAACTGGCCGCCACGCCCGAAAGCACGCTTGGCGACGCCCGGGCCGTGGGCCGCGCGCAGTTGCCGTCCACTGTCTTCGGTCTGCTGTTCCACGCGGCCGAGCACGCCTCGCGCCACACCGGCCAGATCGTGACCACGGCGCGCCTCGTGCGCGCGATTGTGGAAGCGCAGGCGCCATGACCGCCGGGCCGGCGACGGGCGCTCCGGCGCCGCCCTCGTCGGCGTCTTCCGGTGGCGTCCGCTGGGGCGCGCACTTCTCGCCGCAGGTGCTGGTGTTCGTGGCCACACTCGCGTTCGCCTCGCGGCCGCTGAAGGGCGCCATCATCGCCGGGATGTTCTGGTGGTGGGGCGACACCTACCAGCAGGTCGAGTTCGTGATGGACGAGGCGCAGGTGAACGAGGGCTACCCCTTCATCGACGGCCACCTCGACGGCTCGACCGAGGTCACCCGCGTGACCGGCATGATGGTGGGCGACCAGATTGCGCCAGACGGCTCGCCGCAGGAGGTCTTCGCGCCCGGCAAGCGCATCACGATCTGGCGATCGCCGTCGGCGCCCGATGTGGGCGTGGAATGGACCTCGGTCAACGACATCCCGGTGGCCGCACGACCCACGCTGCCGGGCCTGGGCACCCTCATCAGCTACGTCGCCGCGACCATCGTGATGGTGTGGGCCGGTTTGTGGGCCACGGCGTGGGCAGGCCGCCGCTGGGCCCGCCGCTACTTGCCCTCGTAGACGACCTTGCCGTCGAAGATCGTCGCCGCGACCGTCACCGCCGTGGGCGAGGGAATCGGCGCGGCTGTGAGGCTGCCGGCCAGCACGACGATGTCGGCCAGCTTCCCGGCCGCCAGCGTGCCGTTGCGCTGCTCGTCGAACGACGCGTAGGCGGCCCAGCGCGTGTAACCGGCCAGCGCGTCGTCGATCGACAGGCGCTGATCTTCGGCCTTCGCGGCTCTCACGCGGGTGGAGGCGAGCCACAGGCCCTGGCCGGCCTCGAGTGTCGCCACCGGCCAGTCGCTGCCGAAGGCCAGGCGTCCGCCAGCCGCCTGAATGCTCTTCCACACCCAGGCGCGCGAGGCGCGTTCCGGTCCGATGGCGTCGGGCCACGGCCCCTTGGGCACCGCCTGATTGGCGTCACCGAGCGCCACGTGAATCGGCTGCTGCGAGGCGATGACGCCGAGGGCCCCGAAGCGCGCGATGTCTTCGGGCGCGATGGCTTCGATGTGTTCGAGGCGATGGCGGCGTCCACGCGCCGGTGCCGGATTGGCCTTCGCCGCGGCCTCGAAGGCGTCGAGCGCCATGCGGATGGCGCGGTCGCCAATCGCGTGAATCTGCACCTGCCAGCCGCGCCGGTCGAACGTCGCCACGATGCGGTTCATCTCGGCGGCCGTCATGTTGGGCGTGCCGGCGCTCTTGGTGCCCACGTACGGCGCGAGCATCGCCGCGGTCTTGCTCTCGATGACGCCGTCGGCATACATCTTCACGATGCCGGTACGAACGGTGGGGTCGTCGCCGTACTGCTTCCACGCGGCGTCCATCGCGTCCACGTCGGCCTCGGTGATGCCACCTTCGGCAGAAGTCGCCAGATACGCGCGCACCGTCAGGTCGCCGCGCTTCCGGGCGGCGTCGTAGAGCGCCATCTCGGCCACCGAGCCGCCGGCGTTCTGGATGCTCGTGATGCCGAACTGGTTGGCGTGCACCACGGCCGCCTTGAGCGCCGCGCGACGATCGTCGTCGGTCACCTTCGGCAGCACGTCCGCGAGCAGGTCCATTGCGGATTCCTTCAAATGCCCGGTCGGCTGCCCGGTCTTCGGATCGCGCACGATCACGCCGTTGACCGGGTCTTTCGTGGCCTTCGTGATGCCGGCCATCGCCAGCACCTTCGAGTTCACCCAGGCGCTGTGGCCGTCGTAGCAGATCATCACGGCCGGGCGGTCGCCGGTCACCGCGTCGAGCTGCGCCCTGGTGGGGCTGGCATTGGTGAAGGGCGCGTAGAGCCAGCCGCGGCCCTTGATCCAGCCGTCGGCGGGCTTGCCCGCCGCAAACGCGCGGATCTTGTCCTGCACCGACTGCAGCGTGGTCAGGCCCGACAGATCGACGTCGCGCAGCGACAGGCCGCCCGAGATGAAGTGCACGTGCGCGTCGTTGAAGCCCGGCGCCACGGTGGCGCCCTGCGCGTCGATGATGCGGGTGGCGGGTCCGACCAGCGCCTTGATCTCGGCTGTCGTGCCGACCTTGAGAATCGTGTTGCCTTTGACGGCCACGGCCTGTGCCCGGGTGTCGGCGTCGTCCACCACGTGCACGGTGCCGTTCAGGATCACGAGGTCGGCGGCGTCTGCGACCGGCGCGGGAGACGGCGCGTTGCCACCGCACGCGGCGGTCACGAGCACGACGAGCAGGGCGAGAGCACGACGGACGGGCATGGTGGCTGACCTCATCTGGAACGCTGGAACACGATTCTGCCATCGAAGACGGTGGCGGCGACCACGACGTCGTCGCGTGCGGCGAGGGGTTGCGCCGTGAGGTCACGCGTGAGTACCACGAGATCGGCGAGCATGCCTGGCGCCAGCACGCCCTTCCGGTGGTCCTCGAACGACGCGTAGGCGGCACCACGGGTGTAGGCGGCGAGCGCCTCGGTGATCGTCAGGCGCTGGTCGGCGGCGCCCTCCGCCTGCACGCGCGTGGACGCGAGCCACAGGCCCTGCCCCGGCGCCAGGTTGGCTACCGGCCAGTCGCTGCCGAAGGCGAGGCGCGCGCCGGTCTGTTGCAGCGTCTTCCACGCCCACGCGCGCGAAGCCCGCTCGGCGCCGACGTTGTCGGGCCACGGACCAGCGGGCCGGGTCACGTTCACGTCCCCGAGCAGTGCGTGCAGCGGCTGGAACGAGGCCACGACACCGAGCGCTGCAAAGCGTGGGACGTCGGCCGCGCTCACGGCTTCGATGTGTTCGAGGCGGTGGCGGCGTCCACGCGCGGGCGCGGGGTTGGCCGTGGTGGCGCGCTCGACGGCGTCGAGCGCCATGCGGATGGCGCGATCGCCGATGGCGTGGATCTCGACCTGCCAGCCGCGCCGGTCGAACATCGCGACGACGCGATCGAGTTGGTCGGGCGCGTAGTTGGCCGGACCGCTGCTGGCGCTGCCGACGTACGGCGCCAGTAGCGCTGCCGTGCGCGCTTCGATCACGCCGTCGGCGTTCAACTTCACGATGCCCGTCGTGAGCGTGGGATGGTCGCCGAGGCGTTTCCACGCCGCGTCCATTGCATCGAGGTCGGCCTCGGTCGTGGTGGGGCGGCCCTGCGTCGCCAGCCGCGTCCGCACCTGCAGGTCGCCGGCGCGGAATGCTTCTTCGTAGAGCGCCATCTCGTCGAGTGAGCCGCCGGCGTTCTGGATGCTGGTGATGCCGAGCTCGTGGGCGCGGTCCACCGCCGCGCGAAGGGCGCGCCGCTGGTCGTCGTGCGTGGGCTTCGGCACCACTGCGTCGATGAGCGCGATGGCCGCCTGTTTGAGGTGACCGGTGGGCTCGCCGGTGCGGGGGTCGCGGACGATCTCGCCGCCGGGCGGGTCAGGCGTGGCGCGCGTGATGCCGGCCAGCGCCAGCGCCTTCGAGTTGACCCACACGCTCAGCCCGTCGTAGCAGCGCATGAGCGCCGGCCGGTCGGTGACGACCGCGTCGAGCTGCGCAGCCGTCGGACTGGCGCCGGGAAACGGCCTGTAGACCCAGCCGCGGCCGATCACCCACGTGGGCGCCTTGTTCGCGTCGGCGAATGTGCGAATGGCTGACTGCACCTCCACAAGGGTCGAGAGGCCGGAGAGATCCGCGTCGCCGAGGCCGAGCGCGCCTTCCAGAAAGTGCAGGTGCGAGTCGTTGAAGCCCGGCGCCACCGTGCCGCCGGCTGCGTCGAGCACCCGCGTGGCCGGGCCGGCCAGTGCCTTGATCGCCGCCGTCGTGCCCACCTGCAGGATGGCCCCGCCGCGCACCGCCACGGCCTCGCCCGTGGTCCCCTTGTCGTCCATCGTGAGCACCCGGCCGTTCAGGATCACGAGGTCGGGGGCATCGGCGGTCTGGAGCGGCGCCTGCGTGGGACCACACGCGGTCGCGACCGACGCCAGGAGCAGGGCGAGCAACGAGCGGACAGACATCGCGTCCTACGATAGCAGCGACAGCAGCGTTACCGGCGCGCAGGACCGGCTACACTTCCGCACATCCCGCTTTCCGGAGTGCCCGCATGACCGTTCAATCCGCCGCCCGTTCCGCCTCGACTTCGTTCGTGCTCTGCGCGCTGGCGCTGGTCGCGCCGGTTCCGGTGCTGGCGCAGAACGCCGCCACGCTGGCCGAGATCGATCGCGTGATGGAGCACTACCGGCTCGATGCGCACATCCCGGGCATGGTCTGGGGGGTCGTGAAAGACGGCCGGCTCGTGCACGTGAAGGGCGCCGGGGTGCAGGACCTCGAGGCGAAGCGTCCGGTCACGCCCGACTCCCTCTTCCGCATCGCGTCGATGACCAAGGCCTTCACGGCGCTCTCGATCCTCAAGCTGCGCGACGACGGCAAGCTGGCGCTCGATGCGCCGGCCGAGACCTACGTCCCGGAGCTGAAGGCCCTGAAGTATCCAACCGACGACTCCCCGAGGATCCGCGTCCGCGAGCTGCTCACGCATACCGCCGGCTTCGTCACCGACGATCCATGGGGCGATCGGCAGACGCCGCTGCCCGAGGCCGACTTCTCACGGCTCTTGAGCGCGGGCGTGCCCTTCACGCGCGTGCCGGCGAGCCGGATGGAGTACTCGAACCTCGGCTACGCGCTACTGGGACGGATCGTCGCCAACGTCTCGCAGCAGCCCTACGACCAGTTCGTGCAGGGCACCCTGCTGAAGCCGCTCGGCATGACCGCGACGAGTCATCACGTCGAGTTGGCGCCGGCAGAGAAGCGCGCCCTCGGCTATCGCTGGGAAGACGACACGTGGAAGCTCGAGCCCACGATGGCGCACGGCGCGTTCGGCGCGATGGGCGGCATCCAGACCAGCGCCAACGACTACGCGAAGTGGGTGGCGTTCCTGCTGCAGGCGTGGCCGGCGCGCGACGGCGCGGATGGCGGACCCGTGAAGCGCGCGAGCGTGCGGGAGCTGGCGCAGGGCGCAAACTACCCGGTGCTGCGCGTGCGCCCGGGCGCCACTGGGCGCGACGCCTGCCGCATGGCCGGCACCTACGCGATGGGCTTCTCCGCGGCGGTCGATTGCGAGCTCGGGCTTACGCTCAGCCACGGCGGCGGGTATCCGGGCTACGGCTCGCACCTGCTGGTGCTGCCCGACTACGGGGTCGGCATCTTCGCGCTGGCGAACCGCACCTACGCCGGCCCGACCGCGCCGGTGTGGGACGCCGCCGTGGTGATGCTGCGCGCTGGCGACCTGAAGGCACGTCCGACGCCGGTGTCGTCGGCCCTCGCCGCTGCCTACGCCGGAGCCGTCCGCGCATTTGTAACGGGGTCTGTCACGGTAACGAACGAGATGCTGGCGATGAATTTCCTGATGGACCGCGACGCCGACCACTGGGCGCGCGACCTGGCGTCGCTCAAGGCGCAGGTCGGCACCTGCGACACGAGCGCGCCGATTCAGCCCACCGGTGCGCTGTCAGGCGAGTTCACGTGGACCTGCGCCACCGGACGCGTTCGGGGCGATCTGCTGCTCGCGCCCACCCCTGCACCGCAGATCCAGGCGCTGAGCCTCGTGCGCGCCGCGCCCTGAACCAGAAAGTCTGGCCCCGCCAAGAATAGGGACAGTCCCCATTCTGGCCCGTCGGTGATTTTACGGTACGCGTAAGACGGCCGTGGCGTTGCGCTTGGGGACGTTGCCCACCGGCACGCGCGCCACTTCTTTGAGCGTGGCGGTGTCGACGACGAACACGGCGTTGTCGCCGGCCGCCGCGATGTAGACGTAACGGCCATCGGGCGTGAAGGTCACCCACTCGGGATGCTGGCCCACGAACACGCGGCCCACTTCCTTCAGATCCGGCAGGCTGTGCACGTAGGCATAGCCGTAGACCTTGCTCGTGGACCACAGGCGCGTGCCGTCGGGCGACACCGCCAGTCCGTGCGCCGGGGCCCCCTGCAGGCCGTCGGTGTGGGGATGTTCGCCCGCGATCGGCGGATGTTCGACGCGCGCCGTCTCCTTGCCCGAGTCGAAGTCCACGGTGACGAAGCCGTGGAAGTCTGAGAGCTGCACGATGATGCGATCGGTGGCGCCGTTGGCCTTGGTCGTGAACGCCATCGGGCGGATGCCGGCCGACAGCGGAATCGTACGGGCCAGCGTGTCGGTAGCCGTGTCGACGATGCTGATGGTCTTCTCGGGAATCGACCCGGCCACTGCCCAGCGTCCGTCAGGCGTGACGTAGACGTTGTGGATCGAGCCCTTCACCGGCACCGTCTTCACGTTCGTGAGCGCCACGGTGTCGATGACGTCGAGCGCGCCCGGCGCCTGCGCGATGCCCACGTAGACCTTGCGGCCGTCTTTCGAGACGGCGACGTTGTTGGGGCGTCCGCTCAGCGGGATGCGGGCGCGGATGGCCAGCGACGGCATCTCCACCACATCGAGCGTGTGGCGCACCTCGTTCGACAGGTACATGCGGGCGCCGTCGGGCGAGGTGGTGACGCCGTGCGGGATCTCGATCCCGGTCAGCACTTGCGTCACCAGGTTGGTGGCCGGATCGATGAGGTGCGCGCCGTCACCGGCGGCATTGGTCTGGATGATGCGCACGGCGCGCCCGGCAGGCA
The DNA here is from genome assembly GCA_031404695.1 of Acidobacteriota bacterium. GTDB lineage: Bacteria > Acidobacteriota > Vicinamibacteria > Vicinamibacterales > UBA2999 > CADEFD01. Next base: position 10,307 of record JANNIB010000534.1, read on the forward strand.
CGGCCGTCGCACCCGCGGTGGTCATGGCGGCCCGCGGCCCGCGCACCCACGCCGCCAGCGTCTGCCATTCCTTGTCGGTCTGCGTGAGCCAGTGCTTGCCGCCGCCGTGGAACGAGTCGCCACCGGCATCGCGATCGAGCGGATGCGTGAGCAGCCGGCTTTCCATCGGCAGCCCCGGCTTGACGAGCGAACGCGCCGAGTCGAAGTTCTTCCGCGCGTCTTCGGCGCTCCACGTGGTGACGCCGTCGGCGAGCGGCTGCAGGCGCAGCCGCGTGCCCACCTTGCCGTTGTGGCAGGTAAGGCACGTCATCAGCCCCTCGCGCTTCGCCGTGAAGATCGGCTGCACTTTGGTGCGGAACTCCTCGAAGTCGAGAGACGGCGCGGCTGACTGGCCCGAGACGCCGGCGGGCAGGAGCACCCCCGCCACCACGAGAGAAAGTACAAACGCCGGGAACGACGGGTAACGTAGCATCGCGGATCCTCCGGAGGTTCGGGCCGGCGTTGAGTGTAACGCCGCTGGCACGTCCCGGTGCGATACTCCCGGTCGTGGCTGAGGCGAGAGTCGAGACCCGGCCGGGGAGCGGTCGCGCCGCGTGGACGGCGCTCTTGGCAGCCGTGGCCGTCGCGGTCCTGGCTGTAGGCGCCGCCAGGGTCGCGTCTCCTGCGGCGCGCCAGACCACGGCGCCACCGCCGCCGTCGCTCGTCGTCATCGGTATCGACGCCTTCCGGCCCGACTACCTCGAGCGGGCCAACGTGCCGGCCATTCGCGCGCTGGCCGCGCGGGGCGTGCGGGCCGAGGGGCTCATCCCGCCGTTTCCCAGCAAGACCTTCCCGAGCTTTGTGACCATTGCCACCGGCCTGCGGCCGGCCCGCCACGGCATCGTCAACAACACCATCGACGATCCGGCGATCCCGGTGCGCTTCCGGCTCTCGGATCATCCGGGACGCAGCGATCCTCGCTGGTGGCTGGGCGAGCCGATCTGGAATGCCGCCGAGCGTCAGGGCGTGCGCGCGGCCGGCATCTTCTGGCCCGGCGACGACGTGGAAATTCTCGGCCGGCGGCCGTCGAGTTATCTGACCTACGACGAGAGCTTTCCCAACGAGCAGCGCATCGATCGCGCGCTGGCGCTGCTGGCGCAGCCGCCCGCCTCGCGCCCGCGACTGCTGATGCTCTACGTCAGCCTCGTCGACGATGCCTCGCATGCCCATGGTCCGCACGCGCCCGAAGCGCATGCCGCCGCGGCGGCGGCCGACGCGCTGGTGGCCCGCTTGATGGCCGGGCTCGAATCGCGTGGCCTCAATCGCGAGACCAACGTCGTGGTCGTGAGTGATCACGGCATGGCCGAGACGATGCCCGAGCGCGTGATCGTCCTCGACAACTATCTGGATCCCGCGTCGGTGGACGTCATCGAGACCGGGCCCAGCGTCCGCCTGCGTCCGCTTGGCGACGTCACGCTCACGCCCGAGGCGCGCCGCCAGTGGACCGACCAGACGTTGCGGGCGCTGCGCGGGAAACATCCGCGGCTGCGCGTCTACCCCGGCACGGCGCTGCCGGCACGCTTCCAGGCCGGCACCTCGGTGCGCATCCCGCCCGTCGTGGGCATGGCGGATGACGGCTGGCTGGTGCTGACGCGCGCGCAGCACCAGCGCTGGAGGGAGCGCGGCGGCGAGACCCGCGGCGAGCATGGGTTCGCGCCAGGCCTGCCGTCGATGTACGGCGTGTTCGTAGCGGCGGGGCCGTCCTTCCGCCCGGGAATGCGCCTGCCGGCCTTCGAGAGCATCCACCTCTACGAGGCGTTCTGTCGTGTGCTCGGCATCACGCCGGGGCCCAACGACGGCGACCCGCGTGTGCTGGCCGAGGTTATACGTTGAACTTGAAGAGCAGGACGTCGCCGTCTTTCACGACGTATTCCTTGCCTTCCATCCGGTAGAGGCCCTTTTCGCGGGCAGCGGCCACCGATCCGCAGGCGACCAGCGCGTCGTAGGCCACCGTTTCAGCCTTGATGAAGCCGCGTTCGAAATCCGAGTGGATGACGCCGGCGGCCTTGGGCGCGGTGTCGCCCACGTGGATGGTCCAGGCGCGCACTTCCTTCTCGCCGGCCGTGAAGTAGGTCTGCAGTCCGAGCAGGTGATAGGTCGAGCGGATGAGCGAGCCCATGCCGCTCTCGGTCACGCCCATCTCCTTCAGGAAGGCGTCGCCTTCTTCGGGCGACAGCTCGATGAGCTCGCTTTCGATCTGCGCGCTGATGACGACCGCTTCACACGACAGGTGCGTCTTCACGTATTCCCGCACCTTCACCACGTGCGGGTTCGCGTCTGCGGTGGCCAGCTCCGAGTCTTTCACGTTGCAGGCGAAGATGGTCGGCTTGTCGCTCAGCAGGAAGAACTGCTTCGCCACCAGCCGCTCTTCCGGTGACAGAGCCACCGTGAGGGCGGGACGTCCGGCTTCGAGCGCCTCGATGAGCTTGGCCAGCACGGCCTCTTCGGCAATCGCGCCCTTGTCGCCGCGCTTGGCGTCTTTGGCGACGCGCTCACGCTTCTTGGCGACCGACTCGAGGTCGGCGAGCATCAGCTCGGTGTTGATGACCTCGATGTCGCGCACTGGATCGACCGAACCTGACACGTGCAGCACGTCGTCGTCTTCGAAACAGCGCACCACCTGCACGATGGCGTCCACTTCGCGGATGTGGGTGAGGAACTTGTTGCCTAGGCCCTCACCGGTGCTGGCGCCCTTCACGAGGCCGGCGATGTCCACGAATTCGATCGCCGCCGGGATGACCACGTTGGTCTTGGCGATCTTCTGCAGCACGGCGAGCCGCGCGTCGGGCACGGTCACGATCCCGACGTTCGGGTCGATGGTGCAGAAGGGGTAGTTGGCGGCCTGCGCCCCGCGGGTGCGGGTGACAGCGTTGAAGAGGGTGGACTTGCCCACGTTGGGGAGTCCTACGATTCCGGCTCTCAGCATGATAGGAACCTCCTATTCTACTGCCGGATTCGCCCTCCCGCCGCCGTGGCACTCACGCGCGCGATGCGGCCGCCCGACCCGGTGGCCCAGCCGGTGCCTGATGCCGCGTGAATGCTCACGGCGTCGTAGCCGTCGCCGCCGGCCGGCGTCCACGTGCCCGCGCCCTCGTCGGCCCGGTCCGAGCCGGCAGGACCCACGGTGAGCCACGCGCGTGCCGCCGGCAGCCACGCCACCGCCGACCGGAACCCGCCCACGCCGGGCGCAGGCACCAGCGTCCACGTGACACCGCCGTCGGATGTCACCGCCGCGTTGGCGCCGGTGGCGCGCTCCTGCGCGTAGTTGCCGCCCACCACCACGCCGTGACGCGCGTCGCGGAAGGCCACCGAGAAGATGCCGGTGGCTTCGCCAGTGGCGATCGGCGTTTGATGCACGGCCCACGTGCGGCCGCCGTCGGTCGAACGCACGACGCGCGACTTCGTGGTGGCGAACCAGAGGTGCTGCGGGCCCGCCATCGCCACGTTGGTGCCGCTGGCGGCAAACGCGCCTTCGTCTGGAAGGGCCGGCGGCAGACTGGCCGCGGGCACCGGAGTCCACGTGCGGCCGCCGTTGGTCGTCAGCAGGATCACGAAGCGGCCATCCACTGAATCGCTCACCGCCACGCCATGATCGGCGTCGGCGAAGGTCATGGCGTCGAAGAAGGCCTTCGGATCGGTGTTGGCGAAGCGCTCGGTCCACGTGACGCCGGCATCGGAGGTCTGGTAGATGCGCGAGGCGGCGCCGTTGCCGATGCTGAGCACATGCGCGGTGCGCGCATCCGTCGCGTCGATGTCGCGGAAGTCGAGCGCTTCAGCGCCGGGCACGGTGAGTCGCTGCCAAGTGGTGCCGCCGTCGGTCGTGCGCAGCACGGTGCCGGCCGCGCCGCTGGCCCAACCCACGGTGGACGACACCGCGCTCACGCCGCGCAGCCGCACCGTGACGCCGCTCGTCTGCGGCAGCCACCTCACCACCGGCGCCTGGGCGGTGAGCGTCGCGACCGCGAGGCCGATCACCGCCACAGAGAGCATCAGGCGCATCTGTTTAGGCGTCCTTGAGCATCACAAGCAGCATCCGCGCCGGCGCAGTGGCGTCCACGCCGTGCGGAATGCCCGCCGGCAGCCGCAGAATCGTGCCCGGCGTGGCCTCGACCGCGGCGCCGGCAATGGTCACCGCGAGCGTGCCGTCGAGTACCAGCACCAGGGCATCGAACGGCGAGGTGTGTTCGGTCAGTCCCTGGCCGGCGTCGAAGGCGAAGAGCGTGACGTTGCCGCCGCTGGCCTTGGCGAGGATGCGACTGGCGATGCCCTGCGCCGTGGGCGTGATGAGTGCGTGGAGCGGCAGCACTTCGCCGGCGGGCAGCCGCGGTTCGCTGGACATGCTCTCATCGTAACGCGTCGCGTCAGTAACCGAGACGGATGACGCCGCTCTTCTGCTCGCCCACGGCGCCCTTCGACAGCCACTCGAGCGAGGCACCGAACATCAGCAGGTGGTGCTTCTCCCACATCGCGTTGTGCGACGAGCAGCCCAGGTCCACCAGCACCTTGTCGGTGGCGCCGAGGTCGTCGTAGGCGATCTTCACGCGGTCGGGCGTCACCTGCTTGTCGAGGGCGCCGGCGATGATCATGGTCGGGATCTTCGTGCCGCCGATGGCCGCCGCGTTCCAGCCGAAGGTGGTCGTGGAGGGCGCGCGGCGCACGCCGGTGCCCCACGAGGCGCCGACCGGATCGGAGGCCAGCATCTCGGCCCACACCGCATCGCGCACGGCCGGCTGGTACTGGTCCGCGCAGCCCACCTGGCGATCCCAGTTGGCGATGAACTCGCTGCGCGACTGCGTGTTGAAGACCACGCCGGGATTGGGCAGGGCCGGCGGCGTCGCCGACGCCTTCGCGTTGTAGGCCGGCGCGAAGAGCACCATGCGGTGCACCTTGTCGGGATGCTGCGCGGCGTAGCCGCCGGCGCGCGGCCCGCCGAGCGACCACGCCACCAGACTCACTTTGCTGACGCCGCGAATCTTCCTGACATAGTCGACGGCGGCATCGATGTCGGCCCAGTCGGAGGCCAGGCTCGTGAGCTGGCCGGGATAGGTGGCCTTGCAGGGGGCGGCGATGAGGCTCGGCACGAACTGCGCCTGCTGCGCCTCGGCGAGGTTGCAGGGGTCGTTCATCGGTGCCGGACGCGTCGAGCGGCCGTAGCCGGTCGTGTCCATCGAGAACACGTCGAAGCCGGCCTGCGCCAGATACGCCATCCAGCTGTGGGCGAAGGCGCGGAACAGCGCCACGCCCTGCCGCCGCCGCTCGGCGACGATCTGGCCCAGCGTCGTCATCGCCAGGGGCAGCGAGCGCCGCAACTCGTC
>JANNIB010000535.1:0-6778 GCA_031404695.1 Acidobacteriota bacterium
CCGAGCCCCTGTTTCTTCACCCGCCCCACCCCCACCCCCCCCCCCCCCCCCCCCCGCGTCTTCGCTAGGCGCGCTGATGGCGCGCACCGCGAAGGCGCCCGGGCGCCACGAGTCGACCAGCGCGGGCGAGCCGATGTGCGATTCGCCCATGAGCGCGCTGAGCCGTGCCAGCAGCGTGGAGACCTGCTCCGGCGACGGCTGCGCGCGTTCGATGAGCGACCACTGCACGATGCGTCCCGGTGTGGGCTCGACGCGCACGACCACGCGATCGATGGCCGCCGCGGGCGGGTGCGATTCCAGATCCAGCAGGATGAGCGTGCGCAGCGTTTTCGGATCGCGCATCGGCGCCGGCAACTGCAGCGTGCGCGTGTGGAGGTCGCGCGTCGTGAGGTGCAGTTCGGTCGTGAGCACCGCGGCGCCGCGGTCGGCGCGTTCGAGGCGCACGGCCAGCGGATCGAGCACGCGGCCGAGCACGAACGACAGCGGTTCGAGCCCTTCGACCGGCCACTCGAGTTCGAGCGAGGCTTCGAACGGCTCGTCGTCGACCAGCGGCACCAGCGGCGCCAGGTCGTCGCCGCGCGCGGCGTGTTGCCAGCGCGGCCCGAGCGTGCCCAGGCGCGCCGCGAGATCATCCGCCGGCAGGTCGGCCAGCTGCCCCAGCGTGCGGATCCCCCAGCGGCGCAAGACGTCGAGCGCCCGCTGCGCGTCCTGCCGCGCGGCGTCGAGGGCCCGCCGGCTGCCGGAGGCCATCTGCACGCGGCCGCGCATGTGCTTGCGCGTCAGCGGCCCTTGATGCGTGTCGCGCGGATGGCGCCATCCCGACGGCACATCCGAGGACGCACCGCGTGCCGGCGCCTCGGCGCCCCCGCTTTCCCACGCCGCCAGCGTGGACACGGGCACCGGGCCCAGCGCCACGCGGACCTCGGTGGCCGTGGCCGCCACGCTCACGCCTGGGCGTCCGAGCGCCAGGAGCGAGGCGGCTGTATGCGTGGGCGCGAGGGCCAGACGCACGGCGCCGGCATCCACCAGCGCCCGGCGGATGTGATCCGCGACATCGCGCGGCCCGCCGAACAGGCGCTCCACGCCGTGCAGATCGCACAGCACGAGCCGGCCCGAGACCTCGACACGCGGCGAGAACGACTGCGCCACGCGCACCATGGTGTCGACCGGTGCGGTCACCGAATAGAAGGCGGCGAACATGATGGCCTCCTGCGGATTACCGTTCGGCCCAGAGCCGGTCGGCGCGCGGGGCCGACGACAACGCCACCCGGCCGGACATCTGCCGGCGCGACGACGCCACGCGCGCCTCGAAGCGCAGGCCATCGAAGCGGCGGGCCCGCGAGGAGGCGCCCTGCCAGGCCACGCGCGTGGTGACCGTATCCGCCGCTGGCGTCACGGCGGCGCGGATCGGCGCCGGTGCCGGTGCCGCTGCCGACTCGGGTGTCTGCAGGGTGAGCGTGACGCCGCCGGCGCTGCGGGCCAGCGGTTCGGGCGCCAGCAGCACGCAGGTGGTGTCGCTGCCCTCGATGACGCGCTGCACGCGCAGCCAGGTCGTGTACGGGATGCGCCGCAGCGCCGCCGACGGCACATCCGCCATGTCGATGACCACCGCCGGGCACACCCCCGACTGCAGCACCAGATTGAGCGCCTTGAGCGCGCGATCGAGCGTGCGCTCGACCATCGTGCCCGGGCCTTCGACGGTGCGCACGCCGGGCAGCCACACCGGATCGACTGCCCCGGCGGTTTTCGAGATGGCCTGACCGCGCACCCAGAGCACCCGCTCGAGCACGATGCCGCAGGCCGCGGCCGATGCCGGATCGAAGCGGTCGAAGGTGTCGATGAGCGCCACCGTATCGCCCCGGCGGGTGGCGGCCGCCATCCATTGCCAGACGAGCGAGGTGCGACCCGACGAGGCGGGCCCGACCACTTCCGACAACTGCCGTCGGCAGGCCACCCTGCAGATAGTGATCGAGCGGCTGCACCTGGAACGGCACGCCCGGAGACGGCGCCTCGAGCGGGCGGGCGGTGGTGAGCGTGCGGTCGAGCTTGCGATCGCGCAGCAGCGATTCCACGGCGGCGCGGGCGGTGGCGGGCGAATCGGCACGAAGAGAGGCGGCGGCTGGGCTCATTTGTTTCGTTTTTTGTTTGCGTGAAGCCATATTAGCGAATCAAAAGCGAAAGTCAAGCCCCGCGTTTTTGTGGCACCCTTCTCCGCCATGACGAACCGACTCGCTGCCGTTCTGATCCTGCTGACGGGTTTCGCCGCCGGCGCCGTGACCCAGGGCACGCTGGCCGCACAGCCGGCCGCCCGCATCTTCGAACTGCGTACCTACACCGCGCCCGAGGGCAAGCTGGGCGAGCTGCACACGCGCTTCCGCAATCACACGTTGCGGATCTTCGAGAAGCACGGGATGACCAACATCGTGTACCTCGCGCCGATGGATGCGCCGGCGTCGGAGAATCAGCTCGTCTACCTGCTCGCGCACAAGAGCCGCGAGGCCGCGAAAGAGAGCTGGTCGGCCTTCACCAACGATCCGGAATGGAAGAAGGTGTCGTCGGAATCGCAGGTGAACGGCCGCATCGTCGCCAAAGTGGACTCGGTGTTTTTGACCGCCACCGACTACTCGCCGCTCAAGTGACGCGCGCCACGCCGCGCCTCACCCGTTCTCGCTGCTAAGATCAGGCGTCTTGCAAGCGCACCTGTTCGCGGCCGCGCGCCGCCTGGCTTCGGCCCTGACCCACAGAGACTTCCGTCTGCTGTGGCTCGGGGCGCTGGGCTCGACGATCGGCACGTGGATGCAGAAGGTCGCGCAGGCGTGGCTCATCGTCACGCTCACCGGCTCCGCGTCGGCGTTTTTCCTCGGCCTCGACTCGCTCATGGGCGAGCTGCCGATCCTGCTGCTCACGCTCGTGGGCGGCGTCATCGCCGATCGCAAGGACCGGCGCCAGCTGCTGCTGATGTCGCAGTACACGCAGATGGCGACGGCGTTCGCCCTGGCGTTGCTGGTCTACTTCAACGTGATCGAGGTGTGGCACGTGCTGGCGCTGTCGGCCGTGACCGGCGTGGCGCAGGCCTTCGGCGGCCCCGCCTACCAGTCGCTCATCCCGCAGCTGGTGAGCAAGGAGAACCTGCCCAACGCCATCGCGCTCAACTCGATCCAGTTCAACCTGGCGCGCATCATCGGCCCGCTCATCGCCGGCGCGGCGCTGACCGCCTTCGGCATGGTGGCGTGTTTCGGGTTGAACGGCGTGTCGTTCCTGTTCGTGATCGCGGCGCTCTTCGCGCTGCAGGTGAAACACATTCCGCCGGCGGCCACCCGGCCGCTGATGGATGAGATGAAGGGCGGCCTCAACTACGTGAAGGCCGACAGCACGCTGGTGGCGCTCACCGTGCTCGGCTTCGTCGCCGCCTTCCTGGGCCTGCCGCTGCTCACCTTCCTGCCGATCATCGTGAAGGACGTCTTCCAGCAGGATGTCGGCCTCTACACGCGGTTGATGGCGTTCTCGGGCGCCGGCGCCGTGCTGGGCGCGATGATGGTGGCGTGGCGAGGCAAGTCGCGGGCGATGGGACGGAGCCTGCTCGGCGGCGTCTTCGCCTTCGGCTGCGTGATGATCGCGTTTGCGTTCTCCAGGCAGCTGTGGCTCAGCCAGCTGCTGCTCTTCCTCGGCGGCGGCCTGCTGGTCTCGACCTTTTCGATGACTACTTCACTCGTGCAGCTCATCGCCCCCAACGAGATGCGCGGCCGCGTGATGAGCATCTACATGGTGGCGTTTCGCGGCGCCTCGCCGCTGGGCAACTTCGTGAGCGGCAACATCGCCACCGCCTTCTCGGTGCCGACGGTCATCGCCCTCAACGGCAGCCTGCTGATTCTGGCGGCGATGATCTTCTGGTTCCGCGGCCGCGGCGTGCGCGAGACGTAAAGACCAGGGGCAGGGATCGGGGACCAGGGACCGGCATGCCGATCACCCGTCGTCAGCTCCTCCGCGCGGCTGTCGCCGCCGGCGCCGCCGGCGTCGGCCTGAGCGCGTATGCCTCGCAGTGGGAGCCGCACTGGCTCGAGGTCGTGCGGCTCGATCTGCCGGTGCGCCAGCTGCCGTCGTCGCTCATCGGCCGCACCCTCGTGCAGCTCTCCGACATCCATGTCGGGGCGCGCGTGGCCGACGACTACATCCTCGACGTGTTCCGACGCGTAACGGCGCTCGAGCCCGATATCGTCGTCTACACCGGCGACCTCGTCAGCTACCGCCCTGAGGGCTTCGAGGCCCAGGCCGAGCGGATGTACGCCGGGCCCCCGCACGGCCGCCTCGCCACCCTGGGCACCTGCGGCAATCACGAGTACGGACCAGGCTGGGCCGTGCCCGCCGTCGCCGATCGCTTCGTGGCGATCGCCGAGGCCGGCGGCATCCGCATGCTGCAGAACGCCGTCGCCGACGTGGAGGGCCTGCAGATTGTCGGCCTCGACGACCTGTGGGGCGGCCGCTTCAACGCGCCTCGCGCCCTGGCCGCGATCGATCGCGACCGCGCGATGCTGGCCCTCAGCCACAACCCCGATACCGTCGACCTGCCGGTGTGGCACGGCTTCGAGGGCTGGATCCTCGCCGGCCACACGCACGGCGGTCAGGTGCGGCCGCCGTTCCTGCCGCCGCCGATCGTGCCCGTGCAGAACCGCCGCTACACCGCCGGCGTCTTCGAGCTGGCCGGCAGGCGCACGCTCTATGTGAACCGCGGCGTCGGCCACCTGTTCAAGGTACGCTTCAACGTCCGGCCCGAGATCGCGGTCTTCACCCTGCAGCGCGCGTAGCCGCGTGCAGACGTGCGGCGTGCCGTGAGGGCCGCGGGGCTCTCGGCGTCGCCCGCGTATACACAACGAGGGAGCGGGACCGAAAAGCCGATTACACGACCGTCCATTGAAGTGTCGTTTCCCGGGAGGAATTGCGTGTTCCGAATCTCACAGTATCCGTGGCGGTCCGCAGTCATCGCGGTCGCGGCCGTCTGGAGCGCCCAGGCGCTGCCGGCGCCGCAGGCCCAGTCGGTCGAATCCGTCCGCACGCTGCGCGCCACCGAAGCCGCGCCCGGCGAGTTGCGTCAGGTCGTGGACGAGGTGCGGCGCATGGAACGCGACGGCACGATGCGCGTCGCCACCTCGCGCGACGACCTGCTCCTCCCCGGTCACAGTCACGAGCGGCTCCAGCAGTACCACCTGGGCCTCAAGGTGGTCGGCGGCTCGGTGGTGCGGCAGACGGCCAACGGCGTCGTCACCTCGGTGCTGGGCCAGGTCTACCGTCCCACCACCGACACGGCCACCCCCGCCCTGACGGCCGACGCCATCACGACCCGGCTCAAGAGCACGGGCGTGTCGCTGCTGGCCGAGCCCGTGCTGGCCTTCCTCGGCGTCGACGACGGCACCATGGCGCTGGTCTACGAAGTGCACGTGCGCGGCAAGGCGATCATCGATGCCCGCACCGTCTACCTCGACGCCGCCTCCGGCGCCGAGCGCCTGTCGCTGCCGCTGGCCAAGGATCAGGGCGCGGTCGGTGAAGGCCTCGGTGTGCTGAACGACCGCAAGAAGGTGGCGACGCGGCTGGTGGGCGGCACCTACTACACCGAAGACATGCTGCGTCCGCCGCTGCTGTGGACCATCGACCTGCGTTCGAACCGCACACGGCTCGACGAGATCGCCGACGTCGCTCCGGTCGTGCAGTCGGATCTCGCCAGCGACGGCGACAACGTGTGGACCGATCCGGTGGCGGTGGACGCCCACACCTACCTGGGCTGGACGTATGACTTCGTGTTCAAGCGCATCGGCTTCCGCGGCCTCGACAACCGCAACGCGCCGATGTTCGCCTCGATCAACGTCTACACGCCGCAGCAGTGCGTGCAGCCGCTGCCGGCCGGCGAGTTCGGCGGCCTCTGCATCAACGCCTTCTGGCTCGGGCCGCCGTACGGGCCCGGCGGCCGCGGCCTGATGGTGTTCGGCAACGGCATCCCGAGCAACTTCTTCCTGACCGGCTCGGGCCAGACGGTGGGTCCGCTGGCCGGCGCGCTCGACGTCGTGGCGCACGAACTCACGCACGGCATCACCGACTACACGTCCGAGCTGGTCTACCAGGGCGAATCGGGCGCGCTCAACGAAGCCTTCTCCGACATGGTCGGCGTGGCCGTCGAGGCGTTCTTCCAGCCGCGCGGCACCGGCCTCATGCAGGCCGACTACCTGATGGGCGAAGACTCGTTCCGCGCCGCGCGCGCCGGCTCGGTCTCGGGCATCCGCTCGATGCAATCGCCCACCGCCTACGGCGATCCGGACCACTACAGCGTGCGCTACACCGGCACCGAGGACAACGGCGGCGTGCACATCAACTCGGGCATTCCGAACCACGCCTACTACCTGGCGATCGAAGGCGGCACCAACCGTGTTTCCGGCCGCTCGGTGACCGGCGTGGGCTTTGCCAACCGCGATCAGATCGAGAAGGTGTTCTTCCGCGCCTTCACCACCATGCTGCCGCTGCGGGCCACCTTCTCGCAGGCGCGCGCCGCCACGATTCAGTCGGCCCGCGATCTGTATCCCTCGAATGCGGCCGTGGAACGCGCCGTGACCGACGCGTGGACGGCCGTCGGCGTGCAGTAAGGACCCCTTCCATGCGTATCCCAGCCACCTGTCTCGTCCTGCTGAGCGTGTGCGCGCTCGGCGCCGCCCCGCTGGCCGCCGCCGAGGCCGGCCAGCAGAAGCCGCCGGCCACGACGCGGCCGCCGGCCCCGCCGCCCACCACCGCCAAGCCG
>JANNIB010000536.1:0-2961 GCA_031404695.1 Acidobacteriota bacterium
CCGGGCGCGAACCCGAACTCGATCTCGAAGTCGGTGGTGTCGCCCGGATCTCCCCACGTCAGCGAGACGTTACTGCCGCTGACTGACGCCGCCAGAGACATGGGCGCAAACGGCGAGCGCACGAGCACGGCCACCGCGCGACAACCAAGCCCCTGATCACGGCTGCCGATGGCGCCGCCGCCGGGGCCAAGCGACGCCAGCACGTCGGCTGATTCGCGCCGCGTGCCGCTTGGGTGCAGCGCGTCGACCTGGATCGCGTTGCACGTGAACTCGTACTGGTCGTTGCGGCCAGTGCGCCCATAGCTCACGATCGTCTCTCGCGTCTCCGTGCGCACCGTGTAGGCGCCGGTCATCCAACGCCCGGGCAACGTCTGCGCCGTGCGCGACATGCCCTGGTCGGGTGGCATGTACGTGACGCGCGTGCGGCCGATCTCGGTCAGCAGCAGCGGATCGACGGCGACGAGGAAGTCGCCCTGCCGCACGAGTAGCAGCTGCCGCGGCGCGTCCACCGTGGTGTTGGCCGCATTGAACAGCTGCGACGACGCGAGCACGACGCCGGTCGCGCCATCGAGCGCCTCGAGGCCGTTGTGGTCGACCCAGACAACCCCGCCGGTGGCATCCGTACGGATGGCCGTCACGACTCCTGAGAGCTTCCAGCGACGCAGCTCGCGGCCGGTCTCTGCGTTCGCGGCCACCACCCAGGTGATGCGCCCGCCATTCTCGAACGCCCCGTCGAGGTAGAAGATGTCTCCGGTATCGGCCGCGTAGGCCGCACCGTCAATCACGACCTCCGACGTGCCCACCCGGGCGGGCGCGGCACCCTGCAAGTCGATGGCCCAGAGTTCCGCGGCTGCGCGGCCGGGGCCGCGAAATGCCGGCTCTCCCGCGATGAACAGCCGCGGGTGTTGGGAGTCGTTCGCGAGCAGGCGGTTGTTGACGAGCCTGGATCCCGTGGCGTCCGTTGGCAGCAGACTCGTCGCGTCGAGGAGCGTCCGCGTCCGCCGGTCGAAGGCCAGAAGTGGCCCGAACCCCGGGTTGGCGATGGCGACCCATGCCAGGTAGCGTCCGCCGGCCACGGCGACGATTTCGCCGGAGGGGCCAAAGAGTCTCCCTGTGGGTTCGAGCCCATTCGGCACGGGCGTCACCGCCCGTACCGCGCCGAAACCGGTGACGCTGGCATCCACTTCCACCATGCGGCTCTGGTTGTTCACGAACGTCAGGAGCTCGATCCGCTCCTGCGCGCCCGCGGGCTCCGTGAATGCCAGGGCGGCGAGTGCGGAGACGAGAAGCGGGCGCGCGCAGCGAGCGGGAAACGGCAGCAGCATCATCGTCGGACCTCGACTACGGCACCACGATGCGGACGTCGCTCGACGCCGGACTCGGGCCCACTTCATTGTGCGCCTTCACGCGCACGTAGTAGACGCCCGGCGGCACGCCGGGGATGGCGATCGATGTGGCAGTCCCGACGGCGATGGCACCGGCGCGCTGGCCCGGCGCGAAGCCGAACTCCAGTTCGAAGTGGGTCGTGTCGCCGGGGTCCTTCCATGTGAGCGACGCCGTGCCACCGTTCACCACCGAGGCCAGCGCCGTTGGCGCGAACGGCGATCGGAACACGAATCCACGAGCATTGCAGGAGGCGTTCCCGCCCGGGCCCAGGCGAGACAGGATATCGGCGGTGGCCCGCCGGGCGCCGGTGGCGTCGAGTGCGTCGATGCTGATCTCGTTGCAGGTCGTGTTGCCGTAGCGAAACGACGATCGCACGACGTAAGCCCCGGTCATCCAGCGTCCGAGCAAGGTCTCGGTGCTTTCCGACATCAGGGCCTGCGGTGGCGTAAAGGCCACCCGGGCGCGGCCGATTTCGGTGAGTCTGAGCGGATCGACCACCACCAGGAAGTCACTCTGGCGCACGAACAGCACCCCGCGCACCGGGTCGTAGGTGGAAGAGCCGGACTGGAAGAATGGCGATGTGGCGAGCACCGCGCCGGTGCGGGCGTCGAGCGTGCGCATGCCGAGGCCGTCGTTGACCCAGACCACACGTCCCGCAGGCTCCGTGAGGGCGCCATACGACCTCAGCGGCCGGGTGAAGCGGCGCACTTCCGCGCCGGTGGTCGCATTGACGACCAGCATGGTCGCGGGGCCGGGCCCACCTGAGTCGTTGATGAAGGCCTCGTCCGACTCGGCAGCATAGCCGAAGCCGTAGACGCTCCAGTCGAGGGTGGCCAGCGCTACCGGTGGTCCGCCGCGCAGGTCGACGGTCCACACGGTCTGTACGGGGCCGGGGCCGGAAAACCGTTGCTCGACGACGAACAGGCGAGGGCGGTGCGTGTCGGCACCCAGCAGGGAGAAGAAGCTCGCGGACCGCGCGCCAGGGGGTGGAGGGGGCAGAGCCGCCGTCGCCGTTGACACCGTGCGGGTGCGCCGGTCGAAGAGGAAGAGATCAGAGCCCGGATAGTTGTCGCTTTGCGCCAGCCACGCCACGAATCGCCCGCCGCTGACCGCGGTGGCCCGGCTCAGGTAGTCAGTTGGAACGTGCGTGAGCGGCGTCACCGCGAGCACGTCGCCAAAGCCGCGCACGGTCGCATCGATGTTGACCATGCGCGTCTGCGCGATGTCGGTCACCGTGAAGTGTTCGATCTGCTCCTGCGCCAGGACGGGAGCGGCGATGAAGATCGCCACGGCGGCGACGACGGAACGAAGACGTGACATCAGCAACCTCCAGGAGGGGGCCCGATGTCACGCCTTCCTGCAATTGGCGCGCCTTCACCGAAGGGTGCTGGGCCGACGAAACCACGTAACGTCGGTGCGGAGTGTGGTGATGGAGCCACACCCGATGTGGCTATTCCACCACGGCTCTGGGCCGTGGGCCTGCAGTGCGCGACAGGCTGGTCGCGCGTCGAGAGCGCTAGCGTCCGTCGCGCTTGCCGATGAACGGCGCCACGCCCATGCCGTAGTCCATCTCGC
>JANNIB010000537.1:0-6810 GCA_031404695.1 Acidobacteriota bacterium
CGTCATGCCGATGAGCAACAGCCCCGGGAGGATGCCGCCGATGAATAGATCTTCGATCGGCGCCTGAGCGACGATGCCGTAGAGGATGAGCGGCAGCGCTGGCGGCAGCAGCAGGCCGAGCGAACCCGACGCGGTCAGCAGCCCGAGCGAGAACTTCTCCCCGTAGCCGTCTTTCACCAGCGCCGGGAACAGCAGACCGCCGAGCGCCAGGATGGTGACGCCCGAGCCGCCGGTGAACACGGTGAAGAAGGCGCACAGCATCGCGCAGACCACGGCGGTGCCGCCGGGAAACCAGCCGAAGAGCGCGCGGAAGACCCGCAGCAGGCGATGCGGCGCGCCGCCTTCGGCCAGCAGCACGCCGACCAGCGTGAAGAGCGGAATCGATGCCAGGGTCGGCTTGGTCGAGAGCTGGTAGGTCTGGATCAGGATGGCCGAGCCGGGCACGCCCTCCGACAGGAACATGATCGCGGCCGCACCACCCAACAGCGCGAAGATCGGCGCCCCGGCGACGCCGCCGATTGCGAGCGCCAGCAGCCACCAGAGGTAGGAACCGGCGCCTCCCGGCAGCACGGCCTGTGTGGCTTCCTCGATGACGGGCGAGAACGGGTCGCTCCAGTTGAACGGCAGCCCCCCGCCCATCCACCAGCCGATCGCGGCGCCCGCGGCGGCGGCCACGCCAGCGGCCACGTGAGACTTGTAGGAGGCACGCACGATGCGCCACGATGCGCCACGTGATCGCGGCAAAGCCGAGCGGCAGCAGCACCTGGAACGCCCAGACCGGCACCCCTTCGGTGATGTTGCGGCCGGCCTCGCGTTCCAGCCGCACCAGATCGATGCCGGCACGCGCCAGCAGGCCGGCCACGGCGGCGCCGACGAAGCCGCCGATGGCTTTGGCGGTGATGGCGATTGGCCCCGTCGGCAGCAGCGATCCGGTTGCGAGCGCCAGCAGACGGTCGTCGCGCGCGGCCAGCGCGCCGCCGAGCAGCGCCACCACCAGCGTGAGGTGCTGCACGAAGGGCGTGCCGCCGGGGATGCCGGAGTCGAAGCGCCGCAGCACGATCTCGGCGATCGGCAGCAGCGTCAGCAGTGTCAGCGCGAGCACCGACAGCCCGTGCTCGAACACCCCGAGGCGTCCGCCCTCGTCGATGCCGCGCGCTTCGGCCGGCGCCGCGGGGTCGAGCGTGGCGCTCACTTGCCGCGGGTCTTGCGGAAGGCGTCGCGTTCGCGCGTCGCCTGGTCGTAGATGTCGGCCGGCACGACGCCGCCCTTCATCGAGGCGGCGAACTTGTCGGCCATCTCACGGAAGCCCCGTACCGCGGCCGGATCCGGCGCCGTCACCTTCAGGCCGCGCTTCACCATCTCGGCGCGCGCCTGCGTGTCCTGCGCCGGCACGTCCTTGTCGAGCGCATCCTGCATCTTCTTCGCGATGGCGAGCACCTGATCGCGGTCGCTCTGCTGGATGCTGTTCCACACCTTCGCATCGACGACCGTGGCGCCGGCCAGCGGGCCCAGACCCAGGTCGAGCATCTCGGGCACGTTGCGGTACCACTGGAAGGCGAGCGTCGCCAGCGGCGTCGAGGGCACGGCATCCAGCAGGCCCGTCATGAGCCCGCTCTGGATCTCGGTGAAGGGCAGCGGCCGCGGGTTGAAGCCGTTCTGCTTGTAGAGCTGCACGAACGAGTCGTCGCCGGCGGAGGTGTACAGCCGCAGCTTCTTGATCGCGTCGACGTTTGGCACCGGGCCCTTGCTGAACAGGTAGACCCAGCCGGTATCACCCCAGTTGAGGAAGACCAGGCCCTTGGCTTCGAGCTTCTGCTTCAGCGCCGGCTCGACCTTGGCGCGTACGGCGCGGTACTCGTCGTAGTTGCTGAAGAACATCGGGATGGCGAAGATGTTGAATGCCGGATCGACCGAGGCGAGGCCGAGCGCTGTTATCGAGGCGGCGTGCTGGCGCCCGATCTTCATGTTCGAGATCATCGTGGCTTCGTCATCCTGCGCCGCGCCGATGACGCGCACGATGACGCGGCCCGCGGTGGCCGTCTTCACTTCGGCTTCGAACTGCTTCAAGGCCTTGTGCCACACAGACCCGAGCGGCGCCGGCGATGCCAGACGGATGGTCGTCTGGGCGCTGGCCACAGTGGCGGCGCACAGGAGCGTGAGCGCCGCGATCCACAGGCGGGAGTTGGAAGGCATGTCGGTCGGAGTCCTCCGGGAGTGGGTTAGCGGAACAGGGTGGGCACGGGCGCGTGCGGCACGGGGGGGCGCCACCGTCAGACGTGGGGCCGCCGTGTAATGCGCAGCGGCGTTGGTAAAGAGCTCATCCACGCGCGATTGAAGGATACGCGCGCGTTTCTGCGCGATGAGCGTCGCGAGGCGGTTGTTCGGCACGTCGTCGGGGTTCACGGCCAGCGCCTGCTCGAGCAGCTTCTCGAACTCTTCCTTGTTGTTCGCCGGCTGGGCGACGCTGGCGGCCATGGCCACGTAGGCCGACGCCGAC
The DNA here is from genome assembly GCA_031404695.1 of Acidobacteriota bacterium. Classification (GTDB taxonomy): domain Bacteria; phylum Acidobacteriota; class Vicinamibacteria; order Vicinamibacterales; family UBA2999; genus CADEFD01. The sequence continues at coordinate 2,498 of JANNIB010000537.1, forward strand.
TTGCCCTTCGAGATCGCCACGGCGCGTTCGAAGTGCGTGCGCGCGCGGGCGGCGTCGCCACCCATCGACGGCGACATCCCGTCGAGGGTGATGAACACCTCGTGGATGGCGCCGTCGGCGTAGTCTTCGTCGATCTGCAGCGCCCGTTCCATCAGCGTGCGCACGACCGGGAAGTCGGCCACCAGATCCGGCTGATCCACACCCACCGCGATCGCCGAGCCCCACGAGGCGCCCAGCCAGTAGAGCTCGTCGACGTCGAACTTGGTCGTGCCGAGTGCCGTCGCGGGATCCTTCGCCAACGCCTCGCGCAGCCCCGGCCGCCGCAGTTCCACCCGTCGCATGCAGTAGTCGCGTCCCCTGAGGTAGAGACGCCGGGCCCGCGCCTTCAGCCGTTCGCTCTCTTCGTAGTTGGTCGACTCGATGGCCTCGGCATCCAGTTGCACGAAGGCGTTCGCGTAGGAGGTGAAACCCGAGCAGGCGGTGAGCAACATTCCCTTGTGCTTCGGGGAGGCCTGCAGCAGCGACTCGAGGGTCTTGAGGGAAAAGGGCAGCGCCGCCTTGATGAGCTCGGGGTCGTCGTCGGTCGTGTAGACGGACGGCCCCGGGGCCGACAAGGTGTCGCCTAACTTATTGACCGCAAAGGTCTTGAGGGAGCAGCCAGCCAGCGAAATGGCGGCCAGCCCGACCGCAGCCACCAGCCGGACCCGCAGGGAAGAAGAAGCCTGAAGTGCCAACGTCACCTCAGAATAGACGAAAAAACTCGCCGGTTGGGTACTGGCCGGCTCTCCACGGCGAAACAGTCCCCGGGACAGGAGTGGGACCGCCCGCCACGCGAACGGAGGGACTCCTCGCTGCGGCTGGGTGGCTTCGCGCACAGATCACAGCCGCTGCGACGAGTCCCTCCATCCGCGCGCCGGGCGCGTGACCCAGAGCCTAAGCGCCGCTGATGTCGCCGCCGCCAGGAGGCGAGAGCCTTCGGCCTGATCGGCCCGCAGTAGTGCAGCTCGCCAAGCGCGGCACCAAATACTTCGCGGATGTCGTGACTGCGCCTGGCTGCGTGTTCATCCAACTCGAAGAGATGCAACCGAAGAGCACGGCTGCCTGATCGTGACCGCAGTGCTTCTCGAAAAAGGAAGCGGCCGTATTGATCCTCGGCCGGGAAGCTGTAGCCCATGACGATGACGTCGTCGGCCTTCGCCAGAGCTTCGACGAGAGCCTTCCACTGGGCCTGAATGCACTTGAAGACGTCGGGCACGCGATAAGCTCGTTGAACCTCGCTCACGAGTTCGCTCTTGATCGGCACGGCGCCCACTACGAGTGGTTCAGGGGTGTCGTCGCCAAGCGCCATCTCGATCGAGTCGAATTCGATTGTTCCATCGCCTGGCCACTCTACCGCTGGCTTGTCTCCGACCTGCACAGTCCAGGACGTTGACCCATGGGGTTTGGCCAGCGTCACGCCTGCCCGCGAACCCACGGGGCCGACAAACTGCCAGCTACGCTTTCTGGCGATACGTCGCACAACTCGTTCGGCGATTGTGTCGTAGTTGAATGACACCACTACATCGCCCTTGGAGAGGTTCGCGTTGAGTGTCTGAACCAATGTTGACCCACGACCCGGCGCCAACTTGTCGCATCGCCGGCCGTACACATCGAGCAGGGCGCTACGAAGCTCACGACTCGTGTCCGCGCCTCGCCACCCCCGCGGAAGGGGCTGCATGAGGCTCTTCAGCTTCGACTGATAGTCGATCCACGTCCACACGTCCACCAAGCTCCAGTCGTCGGTCGGCATCCTGAGCCGCTTCACAACTTTCGCGAGGTTGGGGTAGACGGACACCCAGTCCGGGCGAACGCGGGCCAGCACCTTGCCGAAGCCGGCCGCCGTCGGCACCTCGTGATCCGGCTTCTGGAACGTTCCGCGAGAGGCGCCGGCTCCAATGATGAACAGGTTCATCGTGCTGGTAGCTTAAACGTCTACCGGCCGCTGGGACGGGGGCAGCCGATTGACAAGGTCCGGGGCTCGGGATGGGTGCCTTGGCGCAGCGGCTGTGATCTGCACCGCGCCAGCCTCCCAGCCGCAGCGACGAGGTACCCATTCCGAGTGCCGGACGTCCGGACTGGCTGTCCCGCCCTATTGCGCTCTGCCCTCGAACTCTTCGTAGGCACGGGCCACGCCGTGCCATAGCACGCCCGGGCTGGTGAGGGCCGGGTAGTTGACGGCGTGCCGGCGCATGTCGATCTTCGCGGCCGCCGCTTCGACCGGCACCCCGGCCGCGTGCAGCGCTTCGACCTGCTGGCGGAAGTCGCGCAGATAGGCCTGGAAGTGGTCGATCTTCGTCTTGCCCCGGAACGCCTTGCCATGGCCGGGCAGCGTCAGGTCGTAGTCGAGCCCGCGCAGGCGTTCGAGCGTCTGCGGCCAGTCGCCGATGAAGCCGTCGCCGAGGTACGAGGTGCCCTCGACCAGCAGGTCGCCGGTGATGACGAGCCGTTCTTTCGGCAGGTACACCACGAGGTCGCCACCGGTGTGTGCGCGGCCGAGGTGGAGCAGGCGGATCTCGCGGCCGCCTCGAACCAGCGTCAGGTGATCGCTCAGCGTCAGCGTTGGCGGCGTGGCGACCACTGTCCTGGTGCCCTCGAGCTGGGTCTCGAGCGTCGCCAGCTGGGTCTCGAGCTTCGCGCGATTGGCGGCGGCCGCCTTCGCGAGCTGTCCCTTGAGGTCCGCGATACGGGCCGGCAATCCGCCGATGAACATGTCGTAGCTGCGGCCGCGCATCGAATCGCCGGCGGCGAGCTTCGCGCGCGTGTAGTCGTGGCCGATGATGGTGACATCGGGTCCGTAGAGCGAGTTCCCGTGCGCATGGTCCCAGTGCCAGTGCGTGTTCACGACATAGCGCACCGGCTTGGGCGTCAGCGCCTTCAACTCCTCGCGCAGGGCCCAGGCGGCGCCCGGCGTCATGTTGGTATCCACGACCAGCACGTCGTCGGCGTTGACGATGACCGAGGCGTTGCAGCCCACCGCTAACGCCCCCGTGCCCACCGCGTGATAGATGCCGGGCGCGACTTCGTCGAAGGTGAACGCGTTGCCCGTGTAGGTGGCGCCGGCGGGGCGGCCGGCCGGCTGCGTAGCCACACGCGCCGCGACGGTGCTTACGAGCGCCGCGCCGGCCGCGACGACGACCAGCGCGAGGACGAGCCAGCGATGACGGCGGATGGAACGGGCCATGGGCGGTGAGCCTTTCACGCGAAGGTGGCGACGACGGGACCGTGATCGCTGGTGCCGAACTCGCGCTGCACGACGCAGGTGGCGGCGCTGCCGGCAAGCGGCGGCGAGGCCACGATGTAATCGATCCGCCAGCCGATGTTGCGCTGCTTCAGGTTGCGCCACGGTGCCCACCATGTGAACAGCGCGTCGTCGGTGGGGTGGAGCGTGCGGGCTACGTCGACGAGATTGCGCGACAGCAGCCGGTCGATGAGCGCCCGTTCGTCGGGCCGGGTGCCGACCTGATTGAGCTTGCGCTCTTTCGGGTGGATGTCGAGTTCGGTCAACGCGACGTTCAGATCGCCGGCGAACAGCAGCCGCCGGCCCGCCGCCTGGTGCTCGGCGGCCCAGGCGTCCATGTCGGTGAGAAAGCGGATCTTCGCGGCGTAGTCCTTGCCGCCGTTGGGCACGTAGAACGACGAGGTCACGACCGGCCCGTGCCCGAAGTCGAGTTCGGCCGAGATGACGCGCTGCTCGAAGTCGAAGGCCGGATGCGTGTAGACGGGGGGCGTCGCGACCAACCCCTTGGCCACCAGGAGGCCGACGCCGGAATAGCCCTTCTCGCCGTGCCAGCCGGTCCAGTAGCCGTCGAGATCGCGCAGCTCGAAGGGCAGCTGATCGAGCGAGGCCTTGATCTCCTGCAGACAGACGATGTCGGGACGCTCCGCGGCCAGCCAGTCGAGCAGTTGTCCCTGCCGGGCGCGAATGCCGTTGACGTTCCAGGTGGCGATCTTCATGGGAGGGGGACGTCCGTGTCGTGGCTCGCGGCCCAGTGCCGCAGCCGTCGTTCGATGGCCGCGCGCGCGTGGTCGTGGGCGCGGAGATCGCCGGCGTCCGCCGCCCGTGTCGCCGCCATCAGGAGCGCATCGATCTCGAACGCCGCCTGGGCGGGGTCGACGGCACTGGCGAGTTCCCCCGCGTTGATGGCCACGCGCACTTCATCTGCCAGGGTACTGTGCCACGAGCGGCGCCAGGCGTGAACCCGGTCGCGCAGTGGGCCGTCGGCCCGGGGCGGCGTGGCCGCGAGCTGCGTGACCGGGCCGCCCGGATCCTGGGC
>JANNIB010000538.1:0-13386 GCA_031404695.1 Acidobacteriota bacterium
GCGTTCGTGCCCGGCGGCGATGTGCTCATCACCGAGCGGCCCGGACGTCTGCGCATCGTCCGCAACGGCAAGCTGCTGCCCACGCCGGTGGCCGGCGTCCCCGAGGTGGCCTACGAGAACCAGGGTGGCCTGCTCGAGATCGCGCTGCATCCCAACTTCGCCAGCAACCGCTTCGTGTATCTCACGTATGCCAAGCGCCGTCCCGACGGCACCGGCAACACCACGGCGCTGGTGCGCGCGACGTTCGAGAAAGACGCGCTCACGGGTGTGACGCAGCTCTTCGAGTCGGTCTCCACCGGCCGCGGTCACTTCGGCGGCAAGATAGCGTTCGACGGCAAGGGCCATCTGTTCCTGACCCTGGGCGATCGTATGGTGCCGCCCGAAGGCGACCTCGAGAAGCATCCCGCGCAGGACCTGACCAACCATCACGGCAAAGTCGTCCGGCTGAACGAGGACGGCACCGTGCCGGCCGACAACCCGTTTGTGGGCAAGGCGCCGGCGAAGCCGGAGATCTGGAGCTACGGCCACCGGAACGTCCAGGGCATCGCCATCGATCCGGCCACCGGCAACGTGTGGACCAACGAACACGGGCCGCAGGGCGGCGACGAGCTGAACCTCGATCGAGCCGGGAAGAACTACGGCTGGCCGGTCATCGGCTTCGGCGTGAACTACACGACCGGCAAAGCCATTCACCGCGGCACGCACCGCGAGGGCATGGACCAGCCGCTGCACATCTGGGTGCCGTCGATCGGCATCTCGGGCGCCGTTTTCTATACCGGCGATCGCTTCCCGCAGTGGAAGGGGCAGCTCTTCATCGCCGGCCTGGCCGGCGAACAGCTGGGTCGCGTGACCCTCGCCGGTGAGAAGGTGCTGTCGCGCGAGACCATCCTGCCCGGCATCGGCCGCATCCGCGACATCCGCCAGGGCCCCGACGGCTTCATCTACCTCGCGACCGAAGACCGCGACGGCAAGCCCACGCCGGTCGTGCGTCTCGAACCGGTGGACCGCGGCACCACGCGGTAACCGTCGATGCGCGCTGCACGGCTCGTGCCGTCCGTACGTTCCGTGCGGCATCTGCTCGCTGTCGCCGGGGTCAGCCTCGGCGTCGCCCTCGCCGCTGCGCCGCTGGTCGCGCAGTCGCTCGACCGCGCCGGCCTCGATCGTCAGCTCGGCCGGATCTTCCAGGACGGCGCCTACGACGTGCCGGCTTTCGGCCCGGCTCGCTGGATGGCCGACGGCGCCGCCTACACCACCGTCGAATCATCGGGGCCCTCCGGCGGCTCCGATCTGGTGCGCTACGACGCGGTGACAGGCGCCCGCAGCGTGCTGGTCGTCAGCGCCCGGCTGGTGCCGGCCGGACGCACCGCGCCGCTTGCCATCCGCGACTACGCCTGGTCGGCCGACGGCCGGCGCTTGCTCGTCTTCACGAACACGGCCCGCGTCTGGCGCCAGCACACCCGCGGCGACTACTGGGTGCTCGACCTTGCCTCGGGCCGGCTGCGTCAGCTTGGTGGTGACGCCCCGGCCAGCTCGCTGATGTTCGCGAAGTTCGCGCCCGACGGCACCCGCGTCGCCTATGTGCGCGCCAACAACCTCTACGTCGAGACGGTGGACGACGGCCGCATCACGCCGCTCACCACCTCCGGCTCCGAGACGCTCATCAACGGCACCTCCGACTGGGTCTACGAAGAAGAGCTGGGCGTACGCGACGGCTTCCGCTGGAGCCCCGACGGCCGGCGCATTGCCTACTGGCAGTTCGACACCACCGGCGTCGGCATCTTCACGCTGCTCAACAACACCGACAGCGTCTACCCGGTCGCCACCCACATCCCGTATCCCAAGCCGGGTACCACCAACGCCGCGGCCCGCATCGGCGTCGTCAGCGCCGACGGCGGCGAGACGCGATGGATGACCACGCCGGGCGACGCGCGCGACAGCTATCTGGCCCGGCTCGAGTGGCACGACGCGTCCACGCTCGCCATCCAGCAGTTGAACCGCCTGCAGAATCAGCAGGACCTGCTGACCGCCGATGTCGCGACCGGCACGGTCGGGCGCGTCTTCCGCGATCGCTCCGAGACGTGGGTCGATGTCGTCGATACCGTGCGCTGGGTAGACCAGGGCAAGAAGTTTCTGTGGACCAGTGAACGCGATGGCTGGCGGCACATCTATCTGGCGGCGAAGGACGGCAGCGCCACCACGCTGGTGACCCGCTTCGATGCCGACATCCTGCAACTGCTCGGCACCGATGCCACCGACACCTGGGTCTATTTCACCGCCTCGCCCACCGACGCCACCGCACGCTACCTGTATCGGGCGCGAGCGAATGGCGAGGGCGCGCCGGAGCGCGTGACACCGGCCGACCAGCCCGGGACGCACAGCTATCGCCTGGCCCCCGGCGGCCGGCTCGCCTTCCACACCTGGTCACGCTTCGACGTGCCGCCGGTGACCGACGTGGTCGAACTGCCCAGCCATCGCGCCGTCCGCTCGCTGACCGACACGACGGCGCTTCGCACGGCGCTGGCACCGGTCCTCACGCCGCCGGCCGAGTTCTTCACGGTGGACGTCGGTGGGGGCGTCATGCTCGACGGCTGGATGCTGAAGCCGTCGTCCTTCGATCCGGCCCGGCGCTATCCGTTGCTCATGCACGTCTACGGCGAGCCGGCCGGCGTCACCGTGACCCATCAGTGGCCAGGGGCCACCGGCCTGTTCCATCGCGCCCTGGCCGAAGCCGGCTACATCGTCGCCAGCCTCGACAACCGCGGCACGCCGGCGCCGAAAGGCGCGCCGTGGCGCAAGGCGGTCTACGGCACGGTGGGCGATCTGTCCTCGAAGGAGCAGGCTGCGGGCGTCAAGGCCCTGCTGGCGCGTCACGCCTTCCTCGACGGCACCCGCGTCGGCATATGGGGCTGGAGCGGCGGCGGCTCGAACACACTGAATGCCCTCTTCCGCTTCCCCGATGTGTATCAGGTGGGCGTGTCGGTGGCGCCGGTACCCGACCAGACGCTCTACGACACCATCTACCAGGAACGCTACATGGGGCTGCCGGATGCGAATGCCGCCGGCTACAAGCTCGGCTCGCCCATCCATTTCGCCGAGGGCCTCAAGGGCGACCTGCTCATCATCCACGGCTCGGGCGACGACAACGTGCACGTGCAGGGCACCGAGAAGCTGGTGAACCGGCTGGTCGAACTCGGCAAGCCCTTCGACCTGATGATCTATCCCAACCGCACGCACGCCATCGCCGAGGGCGCCGGCACCACCGTGCACGTCTACCGCAAGATCGCGCGCTACTTCCTCGACCACCTGCCGGCGGGCCCACGATGAAGGTGGCGATCGTCGGCGGCCCCGGCATCGGCAAGAGCACGCTGGTCCGCCAGCTCGGCGACCTGTACCACAACGGCTCGTACGGCGAAGGCGAACAGGGCGTGTGGGACCCGCGCGTGCTGGCCGATATCGAAGCCGGCAGGAATCCCGTCGGCGTCACCGCCTATTTCGGCGACCTCTACGACGCCAACTACCGCGACGCCGACACCCATGATGGCCCCGGCAAGGTGATCTTCTTCGAGGGCGCGCGGATCACGCTCGAGGCGCACATTCCCGAGTACCCGGCCGAGGTGCACGATGAGCTGCGCAGGGTGCTGGCGGTCGGCGACCTCTGGCAGCCCGACGTGGTCATCGTGCTCACCTCGAGCACCGACACCATCGAGAAGCACATCCGCCTGCGGGCGCGGCCCTACGAACGTGCCGAAGAGATGGTGCGCCGCTTTCGCATCATCGACGCCGAGTTCCGACGCCTGGCGCCGCGCTACCCGAATACCATCGTCATCAACCGCGACCAGCGCGAGTTCCACGATCGCGACGGCCTGCGGCATATCATCGAGGTCGCGGGCCTGCCGGCGTTCCGGGAAGTGCCGTACCGTGTGATGGATCGCTACCAGCCCATCTAGCGTTGGCCGGCCGATCGGCCGGCCGCGACAGGAACATGAACGGACTATCTGCCGTCGAGGCGGCCGAGCGCCTGCGCGCGAGCGGCCCCAACGCCCTGCCCGAGCGGACGCCCGATCCGCTGTGGCGGCGCTTGCTCCGCCAGTTCCAGAGCCCGCTCATCTACATCCTGCTGTTCGCGCTCGCCTTCGATGCCGGTCTGTGGGTCTTCGAGGGGGCCGAGGGCTGGCCGATCGAAGCCACGGCGATCGGCGTGATCCTGCTGCTCAATGCCGTGCTGGGCCTGTCGCAGGAGCGGCGCTCCGAGGCCGCCCTCGCCCACCTGCGGGCCCTCGCGGCGGCGCAGTCGTGGGTGCTGCGCGACGGCGTGCTGGTGCGCCTGCCGAGCACCGACGTGGTGGCCGGCGATTGGGTGCGGCTCGAGGCCGGCGATCGGGTGCCGGCCGACGGCGTGCTGCGTGAGGCCCACGGGGCGATGCTCGACGAGGCGGTGCTCACCGGCGAGTCGGTGCCGGTCGACAAGGCCAGCGGCGACGAGGTCATGAGCGGCACGCTGCTGGTGCGCGGCAAGGCCTTCCTCGACGCCACCCGCACCGGACCCGCCAGTGCGATGGGCCGCCTGGCAGCGCTGCTCGGCGGCATCACCGTGACGAAGACGCCGCTCGAGCGCCGGGTCGACGAGCTCGGGCGGCGGATCGCGCGCTGGGTCCTGATGCTGGCCGCCGGCATCGGCGTGGCGGGCATTGCTGCCGAAGGGCTCGACCACGCTCCCGAGATGATCATCTTCGCGGTGGCCCTCGCCGTGGCCGCCGTGCCGGAGGGGCTGCCGGCAGTGCTGACCGTGGCGCTGGCCCTGGGCGTGGAACGCATGGCGCGGCACCGCGCGGTGGTGCGCCGGCTGTCGGCGGTCGAGGCGCTCGGGTCGGTCACCGTCATCGCCACCGACAAGACCGGCACGCTCACCGAGAGCCGCATGGACGTGCGGTCGATCGACGCCGTGGACCTGCCGCGAGCGCTGAAGGCGATCGTGCTCGCCAACGACGCCGACCTGGCGACCGGTGCCGGCGACCCCCTGGACCTCGGCCTGCTGCGCCATGCGGCCTCCGCGGGCCTCGACCCCCACGAGGTGCGTGCGGCCCATGCCGTCATCTCCGAGCGCCCCTTCGACAGCGAGTGGAAGTTCGCGCGCGCCACGGTGCGCGAGGCGGACGGACCGGTCAGCTATCTCAAGGGCGCCCCGGAAGTGCTGCTCCGCGCCAGCAGGCTCACGGAAGCCGACCGCGACGCGTGGCTGGAGAAAGCGGAGGCCTACGCGCGCCAGGGGCATCGCGTCATTGCCGTGGCGACCGCCCCGGGCGAGGCCGAGACCGACCTGACGCTGCTGGGCCTGGCGCTGCTGTGGGATCCGCCGCGGGCGGAGGTGCCGGACGCGGTGCGCATGGCCCAGGCCGCCGGCATCCGTGTGGTCATGATCACCGGCGATCATCCCGCCACGGCGCTCGCGGTCGCGCAGATGGTCGGCATCCCGGGCGTTCGCGTCCTCACCGGCGAAGACCTCGACCGCTTCACGCCCGAAGACCTGGCGCGGGCGCTCGAAAATGTGCAGGTCTTCGCCCGCGTCCGGCCCGAGCAGAAACTCGCCATCGTCGAGGCGCTCCAGCGCCGCGGCGACATCGTGGCCATGACCGGCGATGGCGTGAACGATGCCCCGGCGCTCAAGCGTTCGGACGTCGGCGTCGCCATGGGCCAGCGCGGCTCGGACGTCAGCCGCGAGGTGGCCGACCTGGTGCTCCTCGACGACAACTTCGCGACCATCGTCGGCGCCGTGGAAGAAGGGCGCGGCATCTACGAGAACATCCAGAAGTTCCTGCGCTTCCTGTTCTCGACCAACCTTTCGGAAGTGCTGCTGGTGGCGGCCGGCGCCGTGCTCGCCTTCGCGCTCGACCTGCGCGACGGCGCCGGCGCGTTGCTGCTGCCGCTGACCGCCGCGCAGATCCTGTGGATCAACCTCGTGACCGACGGCGTGCCGGCGCTGGCGCTCGCCTTCGACCGCACGCCCGGCGTGATGCAGCAGCCGCCGCGGCCGCCGCAGGCGCCGCTGCTCGATCGGCCGACGATGCGTTTCATTGTCGGCGCCGGCACCATCAAGGCCCTGCTGGCGCTCGGCCTGCTCGGGCTGGTGCCGCGCCTCGGCTACGACGTCGATGTGGCGCGGGCGGTGGCCTTCCATTTCATGGCCATCGGCCAGCTGCTGCTCACCTATCCCGCGCGGCACACCTGGACGCACCCGCTGCCGAACCGCTACCTGCACGCGGCGGTCCTGGCCGGCATCGCCATTCAGCTGGCAGCGGCGTGGTTGCCGTTGACCTCGCGACTGCTCGGCGAGGCCGGATTGCCGCCGGCGCTGTGGGCGCTGGTCTTTGCGACCGCCACCGTATCGTGGGCCTGCGCCGAGGGCGTCTCGCGCCTGGTGTGGCGCGCGCGATAGGATCACGGCTCGTGAGCCGCGACAATTCCCGCCCCGTCTACTCCACCGGCGCCGGCCGCCTCTGCCCGACCTGCGGCTGGCCCGCCGGCGACTGCAAGTGCTCGAGCCAGTTCGCCCGAGACGTCGCCGTGCCGGCGAAGGTCGTCGCCAAGCTGCGCCTCGAGAAGAAGGGCCGCGGCGGCAAGATCGTGACGGTGGTGTACGACCTGCCGCAGAATCAGGCCTTTCTGAAGGACCTGGCCGGAGAGCTCAAGCGCACGTGCGGCGTGGGCGGCGCCGTGGCCGACAACACGGTCGAGATCCAGGGCGACCAGGTGGCGCGCATCCGTCCGGTGCTGGTCGCCAAGGGCTGGACCGTGAAAGGTTGATGCTCGCCCCGCTGCCCATCGACGCGCATCTCCCGGCCGTCGTCGCCGCGCTGGCATCGCGGCGTGCCGCCGTGCTCGTGGCGACGCCCGGCGCCGGCAAGACGACCCGGGTGCCGCCGGCCCTGGTAAGACACGGCCGGGTGCTCGTGCTGCAGCCGCGCCGCGTCGCCGTGCGCGCGGTGGCCACGCGCATCGCCCAGGAACGCGGCTGGACGCTGGGCCGCGAGATCGGCTGGCACATCCGCTTCGAGAAGCGCTTCGCGGCGACGACGCCGTTGGTGGTCGTGACCGAAGGCATCCTGACGGCGCGCCTCCAGCAGGATCCGCTGCTCTCGGACGTCACCACCGTCGTCCTCGACGAGTTCCACGAGCGCAGCATCCATGCGGACCTCGGGCTGGCGCTGGTGCGCCAGGCGTGGTTGGCGCGCGACGACCTGCGTCTGCTCGTGATGTCGGCCACGCTCGACACCGCGCCGGTGGCGCGCTTCCTCGGCGACTGCCCGGTCATCGAGGTGCCGGGCGCGCGGCATCCGCTGGCCGTCGAATACGCGCCAGGTCAGGGCGTGGCAGCCGCCGTGCGGGACGTGTGGCCGCGGACGACGGGTGATGTCCTCTGCTTCCTACCCGGCGCGCGCGAGATCGAACGCGCCCGCACCGAGGTCGCCGCCGGCCAACCGCACCTGGACGCCGAACTGCTGCCGCTGCACGGCTCGCTCGACGGCGACCAGCAGGACGCGGCGCTGCGCCCCTCGACGCGGCGACGCGTCATCCTGGCGACCAACCTCGCCGAGACGTCTCTGACCGTGCCCGGTGTGTCGACGGTGGTCGACAGCGGGCTGGTCAAGGTCGCGCGCCACGACGCCGAGCGCGGCATCGATCACCTCGTCACCGAACGCGTGACGCTCGACAGCGCGGACCAGCGCGCCGGGCGCGCCGCACGTCTCGGCCCGGGCCTGGTGCGGCGCCTGTGGGACGCGCGCGACCGCCTGCGCGCGTCGCGCGAACCTGACATCGCGCGCGTGGACCTCGCCGGTCCGGTGCTCGACCTGCTCGTGTGGGGCGCCGTCCCGTGGACCTTCGAGTGGTTCGAGCGGCCGAGCAACGAGGCGCTCGCCAGCGCCGTGGCGCTGCTGTCGGGGCTCGGCGCGGTCACCGGCGACGACCGTGCGCCGGTGGTCACCGACCTGGGGCGGCGCCTGCAGCGGCTGCCCGTGCATCCGCGTTTAGCGCGCATCCTGGTCGAGGGAGGGGGCGGCTTCGACGTCGCCGCGGCGTGCGCCCTGCTCGCAGGCGGCCGCGCCTTGGGGTCCGGCGCCGCCACCACCACCTGCGATCTGCTGGCCGACCTCGATCGCTTCGCGAGCCAGCCGCCGCACGTGCGCCAGCTCGCGCGGGAGTTGCAGGGCCTGGTCGGGGCAGACACGGCGCGCGAGGGCGCGTCGGCGGGCGGCGTGGACGAGGTGCGGCTGCGGCGGGCGCTCTTTGCCGGCTTCGCGGACCGCCTGGCCCGCCGCCGGTCTGCCGGTTCCGATCGCCTCGTGCTGGCCTCCGGCCATGGCGCCACGCTCGGGCGCGAGTCGGGCGTGCGCGAGGGCGAGTTCGTGGTGGCGCTCGACGTCACCGCTGCCACCCGCGACGGCGTGGCCGAGGCGCGGGTCAGGATGGCGAGCCAGGTGGACGCTGCGTGGATCACGCCGAGCGCCGTTGAAACCCGGCATCGCCTCGACGCGGCGTCCGGACGCGTGAAGGCGTTCGAGGTCGCACGCGTCGGCCAGCTCGTACTCAGCGAACGGCCGGTCGCGGCGGATCCCGTGGTGGCGGCGACGCTGCTGGCCGAGGCCTGGCTCGCCAGCGCACCGGGCGAGGCCGACCGCGCGCTGCTCTGCCGCCTCAGGTTCGCCGGCCTCGACGTCGACCTGCCGGCGCTGGTCGCGCAGGCCGCCCTTGGCTCGACCACCGTGCGCGACATCGACCTGGCGGCGCACCTGCCCTACGACGTCCGCACGCGGCTCGACCAGGCCGCCCCGTCGAGCCTGCCGGTGCCGAGCGGACGCCGCGCGCCGCTCACCTACGACGCCGACGGCACGGTCCTGGCGTCGGTCAAGCTGCAGGAGCTGTTCGGCCTCGCCGAGACGCCCACACTCGGTCCGGCGCACGTGCCGGTGACCTTCAGCCTTCTGGCGCCCAACGGGCGCCCGGTGCAGACCACCCGCGACCTGCGGAGTTTTTGGCAGGGGGCCTATCAAGAAGTCCGCAGGGAACTGCGCGGCCGCTATCCCCGGCATCCGTGGCCGGAAGACCCGTGGACGGCCGTGCCCACGCACCGCACCACGCGTTCGCTCGGAAGAACGGGCCCGGCGCGCTGACGCGCGTGACCGACCGGGCGGCGGCATGTCTCCCCGTGTCTTGCGGTATCGGGTTTGCAGCCTTAGACCAGTTACCATCGTGGGAGCCGCCATGTTCTGTTCGTGTCATTCGCCGTGGAAGCGCCTCGTGATCCTGGCCGCCGCTGCCCTCGCCCTGTCGTGGATGGCGGCGCAGACGCCGGCCTGGGCGCAGGGGCCGACGAGCTACGCGCCGCCGGGCTGGGACGCCGGCCTGAAGCTGGCGGAGGCCCCCGACACCAACCCGGATCCGAACGTCGTCGAGGTCGCCATCACGGCGAAGATGGCCGAGGTCGAGGTGGCGCCCGGCCGTACGGTACGCGCCTGGACTTACAACGGCGGCCTCCCGGGGCCGCTCATCCGCACGAAGGTCGGCGATCGGCTCATCGTCCACTTCGTGAACGAACTCGACGCACCCACGACCATCCACTGGCACGGCGTGCGGGTGCCGATCGAGATGGACGGGGTGCCCGGCATCTCGCAGGATCCGGTGAAGAAGGGCGAGTCGTTCACCTACGACTTCGTGGTCCGCGATGCCTCGCTCTACTGGTATCACCCGCACGTGATGTCGGCGGCCCAGGTGGGCTATGGCCTCTACGGCGCGCTGCTGGTCGAAGACCCGGCTGACGGCGTCGGCGTGGCCGACATGACGACCATCGTGCTGAGCGACATCGGATTCGACGGCAAGGGCAACCTGGAGGACTCGGAGAGCGGCGGGTCGGCCGGCATGGTCTTCGGTCGCGAAGGCAACTACGTGCTCGTCAACGGCCGGACCCGGCCGACGCTGCGCGCGCGCGCCGGTGCCCCGCAACGCTGGCGCATCGTGAACACCGCCAAGAGCCGCTTCTTCTACCTCGACCTCGAGGGCCAGGAGTTCCTGGTCATCGGTCAGGACGGCGGCCTGCAGGCCACGCCCACGAAGAACAACATCCTGCTGGTCACGCCAGGCGAGCGCTACGACGTGATCGTCCGGCCCACCGGCAAGCCAGGCACGGAACTGACGCTGCGCGCGATGCTCTACAACCGCGGCTACGGCAGCATCGAATACCGCAGCGTCGAAGACGTCATGACCGTGGCGCTCACAAGCGAACCGGCCGTGACGAAGGTAGACCTGCCGGTGGTCTCACGCGCCATCACGCCGCCGCCGCTGGCCGGCGCCACGCCGGTGCCGGTGGTCTTCACGCTGCCACCGCAGGACGCCGGGCATTCCGAGTTTCGCATCAACGGCGTGCCGTTCTGGAAGGCGAAACCGTTCCTCGCAAAGATCGGCGAGACGCAGTTGTGGACCATCAAGAACGACACCGACTGGGACCATCCGTTCCACTTGCACGGCTACTTCTTCATGGTGGTCGACGAGAAGGGCGCGCCGCTCCAGCCGATGGTGTGGAAGGACACGGTCAACATACCGATGAAGACGACGGCGCGTTTCCTCGTGACTTTCGACGAGCGGCCCGGCACCTGGATGATGCACTGCCACATCCTCGACCACGCCGACGGCGGCCTGATGGGCACCGTGCAGGTGGGCGACACGCCCGCGCAGCACACGCATCCGGCGCCGAAGAAGCCGTAGCTCGCGGCCGCGCCGCGTGTGCTGCCTGAGGCAGCCAGGCGAGCGTGAGCTATACTCCGTCGCCTCGCTGAGCCCGCCTGCCCGGCGTCGTACCGGTACGGTTCACGGAGGCCGCATGGAACGTCGCGACGCCACACCACCTCAGCCCGCCGGCGTGACGCTGGCCGACTTCGCCGCCAAGCCCGTCGATCGCGAGGCCCTCATCGCGAGCCTCGGGCTCGGGTTCACCGCGGCCGAGCGCGCGCTGGTGTTTCCTCTCCTGGACGGGTACCACGCGCAAGGCGACGCCCTCGACAAGATTCCCGATCCCGCGCTTCCCGTGAAGTACCCGCGTGAACGCGGGTCTCGACCTGCCGATGCGGACAACACGCTCGGGGCGTGGTACTGGCGCAGCGCCGTCAAGGGCGCCGCTGCGGGTGCGCTCGCCGGCGCCACCATCGCGCTCAAGGACAACATCTTCCTGGCCGGCGTGCCGATGATGGTCGGCTCCTCGGTGTTCGAGGGCTTCGTGCCCGACGAAGACGCCACCGTGGCCACGCGGGTCCTGGACGCCGGCGCGGACATCCTGGGGAAGGCGGTGTGCGCGAACCTCTGCCTCGACGCGAGCAGCCACACGGCGGCCACCGGCCCAGTGCGCAACCCCCACGATCCCACGCGTGTCACCGGCGGCTCATCATCGGGTTGCGCGGCGCTCGTGGCATCGAAAGCCGTGGACCTGGCCGTTGGGGGCGATCAGGGCGGATCGATTCGAATTCCGGCTGCCTTCTGCGGCATCGTCGGACACAAACCCAGTTGGGGCCTCGTGCCATACACCGGCGCCGTGCCGCTGGACTACTCGATCGACCATCTCGGGCCGATGGCGCGCACCGTCCGCGAGTGCGCACGGCTCCTGGAAGTACTCGCCGGGCCCGATGGATCTGGGTCATCGGCCGGGCGGAATTGATGCAGAACAAAGCTGCCGTGGCGCGGCCCCAAGATCTTCTTGATCTGGCGATCCTCGAGAAGCACGGCTGACGGGGCGGCGGTAGACTCCCCTTCTCCATGTCGTCTGACCTGCTCGCCGGCCGCTACCGCATCCTGGCCGAGCAGTTCCTGCGCGACGGCCGGTAGGCCAGGCCGGCTCTCCCGACGGGTCCGTCGCCTCCGGGTTAGCTCTGTACGGCGATGCGCCGCTGCTCGAGTTTGTCGACCAGCTCCGGCGCCTCCTTGAGTTCGGCCAGCGGCGCCAGCTGGGCGCGCACGTAGTCCCAATCGAGCGACGCGGACTGGCGGATGAGGATGCCATCGATGTCGAGCCAGTCCTTGGGGCGATCCGCGAAGGCCTTCAGCACGATCAGGTCTTCCGCCGAGCAGGTGCGAAGCGGAACGTCGGGGGGATAGGTGAACAGGCTCGCACGCGACACGGCCAATTCCTCGAACGGCAGGCCGCCGAGCGCGATGTCGAGGCCGACGCCCGACGCCGCCCGCAGGAGCAGGACCCTGTTGACCGACGCGAACTGCGCGGCGTCGTCGATGCGAGCCGCGAACCGGTCCATGAGCACCGACACGTAGCGGCGCTCATGGGCGAACCCGGTCAGCAGCGTCAGATCCACGTCGACCGTTTCGCGCGGCTCGCCCCACCGCTGCACCGCCAGGCCGCCGATGAAGCAGAACCGCCAGTCGTGCGCGACGCACACGGCCTGCAATTCCGCTGCGGCTTGAATCAGTGCGTTCACGGTTGGCGGAGTTTGCGGAAGAGTCGCTGTTGCTCGACGAGGCCCGACGTGGGTTTCGGCGCACGCGGGGCCTCGTGGTAGCTGGCGGACCCGCACAACCACGCGATCGCGGTATACGGATCCAACTGACGGAGTTCCTGACGGCGAATCGCCTCCAGGCGCGGTGCGGCGTCCTGCCAGGTCTTGACCCAACGCCGTCCCTGCGCCACTTGTTCGGGCGACCAGGTCGACAGCGCCGACGGTCGGGATGCCATGGCGTAATTCTAGCCCGTCCCACAACCGCTGGGCGGGCCAGGATCAACGCTCAGAGGCCTTCTTCTTTGTCGGGACACGGTCGAGAGAGACTGCACGTCTCGAGGCCCCCCGAGTTGCTCGCCGGCCGCTACCGCATCCTGTCGCCGCTTGGCGCCGGGGGCATGGGCGAAGTGTTTCTCGCCGAAGACACACGGCTCGAGCGTAAGGTCGCCGTGAAGATGCTGCCTGCCGCGGTCGAAGCCGACGCCGTGGCGCGCGAGCGTCTGCGTCGCGAGGCGCTGGCCGCGGCCGCGCTCGACCACCCCTACATCTGCAAGGTGTTCGAAATCGGCGACGCCGACGGGCGCGTGTTCATCGTGATGGAGTACGTGGAGGGCGACACGCTCCACACCCACGCGCGCAAGGCCCTGCTGCCCCTGCGCCAAGTGATCGACATCGCGCACGAGCTGGCCCAGGCGCTCGATGCTGCGCATCGGCGCAACATCGTGCACCGCGATCTGAAGCCCGCCAACGTGATGCTGACGCCGCAGGGCCACGTGAAGGTGATGGACTTCGGACTCGCCAAGCAGATCGTGGCTCGCCCGGGCCCGTCGGGCGCGGGCGCGGGCGGCGCCCCCGACACCCAGACGCACGACGGCGTGGCCTCGACCGATGCGCGCGT
>JANNIB010000539.1:0-5827 GCA_031404695.1 Acidobacteriota bacterium
CGCCGGCGCTGACGCTCGAGTTCCTGCTGCTGGCGCCGCGCCAGTTCCTTCAGTTTCTCGGCCAGCGCGTCGATGCGCTGCTCGGCCTGCGCGCTCTCGGCGCGCGAAGTGGTCTCGTACTGGTTGGCCATCTTGTCCATCTCGAGCTCGAACAAGTCCGCCAGGTCTTCGGCGATCGAGCCGGCCTGCCCACCGCCGCCACCCCCACCCGACTGCTGATTGGTCTGCACCTGCAGTTCGTACTCTTCCTCGGCCTGCTGCAGGTACTGGAGCGCCTTCTGCTCGAAGGGCATCGCGCCGTCGGGGCTGCGCGTCTGCAGCTTGCCTTCCGCGTTCTTCATCTCGGCCACCGCCAGCGGCAGCAGCTCGGCAATCTTCTTGAAGCTCGGATCGGGGGCTACCAGCCGCGAGTTCATGCGGCCGACGAGACCCTCGACCTGCTCGCGGAGGCGTCCCTGCGAGAGCGCCAGCACCACGGACGCCTCACGCAGCTTCTCGGCACTGGTCGCCTTCTTCTCGCGCAGCACGTTGAAGGTGCCGGCGATGATCTGGCGCTGCTGTTCCGACAACGCGCCGACCTCGGCACCGCCGCCGCCACCCCCGCCGCCGCCCCCGCCCATCGACGTCGCCGGCTTGAAGTCCTTGCCGAACGGGCGCACACGCAGGAAATAGATGTCGCTGGTGGCCTGCTTGCCGCCTTTGGCGTCGTTGTCGGCGGCGCGCGCGTAGTAGCTGACCGCGTCACCGGCCTGCACGCCGAGTTCTTCGAGGTAGAAGGTGTGGCCGGCGGTGACTTCCTCGAGCCGCTTGGCGCCCCTGTAGAGCGACACCGTCTTTTCGGCGCCGCCGTTCACCGAGTAGACCAGTTCGAGGCCGCGCACGCCGAAGTCGTCGTCGGCGCGCGCCTCGACGAAGAACTCCTCGACTGGGGTCGCGTTGGTGTCGCGGCCCGGCTTCGAGATGGCGACGGTGGGCGCCATGTCGTCGAGCACGTCGATGACGTACTGCGGCGAGGCCGTGATCATCGTGCCGTCGGGCCCCTGCAGGCCGACCCGGTAGAAGCCGTCCTTGTCGGCGACGAACCGCCCGACGAGCGTGCCGCCGTCGGCCACCGCGAGCGGCACGGAGGTGGACTCGTGCAGCGTCAGCTGGCCGGCGGGCGTGGGCATGGTCGGTGTGATGGTCACGCGCACTTCGGTGCCGACGAGCACGGCGATGTCACCGGCGTCTTCGACCGTGCGCGGCTCGAGCCCGGTGTGAGCGGGGAAGTGGTATTCGAGGTCGATCTTCTGCGCGTAGGGCAGATCGACGACCTCGAGCGTGAAGGTGGACGAGCGCACGCCGGCCGCTTCCGCCAGGAACTCGAGCTTCGCATCGAGGTCGAAGACCATACCCTCGAAGGTGCCGTCGTCGCCCTTCAGCAGCGGCACGCGCTCGAAGGCGGTGGCGTCGCCCTTGCGCACCAGCAGCACGGCGTCGTCGGCGGTGAAGCCGCTGAGCGTCGCGGTGAAGAGCTGGTCGGCGCCGCGCGGAACCTTGCCGGAGCCGGGGGTGAGGGTGATGCGGTAGGGGGCGGCGGCTTCGAGATCCTGCGACCACGAGTACATCGCCGTCAGGCCCTGGCGCAGGTAGGCCGGGCCGAAAGTGAAGATGGCGGCGGCGATGGCGAGAGTGGCGAGCGCCAGCCCGGCGTAGCGCTTGACGAGCGGCTGTTCGACGCGGCGGCCGGCCTCGACCTCGTGCACGCGTTCGATGGCTTCTTCGACCAGCTTGGCCACCAGCGCCGGCGAATGCTCGGGCGAGTCGCCGCGGCGCTCGGCGCTCATCGCGCTCAGCAGCAGGTTGTTCAGCGACGGCTCGTGCTCTTCGAGATAGAGGGCCACCTGTTCGTCGGTGACGCGGGTGAAGAACGGGCGCACGATCCACCAGGCGATGACGGCGGCGATCGCGACCAGCGTGACGATGCGGAAGGTGAGAATGGCGCCGGGGGTGAAGCGGAGCGCCTCGAGCGCCGCGCCGGCGCCGATGAGGACGAGCGCGCCCGCGATGAGCACGCGGAGCAGCCCGCGGACGAGCAGCCTGCGCCGCCATCCCGCGCGGACCTCGCGGATGACACTGGCCACGTCACCGGTGGCCGTCTGCCGTCGCTCGTGGAGCATTGCCCCTCCTGGCCGGTGGCGCGCCAGCGCCACCGCGTCGTCCGCTAGGCCGCGCCGCCCGAGAGGCGGCTGGCGACCACTGTTTCGCCGATAAGCAGCAGCATACCCGCAAGGAGCAGGTACCACCACAGCCGTTGCGACTGTTCCGTCACTTCGTCGCGGGGCGGCGTTGCGCTGGCGCTGGCCGCCGCGGCGGCGTCGCCGGTGCCGGCCACCGCCGCCGTGACCACCGCCGGATCGACGCTGGCGAGATCAGACTCCGCGACGTCCACATTGGCCGCGATGACCGACGTGGTGGCGCCGTCGGTGCCGGCGCTGCGCACCTCGTAGAAGCCGGGTTGCGCCACCTCGAAGGTGTCGCCGCGGGCCGGGTCGAGCGGCGTGCGCGCCTGGTCGGGGCCGACGGCGACGCGCGGCCGCGCGGCGTCGGCGGGCGTATCGGGCGCGGCCACCTGGCCCACGGTGAGGGCGGCGGGCCGTTCTTCGAAGCCGGCCAGCGTGCGCACCACCTGGTGGATGAAGGGCAGGAACACCGGCTTGAGCGCGAGGTCGTTCCAGCCCAGATCGACGCTCGACGTCCACGCCATGACGCGGCCGCGACCGGTCGCGGTGACCGCCAGCGCCGGCAGGCCGTCGTCGTAGCGCGCCAGCACCTGCGCGGTGTCGGCGGCCGCCAGGCGCCGGTAGCCGTAGACGCGCACCGACGAAAAGTCGCCGCTGCGCGCGGCGCGAAACGGCGCGAACACGGCGTGACCGAACTCCAGGCCGCCCAGGCGGCCGACCTCTCCGCGCGTGCGATCGACCGGCGCCGTCAGCGTGCCGGGGAAGCCCGGCGCCTGCGGCCACGACGCCCGCGCCCCGGCGATGAGGAAGACGCCGCCGCCGCGTTCGGCAAAGCGCAGCACCCGCGCCGCCGCCGCATCACCCATCGGCGCGTCGTGCACGATGAGCACGCCGGCGCCGGCCAGCGCCTCGTCGGTGAGCTGGTCGATGGTCGTCGCGGTGACGTCGAAGCGCGGCGCCTCGCCGATGGCCAGCGCGCGGCGCAGGTAGGTGTCGTCGGCGCCGCGTCCGCTGGCCGAGGCCAGCACCACGGCCACCGGCCGGGTGGGCGCGAGCACGAAGTGGAAGGCGTTGTCGGCGGCCAGGGCATCGTCGGCCAGGCGCACCACCGCGCGCGCCGGGTCGGGCGTGAGCGTGATCGGCTGGAAGGTCGCAGGCGCCGACGCCTGCGGCGCGGCGTTGACGCGCACCGTCTCGACCACCCGGCCGTTCAGCTCGAGCGCCAGCGTGACCCCGTCGGCCTGCTCGCTGCCGCGGTTGGTGACGCCGCCGGTGATCGTGGCCCGCTCCTGGCCCTCGAAGCGGGAGCGCCGCACGGCCACCGGCGTCACCGACAGGTTGCGCGTGTCGGTGTCCGTGATGGCCACCGGCGTCAGCGCGGTGCCGGCCGGCAGACGGTCTTCGTCGCTCGGCGCCCACGCGAGCTTCTGGAAGTCGCTGATGAGCACGACCTCCTTGCGCGGCCGGGTCGACTCGCTGACGATAGTGCCGGCCACGCGCAGCGCCGGCGAATAGCGGGTGGACTCGGCGCCCGGCGTGGCCGCGGCGAGCGCCGCTGTCAGGCGAGCCCGATCGTCAATCGACTGCAGTGCCACCTCGGCGCCGGTGCCGAAGAACACCACGCTGGCGCGATCGCCTTGGCCGAGCCCGCCGACGACACCCTGCGCCGCCGCCTGCGCCCGCGCCCAACGCGTGCCGTAGCCCATGCTGTAGGAGCGGTCCACGAGCACGACCACCTCGCGCGCGCCGCCGGTGACACCCGCCGCGCTGCCACGCAGGAAGGGCCGGGCGAACGCCGCCACGATGAGGGCCAGCGCCAGCAGGCGCAGCGCCAGCAGCAGCCAGTGGCGGATCTTGCGCCGCCGCACCGACTCGTAGGGCACGCGCCGCACGAACATCAGCGACGGGAACGCCACGATGGTGTTCTTCTCGCGCTGAATCAGGTGAATCAACACGGGCACGGCCAGCGCGGCCAGGCCGGCGAAGAAGAGGGGGACGAGGAAACCCATGCCGGCTACCGCACCCGCGTGGTGCGCTCGCGAAACGACAGGTAGTCGTAGAGCGCGAAGTCGAGGGGCCGGCTGGTGTCGAGCAGGCGGTAGTCGACGCCGCGTTCGGCGGCGCGGGCCGTCAGCGCGTCGATGTGCCCGCGGATGAGCGCCTGATACTTGTCGCGGAACGACTCCGGCACCACCGGCAGCTGTTCGCCGGTTTCGAGGTCTTCGAATGCCGACGGATCGGTGTACGGGAACTCCAGTTCCGCCGGGTCGAGCACGTGAAACACGACCACGTCGCTGCCGCGGAAGCGGATCGGCGCCAGCGCCTCGAAGATGGCCTCGGGCTCGTCGTAGAGATCCGAGATGAGCACCACCACGCCGCGGCGCCCGAAGTGCTCGGCCAGTTTTCTGAGCGGCGCCGACAACTGCCCGGGCCGCGTCGCCCGGGCCCGTTCGAGCGTGTGCAGCACGACGTCGAGATGGCGGGCCGATGGCGGCACCCGGTCGACGACATCGGTGTCGAAGGTCACCAGCCCGACACGGTCGCGCTGCTTGTGCACGAGATACGTCAGGCAGGCGCCGAGCGTCTTGGCGTAATCGAGCTTGCTGATCTTCGGCCCGAAGGCCATCGATGCCGAGATGTCGAGCAGCACGGTGAAGTTCGAGTTCGAGTCGGCCTCGAACTCCTTCACGAAGTACTTGTCGGTGCGCGCGTAGACGCGCCAGTCGACCCGGCGGATGTCGTCGCCGGCCACGTAGCCGCGATGTTCGGCGAAGTCGACCGAGGTGCCGAAGAACGGCGACTTGTGGAGGCCGTTGATGACCCCGTCGACGACCGAGCGGGCGACCAGATCGAGGTTGCCGATGCGCGCCAGCACCGCCGGGTCGACGAACTGCGCGCCTGGGATGGCGCCGCCTCGCTGCATCACATGCCCGATCGCGGTGTGGGCACCGACTCGAGGAGCCGGTCCACGATCATGTCGGAGGTCATGCCCTCCGACTGGGCGTGGAAGTTGATGAGGATGCGGTGGCGCAGCACCGGATGCGACAGCGCCTTGATGTCGTCGAAGGTCACGTGATAGCGGCCGCTCGTGAGCGCCCGCGCCTTGGCCGCCAGCACCAGGTACTGCGCGGCGCGCACGCTGGCGCCGAACGACACCCACTTCTTCACCATCTCGTTGGCGTTGGGCGTCTTCGGCCGGCTGGCGCGCACCAGCGACAGCGCGTAGCGCATCACCGGCTCGGCCACCGGCACCCGGCGCACCAGGCGCTTGAAGGCGATGAGGTCCTCGCCGTTGACCGTGCGCTCGAACTGCGGATCGATGACCGCCGTGGTCGTGCGCACGACCTCGTATTCCTCGTCTTCGGGCGGGTGCTCGATGACGATATGGAACATGAAGCGATCGAGCTGCGCTTCCGGCAGCGGATAGGTGCCTTCGAGCTCGATCGGGTTCTGCGTCGCGTCGCCTTCTTCAACGTCGGGCTCGCCGCGTTCTGGTTCGCGGTCGCGCGCTGCTGGTGGGCAAGGAGTACCGCCGGCTGGCGACCGAGAACCTGACCAACGAGGCGCCCCGGCTGACCCGGCCGATCCCCGACGCGCATTGGGCT
>JANNIB010000540.1:0-1944 GCA_031404695.1 Acidobacteriota bacterium
CGTGAAGCGTGCCCTCGACGGTTCGCTCAGCATCATGGTGGGCGGCGCTGCCGCCGATCTCGAGCGGGTGCGGCCTGTCTTCGGCGCCATGGGCAAGACCATCACGCTCTGCGGCCCGGCCGGTGCCGGCCATACGCTGAAGGCGCTCAACAACTACCTCTCGGCCGCCGGCCTGGTCGCCATGTGCGAGGCGCTGGTGGTCGGCGAGGCCTTCGGGCTCGATCCCGGCACCATGGTCGACGTCTTCAACACCTCGACGGGCAAGAGCAACGCCACCGAGGTGAAGGGCCGGCAGTTCGTCGTGCCGCGCAATTTCGTCGCCGGCTTCACGACGGCGCTGATGGCCAAGGATCTGCGCACGGCGGGCGATGTCGCCACGCATCTCAAGCTCAAGGTGCCGAACCTCGAACAGGCCGTGGCCTACTGGACCGCCGCCGACGGCAAGCTGGGCAAGGGCGCCGACCACACCGAGATCTTCCGCTATGCCGAGATTCTGGCCGAGGCGGAGTCGTGACCCAGGGCCCACCTAACACCGCCCGGTAACCCTTTGACAGAACAGGGTCGCGTCCCTATATAGGCGCCACCTAGGGCCCTTGGCGCCGCCTCCCCGGCGGTGATCGACGGGGCCCACCCAAGTACGACACAGCGCTTATTCTCGCAGGTTTGACCGTCCCGGTCGCCGAAGCGCGTGCGTCATTCCCACCTCGGAACGAAGACCCATGAATCTCCAAGACCTCAAGAAGAAAAAGCCCCCCGAACTCCTGGCCTTCGCCGAGGAGCAGGGTGTCGAGGGCGCGGCCATGATGCGCCGCCAGGAACTGATGTTCGCCATCCTCCAGAAGCTGGCGGCGGCCGACCAGGCCATCTTCGGCGTCGGCACCATCGAGGTGCTGCCCGACGGCTTCGGCTACCTGCGCTCGATGGAAGCCAACTATCTGCCCGGCGCCGACGACATCTACATCAGCCCGACCCAGGTGCGCCGCTTTGGCCTGCGCACGGGCGACACGGTGGAAGGCGAGATCCGCGCGCCCAAGGACGGCGAGCGCTACTTCGCCATGGTCCAGATCAACAAGATCAACTTCGACGATCCCGAGTCGCTGCGCCACCGCATCGGCTTCGATTCGCTGACCCCGCTCTATCCCGACGAGAAGCTCAAGCTCGAGATGGACAGCCCGGCCGTCATGGCGCCGACCATCTCCGAGGAGCAGAGCAGCTCGCGCGCCACGTCCTCGGGCCGCGTCAGCACGGCGCGGCGCACCACCGGCACGCTCACCAAGAAGGTGACGAACACGCCGCAGCAGCAGCTCGACATCTCGACCCGCGTGATCGACCTGATTGCGCCGATCGGCAAGGGCCAGCGCGCCCTGATCGTGTCGCCGCCGCGCACCGGCAAGACGGTGCTGCTGCAGAACATCGCGCACGCCATCACCGCCAACAATCCCGAAGTATTCCTCATGGTGCTGCTGGTCGACGAGCGGCCCGAGGAAGTGACCGACATGCAGCGCACGGTGAAGGGCGAGGTCGTGAGCTCAACGTTCGACGAGCCGGCCAGCCGCCACGTCGCCGTCGCCGAAATGGTCATCGAAAAGGCCAAGCGCCTGGTCGAGCACAAGAAGGACGTGGTGATCCTGCTCGATTCGATCACGCGTCTGGGCCGCGCCTACAACACCGTCGTGCCGTGTTCCGGCAAGGTGCTGACCGGCGGTGTCGACGCCAACGCCCTGCAGCGCCCCAAGCGTTTCTTCGGCTCGGCGCGCAACATCGAGAGCGGCGGATCGCTGACCATCATCGCCACCGCCCTGATCGAGACTGGTTCTCGTATGGACGAAGTGATCTTCGAGGAGTTCAAGGGCACCGGTAACAGCGAGCTTCACCTGGACCGCCGGCTCGTCGAGAAGCGGGTCTACCCCGCGATCGACGCGGTGAAGAGTGGGACGCGTAAGG
>JANNIB010000541.1:0-2752 GCA_031404695.1 Acidobacteriota bacterium
GCGGCGGGGAAGACGCTGATGCGGCCGTTCTCCTTGCCGTGCCAGGCGCTGTGCAGATCGGCGATGCGCGTGAGGCCATCCTCGCGCATCTTCGGCGAGAAGCGTGGGGCCTCGCCGCGGGCCAGGATCTCGGGCGACATCGGCGAGCCGCCTTCGCGGTCGGTGGCGGATTCGGCAAACACCCAGCGCAGGCCGGTCTTTGCCAGCGACGCGGCGGTGCTGGCCGTGCCGCCCACGTTCTCGACCACGCAGGTGCTGCCGGTGCGGATCGCTTCGAGCGCGCCCACCACCGCGAAGAGCGTCGCTTCGTCGCGCGACACCAGGCTGGTCGGCTGCACGGCCAGCTTGTAGGCGTTCGGGAAGCCGAAGTCTTCGTTGAAACCGCGCGAGAGGGTCTGCGCGAGGTGGGCGTGGCAGTTGATGAGGCCCGGCAGCAGCGCCTTGCCGCGGCCGTTGTAGACCTCAGCCTGGGGATACGCCTTCAGGACCTCGGCGGTCGGCCCGATGGCGGCGATGCGGTCGCCCACCACCGCCAGCGCGACGTCGTGCTGCACCTCATCCACGGTGACCACGGTGGTGTTGGCGAACACCACCGCGCGGCCGGGTGCCGGCTGCGACTGGGCGGCGCGCGGATCGAGCAGCAGGGCAGCGGCGCCGGCACCGGCGCCAGAGAGCAGTTCACGTCGATTGAGGCGCGTCACGGACATCCGCGCACCGTAACGTCGCGCCCACGCGAAGTCAAGGAACGGCGGGCCATCCACGAGACCTTCTTCGCGTCACGCTTCGGCCAGCTCCGCGACCAGTTCGGCTTGAACTGGATGAGCCTGCACGAGCGGCCGCGCCCGGCCGGCGCGTAGGGCGCCGCTCAGCTCCGGCCGGTGCGTCCGGCGAGGCTCGCCACGGTCGCCACGAGTTCGGCCGGATCCACCGGCTTGGCCAGGTGGGTCTGGAACCCCGAGAGCAACGCGCGCTTGCGGTCGTCGAGCCGCGCCAGCGCGGTCAACGCGGCCGCCGGCACGGTGCGCAGCGGCGGCGGCATGCTGCGCACCGACTGGATGAAGTCGTAGCCGTCGCGGTCGGGCATGCCGATGTCGCTCACGACCACGTCGGGCACCAGGCCATCGGCGAGCAGCCGCTCGGCATCGGCGGCCGAGCTGGCCGCGATCACTTTCGCGCCGGCGTCCTCGAGCAGGCGCGTGACGACATCGCGGGCGTCTTCTTCGTCATCGAGCACGAGCACGTGCAGGCCGGCCAGCGATGAAGCGGCCGGCAGCGAGCCTGTCGCCACGCTCACCCGAGAGCCGCTCTGTGACGAGGCCAGTGCCAGCGGCAGCCGCACGGTGAAGGTGGCGCCGCTGTTGTCGCCGTCGCTGGTGGCGTCCACCGAGCCGCCGTGCAGCTCGACCAGGCTCTTGACGATCGACAGACCGAGGCCCAGACCGCCGTGACGCCGCGTCGTCGAGGCATCGGCCTGGCGGAAGCGTTCGAAGACCTCAGCCACGAGATCCGGCGCGATGCCGATGCCGGTGTCGCTCACCTGCACGTGCACGTGACTGTTGACCTTGTGCAGCGTCACCTGCACCTGGCCGCCGCGCGGGGTGAACTTGATGGCGTTGCTCACCAGGTTCCAGACCACCTGCTGCAGCCGTCCGGGGTCGCCGCGCACGATCGCCGCCGACCCCAGCGTCTTCAGCAGGCGCACGGCCTTGGCATCCGCCGAGGGCTGGGCCGACAGGATGGCTTCGTCGATTACCGTCGCCAGCTCGACGCGCTGCACCTCGAGGCGCATCTTGCCCGACAGGATGCGGCCCATGTCGAGCAGGTCGTCGATCATCTGCGACTGGCGCCGCGAGTTGCGGTCGATGACGTCAATCGCCTTGGCCAGCGTCTCCGGATTCTGATCCTGACGCAGCACGCCCACCCAGCCGAGGATGGCATTGAGCGGCGTGCGCAGCTCGTGCGACAGCGTGCTGACGAAGTCGTCCTTGATGCGCGCCGCCCGTTCGGCTTCCGAGCGCGCCGCCCGCTCCGACGCCAGCAGCACCTGCCGTTCTTCGTCGGCCAGCCGCTGGCGCGTGACGTCGCGCGCCGTCGCGACAAGGCGCGTCACGTGTCCGTTGGCGTCGGTGGCCGGCGTCACGATGATGTCCCACCAGCGGCGTTGGTGCTCGGCGTCGTCGTGGCTGGCGTCGAAGCGACCCTCGCCGCCGCTCATCGCCGTCTGCATGGCCGCGGTGGCGGCCGCGGCGTGGTCGGGCCACAGCGACGGGAAGGGCATCCGCTGCCAGGCGCCGTCGTCAGGCAGATGCAGCTGGCGCAGGCCCGCCTTGTTGAGGAACGCCACGTCGCCGGTGGCCGTCAGCACGGCGATACCGTCGGCGGAGCTGTCGAGCAGGCTGCGGTTGAAGCTCTCGCTCTGCGCCAGGTCGGCGGCGCTCATCGTGGCGTCGCGCTCGGCCTCGAGGCGGGCAATGGTGGCCGAAACCAGCTCCAGCCGCCGCGCCTCCATCGTGCGGCTGATGGCCCAGCCGACGACGCTGAGCAGTACCATCATCACCATGGCGGCAATGCCGAAGCCGCGGGCCGCGCGCGCGGCCGAGGCTGCCTGCAACGACCGGTTGGCGGTGCGCGTGCGCTGTTCCGACTTGAGGGTCCCGCTGACCAGCCGGATGTTGTCCATCAGGCGCTTGCCGCTGGTAGTGCGGACGCGGTCCAGCGCGCGTTCCCGATCCCCCTGGTCGTCGAGGGCAAG
>JANNIB010000542.1:0-15321 GCA_031404695.1 Acidobacteriota bacterium
TGGGTCTATTCCGACCGCCGCCCGATCGCGGCCGCCAACATGAACACCTTCGGCCGAACGCCCGGCTGGGGCCGGCAGTGGAAGGCGTTCGTGAAAGAGAACGCCGACCGCGTCAACACCGCCTATCTGCAGAAGACGACGCTGCCCTACGAAGACAACTATCTCGATCTCGATCCGGTGGTGAAAGACCCGCTCGGCTTCCCGGTGTGCCGCATCACCGCCGACTACAAGGACAACGAGCGGAAGATCAACGACTTCATCCAGGACAAGATGGAGCTGTGGTTTCGCGCCGCCGGCGCCATCGACATCGTGCGCGGCCCGCTCGGCACGATGGGCGTCAACACGCATGCCTACGGCGGCACGCGGATGGGCGACAACGTCGAGACCAACGTGGTCGACCGCTACGGCTTCTCGCACGAGGTGCCGAACCTGGGCGTGCTGGGCGCGTCGGTGATGGGCACGAGCGGTGCCCGCAACCCCACGCTCACGGCGCAAGCGCTGGCCTGGCGCACCGCCGAGCACCTGGTGAAGAACTGGAAGTCGATCGCCGAGTGACGGGATGAGACGGGCCCGCGCCGCCGCAGCGGAAGGGGCTGCGTGAGGTGTCTCGGGTCGAGCCGAAAATCACCGATCGTGCCATCCGGAGACCAGCGCGGATCGGTGTCAGTCGCCTGCCCCACGGTGATCCGCGCCACCGTCCCCTGGTCCGCATCGATCTGCCAGAGGTTCTGGCTAGACCCAGTCGATCCAGACCGCAGAGCGGCCACGATCCGCCGCCCATCGGGCGATATGTCGAACGTGCGGTACCGCCCGGCCTCGCCCACAGTGGCCTGAGGACGACCGTCGCGGCCGTACCAGCGGAACTGCGCAAGGCGATTCGACGGCTCGGAGAACACGAGCGTGCCAGCGGCCGATGCGCCGATGCGCTCGCAAGACGACCCTGGAGGGGCTCCCCGAAATAGGCGATGAGTTGGGTCGGTTCACCCACGAGCGCAAGAGGATCGTATCTGATGCCCTGGACGTAGAGCGCGTCAGCCCGGCGGAAGATGACGCGGTCTTCGCCCGCCCACACGATGCGGGTGTCCGGAACATCGAGCATCACGCGCGTGTCCGAATCGAGCGATCCAAGAACGACCACGGATGCGCGGGCTTCGCCGCGGAGCGATTGATACAGGAATCGTTGGCCGTCAGGCAGAAAGACCGGGTTGTCCTGCTCGACCTCGTTCGCCGCCTTGTCCAGGGCGCCCAGCGGCTCCGGCGTCCGTCCGTTCTCCGACAGGCGATGCAGCGGCTGCCCCGGCGTCCCGAGCAGGATGGTCCCATCTCGACCCCACACAGGCGTGCGGAACGGTTGCGCCAACGTGGCGATTGGACGCACCGAAGACGTCGCCAGGTCGAAGCGCTTCAAAGTGCGATCGGCAATAAGGGCGGCTGAGCGGCTGTCTGGCGACCAGAACGGAACGAAGCCGTTCTCAGTCCCTGGCAGCGGCACCGTGTCGGTGGCATCAAGGCGCCGCAGACGCAACCGCGTGTCCTTGGCGGGCGTGACATGAACGACGATTGTCTGACCATCGGGCGACACGAGCCGCTGCTGGTAAGTGCCGCTTCCGAGGCGTCGAGCGTCAGGCTGAACCGCGACACCGGC
This sequence comes from Acidobacteriota bacterium, assembly GCA_031404695.1. Taxonomy (GTDB): domain Bacteria; phylum Acidobacteriota; class Vicinamibacteria; order Vicinamibacterales; family UBA2999; genus CADEFD01. The sequence continues at coordinate 1,646 of JANNIB010000542.1, forward strand.
GGTGCCGGTGAAACGGCGGGCCAGCGCCACGCCGCTACTCCGGCGGCCGCGATGCCGGCGATCGCCAGGCCCCAGGCCGCGAGTTCGCGCCACAACGGGCGCGAGCGCGATCGTTCGCTCGCACCTGGCTGCGGCGTGGCCGTCTCGAACGCGCCGTCGAGCGCCAGCGACACGTCGCCGATATCACGCACGCGCTGCTTGCGATCCTTCTGCAGGCAGCGCCGCATCACCGTGACGACCGCCGCGGGCACTGTGGCGGGCACCGCCGTCCAGTCCGGCTCCTTCATCAGGACGCGCGCCAGCGTGTCGGAGACATCCTCGCCCTCGAAGGCCCGCCTGCCCGTGAGCATCTCGAACAGCACGGCGCCAACCGCCCAGATGTCGGCGCGCTTGTCCACGACCTTGCCACGGGCCTGCTCGGGCGCCATGTACGCCGCCGTACCGAGGATCATTCCGGCCTGCGTCATCGCCGGCGTCGTGATCGTGGGCGACTGCGACACGTCCGGAGACGATTCCACGGGCGGGTCCATCGCTTTCGCGAGGCCAAAGTCGAGCACCTTCACCGTGCCGTCCGCGCGGACTTTGATGTTCGCGGGCTTCAGATCGCGGTGGATGATTCCCTGCTCGTGCGCGGCTTCGAGGGCTTCTGCGATCTGCTTCGCGATCGGCAGCGCGTCATCGATCGAGATCGCGCCCTTCGCGATCCGCTGGGACAGATCATCGCCCTCGACCAGTTCCATCACCAGCGCGGTGAATTCAGGTGTGCGCTCGAGCCCGTGGAACGCTGCTATGTTGGGATGGTTGAGCGCCGCGAGCACTTCCGCTTCGCGCTGGAAACCGCGCGAGCCGATCCGCGTCACCGGCCACCGAGGCCGGCAGCACCTTGATCGCGACCTGGCGCTTCAGGTTCGTGTCGGTCGCCCGATACACCTGGCCCATCCCTCCCTCGCCGAGGAGGGCGGTCACCTCATAGGGGCCGAGTCGCGTGCCGGGGGTGAGCGCCGACGTGCGTGTCTGCCTGAGTTCGCTGCGCGTTACGGACGTGCTTCCGACGCCTGGTAGCGGCGGACACGAATCGTATGCTGTCGCTCCCTGGTGCGCGCGATGTCGTACGACGACTGCATGCGCATCAGCGTGTCCATCTTGACGCCGAACGCCTGCTCGACGCGCAAGGCCATGTCGCCGGAGAGGTCGGCGTGGCCGTTGAGCAGATTCGACAAGGCCGGCCGAGACACGCCGAGGACCTTCGCCGCCGCGGCGACGGACAGATCGAGGGGCTGGATGACCTCGGTAGCCAGGAAGGCGCCGGGATGCGGCGGATTCAGCATCCGAGTCGCGCGCGTCTTGCTAGTGGTAGTCCTCATAGTTCACATCCAGAATTTCGCCTTCAACCACGTCCACCCTGAACGTCAGACGCCAGTTACGCGTGACATGAAGGCTCCAGGCGCCTTTGCGGTTTCCGCTCATCTGGTGCGCTTTCCACACCGGGATCGCACGCAGTTCGTCGACGTTCTCCATGTCCTGCAGGAACGCCAGCATCTTCCGAAGTTTGTCTACGACATCAGCCGGGAGACCCCTCGGGTCGTCATCGCCGTACAGACGCCGCAACCCCTTGTGAAGGAACCCTCTGACCCGCACATCTCGAAGTGTAGCGTGTCACGTTACACGCTGCAACCTGGCAATTGGGTTCGTCGGCCCGACTTCACCAATTTGGGCGGTGACGTGCCGCTTACTTGGTCCCCGGCGCGATCGTGCGCAGGTAGTCGCCGAAGTTGAAGACGAACAGGACCTTGTCCCGGACGACGACGCTGGCCTGATCCGGCCGCACGGCCGTCGCGACCTGCGTGCCGTCCGGATGCACGTCGAACGCGCTGTTCGAGGCGCTCAGACCCTGAATACGCGTCGGCGACCAGAGCCGCGGCGTGTCGGCGCGGAAGGAGTCGCCGACGACGGCGTACGGCGCGGTCATGATCGTGTTTGGAGTCAGAGTGACGATAGTAGACATTAGCGGGGTCTGGGGATGACCGAACCCCGGTTATCAGACCCTGGCCGTCGACCCAGCCGCCGCCCTTGGGAGATGTCCCGCCGTGGCACAGCAGATTTCTTCTCCGCGGCACAGCCGCATTGGCGCGCCCGAAGCCACGCTGCGGGCGCAGCCGACCGGTCCACCCCACCCGCCGGTCGCCTGGCCACACCTCCGGCGGGACCGCGCTGGGGAGACGCGCGGATGAGGACGACGTGGGGGGCGCTGGCGCGCCAAACGGCTAGTCGTTGGCGTAGCCGTCGCCGGTCGGTGGTGCGCGCGCCGGCGAAGGTCTCGGCACATCGGCAGGCAGGGCGAGGTGCGTCAAGATCCGGCGCGCCGTGTCGGACGCCTCGATCAGCGCAATCAGCCGCAGCCGCCCCCCACAGCGCGGACACGCCAGCACATCGACCTCGAACGCACGGCGCATCAGGTCGGCCCACGACGCGCCACGGACCGAGGGGCGACGCGCCACACCGGAATCCGGCTCCTCGACCTGGGGGGCAGGCCCGGCACCAGGTGCGCCGCGCGGTATCACCTCAGCACGCCATGCCGCGCGCGGGGCCAGGAGTCCGTGGTACAGCACGAGGTTCACGCGCGGGCGGGGTACCACTACCGCGAGCCGTTCCAGGAAGGCCGTCGGCGTGAATGCCACGTGCGTCGTGCCGTCGGCCCACGGGTGCCGCAACTGCAGGACCACGTGCCCGTCGGCCGCCACTTGCAGGCGCGCCCCCGCCACCGGCGGGCGCAGCGCGTAGCGGCACACGCGCTCGAGCCGGTCGCGCTGCCCGGCCGGCACGCGGACCGCGGCGTGCAGGTCGAAGCCATCCCAGCGGGCGTGGCACGCGCCCAGCGCAGGCACGCCGCGATCCACCGACGACTGCTCCACCCGGCGCGGGCGCGCACCGGGTGTGCCGCCGAGCGTCACCTTCCCCTGCACGGACGCCGCGGCCAAGCCCGCCAACAGCGGAGACGTCTCCGCGAATGCGTCCGACGCGCCGGGGTCGTCAGGCTCCCCGCCGTGGCGCGCCAACGAACGCTGCACCGCCGGCGCAATCGCGGCCAACACGTCGGCCACATCGGCGGCGTCCAACACGGGCGCGGGGTGACACCGCAGGCGTCCGTCGGCGCTTCTGGCGAATACGCCGTCGAGCACAAGCGCGTGGACATGGACGTTCAGATTCAGCGCGCCACCGAACCGTTGAACAATCGCCGCACGCTGCTCCGCCAGAGTTCCCGCAGGCGCGCTTCGTCGATCTGCTCGAGGCCAACACGTTCCGAGAACTGAGCGCCCGCCCGGAGACGCTGCGCCAATCACTGACGCCCGCGGAAACCGTCGTCATCATCGACGAGATCCAGAAACTGCCGGCTCTGCTCGACGAAGTGCAGGCCATGATCGACCGGAACAAGGCGCTGCGGTTCGTGCTCACCGGCAGCAGCGCCCGCAAGCTCAAACATGGACGCGCCAACCTGCTGGCCGGGCGCGCGTGGTTTGCCGGCCTCCATCCACTCGTATCGGCGGAGCTCGGCCCGGGCAGCCTCGATCGCCGCGTGAACGTCGGCAGCCTCCCCGCGGTGTTCGACTCGGCTCATCCCGGCGAAGATTTGAACGCCTACGTGGGTGTCTACCTGCAGGAGGAGATCCGCGCCGAGGGCCTGCTGCGTTCGGTCGAGACGTTCTCGCGCCTGCTCGAAGTGGCGGCCCTCTCGAACGGTCGGATCCTCAACTACACGTCGGTCGCCAGCGATGTGGGCATGCCGCCACACACCGTACGCGAGCATTTCCAGGTGCTCGAAGACACCCTGATCGGGGTGCAGTTACCGGCGTACCGCAAGACGCAGAAGCGCAAGCCGGTGGCCACGTCGAAGTTCTACTTCTTCGACGTCGGCGTGGCCAACGCACTGATGAAGCGGTCGGTGATTCGTCCGGGATCCGAGTTGTACGGAGCGGCCCTCGAGCACCTGATCTTCCTGGAGCTGCGCGCCTACCTCGACTACCGCCGGCTCGGCCACGAGCTGACGTACTGGCGCACGCATGCCGGGCACGAAGTCGACTTCCTCATCGGCGACACGGTCGCCGTCGAAGTCAAGGCTACCAGCCGTGTCTCGCCCCGGGATCTCAAGGGCCTCAAGGCCCTGACTGAGGACCTGCGCCTCTCGAAGCGCATCGTCGTCTGCACCGAGCCGCGCACACGCACGCTGGACGACGGCGTGGTCGTCATGCCGGTCGAACGGTTCATGCAGCAGCTCTGGGCCGACGAGATCATCGCGCCCTGACGCCGCTCAGGCCTCGCCGAGGGGCACCACCTGCACCGCCGCGTCGGGCACGGCACCGAGGAAGCGGTCTAGGCGCCGGACTTGTTGCCGAACCACCAGACGAGACCCACGAGCGCCGTGTTCTGATGGGCGCGGCGATCGTCGGGCCGCGGTCCCGTGAAGAAGCGCACGTTCGACCAGTCGCGGCGGAACTCGCCGCGCACGAGGAAGCCGTCTCCCAGCGTGTACTCGGCGGTGGCGGTGAGCTCGTGCAGCACCTGCGCGATGCCGCCGAACAGGCCGTCGTCGTCGAGGCGCTCGTAGCGCAGCGAAAGCGCCACCGGTAGCGACACCTGATACCGCGCGTAGACGCCGGTGCCCTGCAGCGCCAGGGCTTCGTCGGCTTTGCTCACTTCGTTCGTGACATAGTTCACGTCAAGGCCGAAGCTCAGCGCCGGGGTCGCCGTCCACGCCACATAGGTATCGAGCACCTTGAAGTAGCCGTCCGGGCCCTCGGGCTCTCCTGCATCGGGTTGCTCCTGGCCGGCGTAGTAGTTCACGGTCCACGTCACGGCACTCGTCGGTTTGACGATTGCGGCGACGTGGTTGCTCTTGAAGTCGTTGAAGTCTTCGCTCTGCTGGATGCCGTTCGTGAGCATGTACATCACCGTGACCTGGTCGCTGACCGGCAGCGCGGCTCGCAGGCCCGAGTGGTAGAACGGCAGGAAGTTGAACAGATACGCGCGTGAGAAGTGGTTGTTGTCCTTGGCGTAGTTGGTCTCGTAGCCGAGGCTCGAGGCGAACTTGCCGAAATCCATCTGCAGGCCACGGCCGATCGGGACGACATAGGTGCCGTAGGCCTGCCACACGTGCCGGTAGACATCGGGCCGCGGTTCATTGGCGGCACTGCCCTGCACGGTTTCGGTGGCCTGGCCGAACTGCAGATCCACGCGGGCGCCGAAGCGCCGGCCCTGGTCCACAGCGGGCGCGCTCTCGATCACGATCGCCGTCTGCTGAATGCCGAAGACGTTCGACCGCGTGTCATACGCGCGCAGCAGGTTGATGCGGTCGTAGGGCTGGTTCCAGTTGTATTGATAGAAGCCCTCGAGCGTGACGCCGAGCTTCACGTGGTCGAACGGGCCGGGCGAAGGCGGCGCCGACGGCGCCGTCTGAGCGCCTGCCGTGACAGCGACGGCGACGACGGTTCCGACGGCCATGAGTGACGCGCGGACGAGGGTCATGATGATCAGCGGCTGCCGGATCGCGACCACAGCGAACGCGCTGAGAATGGTCGCAGCCGTTTCTGCCAAGTGCGCCCGTTACCGCTTCGAGGCCTGCTGGAACGAGATGTCGAGGATCGGGTAGCTCGGCCAGTCCTTGTAGTTGAAGTGCCACCACTCGTTCGGCTCGACGGTGAAGCCCTGACGCTCCATCACGGCACGGAGCAGGTCGCGCTTGGCGCGGGCTTCGGGCGGGCCGCCCTTGTAGTCGGGATACGAGCGCAGCGACGGCTCGTCGTAGTCGCCGGGCATCTGAACGACCTGGCCGGTGGCGAGGTCGTACAGGGTCAGGTCCACCGCGCAGCCGCGGTTGTGCTTCGAGCCTGATTTCGGGTCGGCGACGAATTCCTGCATCGGCGTGCCGGTCGTCATGTCCCAGAACAGCTTCGTGATCGTCCACGGCCGGTAGCCGTCATGAATCAGCAGGCCGTAGCCGTGTTTCGCCAGGTCACGGTGCGCTGCCAGCAGCGCCGTCGCCGCCGGACGCTGCAGGAACGCCCGCGCCTCGGGGTAGACGACTTTGCCGAGGAAGTTGTTGGTGCCGGCGTAGCGGATGTCGAGCTTGAGGGCGGGGTCGAGCGTCACCAGTTCAACCAGATCGGCTTGGCGCGTCGCCTTCGGATCGCGCGGCGGCCGCTCCTGCGCCGCCAGCGTGAGCGGCACCACGAGCATCCACGCGAGCAGGATCGACGTCAGACGCAGCTGGCACATGCCCGACATTAGACCACGGCCGGTGCGACCGCTGGCGCCGGGGGCGGCGCTGCTCAGGCCCGGCCGGGGACGGCCGCCATCGCGCCGCGCACGGTCTCGACCAGCACGCTCATCGGAAACGGCTTGTGCAGCACCTGCACGCCGAGGTCGGCCACGCTGTCCACGACGTCGTGCGCGTAGCCCGACATGATGAGGCAACGCAGCGACGGCCGCAGCGTGCGGACGCGCAGCCACAGATCGCGGCCGTTCATGCCCGGCATCACCATGTCCGTGAGCACGAGATCGAGCGGGCCGTCGAGGCTGGCCACCATCGCCTCGGCCTCGAAGGGCGTGGCGGCGGCGAGCACCGTGTAGCCTTCGAGACGCAGAACCCGGCCGATCAGACTGAGCAGCGCCGGTTCATCCTCGACCAGCAGGATGGTGCCCCGGCCGCCGGTCGCGGCGCGGCGCGGCGCCGGTTCGGGGGCGCGCACCGGCGCATTCGCACACCGCGGCAGGAACAGGCGAAAGATCGCGCCCTGGCCGGGGGCGCTGTCGGTCTCGATCACGCCGCCGTGCTGGCTGACGATGCCGTAGACCGTCGAGAGCCCGAGACCGGTGCCCTGGCCGAGCGGCTTGGTCGTGAAGAACGGCTCGAAGATCCGCGACAGCGTGGTCGCATCCATCCCGGCGCCGGTGTCGGCCACGGTCATCACCACGAAGTCGGCCGCGGCGGCGCCGTCCACGCCGGCGCGTGTCGTGTTGGCGGTCGTGACCGTCAGCCTGCCCACGCCGCTCATCGCGTCGCGGGCGTTGACGACGAGGTTGGTCAACACCTGGTCGAACTGCCCGGGGTCGATGAGCACCGGCCAGACGTCGGGGCCCGGCTGCCAGTCCACCGAGACGCCCTCGCCGATGAGCCGCGAGAGCATGCCGACGAGGTCGTGGATCCGGCCGTTCAGATCGAGGACCCGAGGCGTCGACGGCTCGCGGCGCGCGAACGCGAGCAGCTGCCTTGTCAGCTGCGACGAGCGCAGGGCGGCCTTTAGCACCTCCTGCAGGCCGATTTCGAGCGCGCTGCCGGGCTCGGCCTCCTGCAGGGCCAGTTCGGTCTGGCCCTGGATGACGCTGAGCATGTTGTTGAAATCGTGCGCGACGCCGCCGGCCAGCCGGCCCACCGATTCGAGCTTCTGCGCTTGCAGCAACTGCGCGGTCAGGGCCTTGCGTTCGGTGATGTCGCGCGTGATGCCGAGCACGGCGGTAATCTGTCCCTGCGCGTCGCGTAGGGGCGCCGCACGGGTCTCCATCCACCGGCGCGTGCCCTTCAGTCCGACCAGTTCGAACTCGAGCCGGCCCTCTCCGCCGGCCGCGACGGCGCGGGTCAGGGCCTTGAAGGGCTCACGGAACTCGGGGGTCACGAGGCTGCCGACATCGGCACCCCGCACCTGCTCGATCGACTCCGCCTCGATCAGGCGCAGACCAGCCGGGTTCATTTCGAGCAGGCGCCCGTCGCAATCGAGCACCTTCACGCACTCGGGCTCGTTTTCGAAGATGAGGCGCAGCTTCGCCTCGCGCTCGTTCAGCGCGTCGAGATTGCGCGAGCGCTCCACCATCACGCCGGCGAGCGTCGCCGCGAAGGCCGCCACTTCGGTTTCGGTGTGCGTCGGCCGACGCGGCGTCGACGCGTACATGGCGACCGTGCCGAGCAGGAGGCCGCCGGTGTCGTAGAACGGGTGCGACCAGGCCGAGCGCAACCCGAACTGTCGCGTCACGGGCAGGTAGGCCGCAAACGCCGGCTCGGTGTCGACGTCGGGCACGACAAACGGCCCGCGGCGCGCCGCCGCCGTGCCGCACACGCCCGCCAGCTCCGCGACCGGCGTCGGGTTGGCGGCCGCCTGCACCTCGCGCGGCACCAGGTGCGACGCTGCCGGACGCAGCACCCCGGCCCCGGTGTCGACCAGCATCACGGTCGACATCACGCCCGGACAGAGCGTGCACACGAACACCGCGAGTTCATCGAGCAGCGTCTGAAGCGGTTCCCGCGAGGCCAGACGCGTCAGCATCTGCGCCTGCCAGTGGAGGCGCGATTCGAGTGCCGCCTGGGCGCTGACATCGTGCACGAGCACGACCCGCGCCCCGCGTCCGGGCCACGGTACCGGGTTCGACGAGATCTCCACCGTGAGCTGCGAGCCGTCCTTGCGGAGATGGCGCCAGCGCCGACCGCCCTCGAAGCCGTCGGGCACCGAGGCGACATCGGCCAGCAGCGCCGGGATGTCTTCCGGCGGTCGGATGTCGGCGAGAGTCATCGCCAGGAACTCGTCGCGCGAGTAGCCGTAACGGGTGACGGCGGCGGCGTTGACATCGAGGAAGGCGGTGGTATCGTCGTCGTAGACCCACATCGCGTGGGGACTAGCCACGAACAGCTGGCGATGCCGGCGTTCGCTTTCCTCCAGCGCACGCAACTGCGCCCGCTCGGCGGTCTGGTCCCGGAACACGAGGACGGCGCCGAGCATCCGTCCGTCACGGTCGCGAATCGGCGCGCCGCTGTCGGCGACCGGGCGCTCGGTGCCGTCGCGCGCGACCAGCAGCGTGTGGTTGGCGAGGCCGATGGTCAGCCCATCGCGTAAAATCTGTCCGACCGGATCGGCCACCGGCGCCCGGGTGTCTTCACTGAGCGCGACGAAGACCTCGGCAAAGGGACGGCCGACCGCGTCGGCCTCCGGCCAGCCGGTCAGGGCCTCGGCCACCGGGTTCATCTCGCGCACTCGTCCCAGCGCGTCGGTCGTGATGACGGCGTCGCCGATGCTGTAGAGTGCAGTCCGCAGCCATTCGCGGCCGCGCTCGTCCGAATCCATGAGTCCTCCGGCTGTCGGGGGCGCCGTCAGAACAGACCTAGCATCATACGGCGAACCGCGCTCCCCAGCGGTCGTCTTCGCGGCAGTGACCGCCCGCGCGGTCCCGGCCGACCAGAGCAGCGCGGCCGCACGACCAGCCATCAGACGCGGAAGAAGCGGGTCGCTTTGATCACGAAGGCGCGGTTCTTGAGGCCGGGATAGCCCGACGCGCGGGTGTCGCGCTCGTCGGTGTAGACGACGAAGAACTCGCTGCCCAGCTTGTACTCCCACCGGTAGCGGATGTTGCTGCTGAAGCTGCGGTCGGCCGAGTTGTACTGCACGAGCGCGCTGGCGAACATCCGCGGCGAGAACGCATAGTCGGCGCGCGTGCGCAGCAGCGTGGTCGTGAAGTTGCCCGCCGGCAGCTCGACCCGCGAGCGCTGCACCGTGGGCTCGACGGAGAACTGCTTCAGCACACTGATTCGTCCGCCGGTGAAGTTGAGGCTGCGAATGGTCCCGTTCCAGTAGTTGCCGACCTGGGCACCCACGGTGCCGGCGACGCGTCGCTGGGCGCCGAACTGATAACTGAACTGCACGTCGTCGAAGGAGTAGGTGCCGGGCGGGATGCTGATGCCTGGTGCGAGCGGAAACGGCTGGGCGATCATCTCGTAGTCACGCGTCGCCTCGACGTTGATGGTGTCGCTGGTGTTGAATTCGGTCGTGAACCTGCCGACCCAGACCCGCGTCTCGAGCGCCCCGGCTCCGTTGGCGAGGTGTTCGACGTCGCCCTGCCAGGTGAATTTGCGGACGCCGAAGAAGTCTTTCGGTCGCGGGCTGAAGCGCAGCGACGCGAAGCTGCGCTTGAAGTCGTCCCGCTGGATGAAGCCCACCTCGGGGTTGAAATCGTCGCCCACTTTCAGGTACTCGGCCCTCACGCCGTAGCGATCGGCGAAGTAGTCGACCTTGCCCTGATAGCTAACGGCATCGCCCTGCAGCGCCTGGCAGGCAGTCGCCGACCCACCGCCCGCACACGCGGTGTCGGTGCGCGCCCAGTAGCCGCCAATCTGCAGGTTCTCGAACAGGCCGACGGCGGCGTCGAGGCCATAGGCCAGGTTGTTGGTGGCACCGGCCACATTCGAACTCGACCGGTTGGTCGCCATCATGCCGATGGTGCTCTTCTTGAAGATGTCGCGCTTCACGCGTACCACTGTGAAGTTGGTGGCGGGCGTGGCCGGGCTGGTGGCGCGTTCGTCATCGGTCTGGATGTTGACCAGCCCGACGCCGAACTTGCCGACTTTGCCGGTGATGCGGCCGCCGGCCTCGATCGGCACGACGCGGTTGCGGTTGAGGCCGATGCGCCGGCTGTAGAACAGGAATGGCGTCGAGGTCTGCTGCGCGCCGACGCCGCCACCGCTCGACGCGCCGCCACGCCCGAAATCGAAGATGCCGCGGCCTTCGAGGAAGAAGTCGCGCTTCTCGGGGAAAAACAGGTTGAAGCGCGTCAGGTTCAGCTGCTGCTCGTCCACCTCGACCTGCGCGAAGTCGGTGTTGTAGGTGAAGTCGGCGGTGAGATTGGCCGTGATCCCGTACTTCACGTCGCCGCCGAGCTGCAGGTCGAGGTCGTTCGAAATTGCGGGGATGCGCAGCCGATCGGTGGTACTGCGGCCGAACACGTAGGGCTTGATCTCGAAGGTGCGGCCGGCCGGCGGCGCGTCGATGCCGACGGCGGTGCCGTAGACCGAGACGCGGTTCAGGGCCATTGGTCCGGCCATGATGGTCGGCACCGGCGTGAGGTAGGCCCACTCATTCTTGCGGCGGATCGAGCGCCGTACTTGCAGCCCCCAGGTCTGGTTGGTGCCGCCGGTGAAGCGCAGCGACTTGAACGGAATGATCATCTCCATCGTCCAGCCGCCGTCGAAACGGCCGGTGCGCACGTTCCAGACCGGATTCCAGTCGGTGTTCGGCGCGCCCTCGTCGATGATCGAATAATCGGAGAAGGAGCCGAGGGGCGTGGCGTAGAACATGAACCCGCTGCGCCGGTCGTAGAAGGTGTCGAGACCGATGCCGATGTGATCGTTCTGGCGCAGCTGGTTGGTGTCGCGACGATACTCGTTGGCGACCCACTGCTCCGGCGGCGCGGAATCATGCACCCGGGCGGCGAAGTAGATGTTCTTGTCGTCGAACATCAGCCACAGGTCGGTTCGCTCGGTGGCGGGCTGGCCGGTGGCCGGCACCGCCTGGATGAGGTCGCCGAACGGCAGGTTCTGCTGATAGACGGCTTCGTCGAGCCGTCCATCGACCGTGAGCGGCGCATCGAGCTTCAACGCGCGCACCGTCGCCTGGCCGTCCGGGCCGCGCGACATCGTCGCTGGCGCGACTGGCGCCGGCGGACCGTCGATCGGGCGATCGGCGCTGAGATCTATCGCCTGCGCGCGCGCCACCTCGGGCGCAGTCAGCAGGAGGAACGTCAGCGCAAGGCGGGCAGCAGACCGAAACATAGGATTTCACAGCTTAAGCCGAGCCGCGCGGCCGCCAGGAAACGTCACGCGATGTCTTTGGGTCAGACCCCTTTCGCATTCCGCAAGGGGTCTCACCCCATGAGTGCTAGAGATGGAACTCGCCGAAGTCGCCCGGGTAGAGAAACTGCAGCACGTCGCCCACGCGATGCGCCCATGCCGCTTCGCTGTGGGTGCCGCCCTGGGTCTCCGCGTACGCGAGGTCCACGTCTTCGCGCCAGCCCTTCTGCACCAGCGCCGCGCGCAGGCGCCGCGCATCGGCGATGCCGCTGCGGCTTTCGGCGGTGCCCATGTCGAGCCAGATCCTTGTCGGCGGTTTGCGCGCCCGGGCGACGTAGCGCAGGATCGCCCGCTTCCCCCACCACACCGACGGCGACATCACGGCCAGGCGGCCGAACACCTCGGCGTGGCGCAGGCCCAGGAACATCGAGACCAGCCCGCCGAGCGAGGCGCCGCCCAGGCCCGTCCGCTCGCGGCGTGGATCGGTGCGATAGCGGCCGTCGATGAACGGCTTGAGCTCTTCAACGAGCATCCGCCCGTACAGCTTCGCCAGTCCGCCACCGATGCGGGCGTCTTTCGTCGGGGTGTACTCGTGCACCCGGTCGTGGCCGGTGTGATAGATGCCGACGATGATGAGCGGCTCCACCCGTCCCTCGGCAACGAGCATGTCGGCCATCTCGCCGAGCCGCCAGTGCTGACCGCGCACGAACGCGGTTTCGGGGTCGAACAGGTTCTGCCCGTCGTGCATGTAGAGCACGGGATAGCGGCGCCCGGGGTCGTCGTCGTAGCCGGGCGGCAGGTAGACGACGAGATCGCGCGGCCGCGCCAGATGGGTCGACGCGAATCCGGGGTGCCGGACGAGGTGCGATGCAGCCACAGCGAGCCCGACTAGTATAGAGGGCGCCCGCTTCCCCGAGACCCGATCCCCGAGACCCGCCTTTCATGACGCGCGACTATCACCGCTGGTACTCCCACGCCCTCGGCCGCGAGATGGACCTGCTGGTCTTCGGCCACGCCGGTCCACCCGTCATCGTCTTTCCGAGCTCGATGGGCGCCTTCTTCGAGTTCGAAGACCGCGGCATGGTGCGGGCGCTCGAACACAAGCTCGCCAGCGGCTGGCTGCAGCTCTACTGCGTGTCGTCGGTCGACAGCGAGAGCTGGTATGCGAAGTCGAAACATCCGCGGCAGCGCATCGAGCGGCATCTGCAGTACGAGTCGTACATCATGACCGACGTGGTGCCGCTCATCCGACAGCTCAATCGCGCGCCCGGCATCGGCGTCACCGGCTGCAGCTTCGGCGCCTATCACGCCATGGCGATGGCGCTGCGCCATCCCTACACCTTCACCTCGTGCGTCACGATGAGCGGCGCCTTCGACATCGCGCAGTTCCTCGACGGCTACTCCGACCCTGACGCCTATCTGCTGAACCCCATGGCGTTCCTGCCGGGGCTCACCGAGCCGTACTACCTGGACCAGTTCCGCCGCAACAAGTTCGTGCTCGCCACCGGCGAGTGGGATATCTGCCGGAAAGCGAACGAAGCCTTCAGCGGCCTGCTCGGCGCCAAGGGCATCCCGCACTCGGTGCACGTGTGGGGCTTCGGCAGCAAACACGACTGGCCGGACTGGCAGCCGATGGCCAACGCCTACCTGCCTTAGGCGCGGGGCTCGGGTCCCGCACGTGGCGCTGTCTGCGCCGGCGGCGTTGACCCAGCTCCCGGCCACGTCGATTTTGACGAAGCCATTGGCGGGCACGCGCATCGCGGTGCTCGCGACGGACGATGGGAGTACCCGTCAGCGCCACGGGCGCGATGTGCAGGCCGAAGCCGATGGTGCCAGCCGGGTTGGGCGCGGCCAGCCCGACCAGGGGCGCCCGCTGCGCGGCGCCGCACCGGTCGTCGAAGCCGTCGAGGGTGTAGACGCCGCCGTCCCTCATGGCCCCCCCCCGGGGGTGCGCGTCCCGTCGCGCGGCCGTTGCACGCGTTGGCCCAAGAACCTGCCGCTGATAAGCTGAGGCCTCCGGAGTACCCACCATGGCCACCATCGGCGTCCTGTTCGGCATGGAAAATGTCTTTCCCGG
>JANNIB010000543.1:0-5647 GCA_031404695.1 Acidobacteriota bacterium
GCGGAGGAACCGGCCACCGGGCGCGTCACGAACAGGTCCCACTGGGCACCGGCATCCGCCCCCGGCCGATCGCCGCGCGGCGCGCGGCTGGCAAAGACGATCCGCCCATCGGGCGTCCACGACGGCCAGCGCTCGTCGCCGGCCAGACCGGTCACGGCCGTGACGGCGCCGTCACGCACCGAGGCGATGAAGATGTCGAAGCCGGCGCCACGGTTGGCGGCAAAGGCGATGCGCGCGCCATCCGGCGACCAGGCGGGTTCGCGCTCCACGCCGGAAAGCGCCGCCGCGACCAGCGGCGCCGGTTGCCGGCCGTCGGGCGCGAGGGTCCAGATGGTGTCGAGCGACGAGACGGCGATGCGCCGGCCATCGGGCGCCCACGCCGGGTCCTGTGCGCCCACAGCGGTGGTGCCGCCGGGCTGGGCGCCCAGACGCGCATGGCCCGACGCCACCAGCAGACTCACGAGGCCCGCGGCCGCCGCCGCCCGGCGCGCCGTCATCGGGCCGCTCACTTCGCGCGCACGGCCTCGGCGATCTTCGCCGCCGACAAGCCGTAGTAGTCCACCAGCTCCTCGGGCGTGCCGCTGCGCGGAATCTCGCGCACGCACATCCGCGTCACCACGGCACCCACCCCCGCCACCGCGCGCGCCACCGCGTCGCCCAGGCCGCCCACCGCGTAGTGGTCTTCCACCGTGATGAGGCGACCGGTGTCTTTCGCGCAGCGCTGCAGCGTGGCCGCATCGATCGGCTGGATCGAATAGGCGTCCACGACGCGGATCGCGATGCCGTCTTTCGCCAGCAGCTCGTGCGCCTTCAGCGCCTCGAAGAGCGTGATGCCGGCGCCGACGACCGTCGCGACGTCGCTCGCGCTCTCGCGCAGCACCGTCGAGCCGCCGACGCGGAACACGGTGTCGTTGGCGTAGATGACCGGCGTCTTCGGCCGCGAGGTGCGGATGTAGACCGGGCCGTCGTGGTACGCCGCCGCGGCCACCAGGGCCTCGGCGCACACCGCGTCGCTCGGGTAGAGCACCGTCATATTGGGCTCGGCGCTCATTATGGCGAGGTCTTCGAGCGCCATCTGCGAGGCGCCGTCCTCGCCGATCGAGACCCCGGCGTGCGAGCCGGCCATCTTGATGTTCAGGCCGCTGATGGCGGCCATGCGGATGAAATCGGCGCCACGCGACAGAAACGCCGCGAAGGTGGACGGGAACGGAATGGCGCCGCGGCTGGCCAGCCCCATCGACGCGCCGATCATCACCTGCTCGGCGATGAAGCACTGGTAGAAGCGGTCGGGGTGTTTCACCTCGAAGCGCTCGCTGAAGCTGGAGTTCTTCACGTCGGCGTCGAGCGCGACCACCCGCGGATCGGCGTCTCCCAGCTTGCCCAGGGCGGTGCCGAAGGCTTCACGCGTGGCCACCAGGTCGCCCAGCGCATAGGCGGGCGGCGCCACCGCGGCCGGCGTGACCGGCGTCGTTGCCGGACCCGACGGCCGCCGGATCTCGGCCGACACCCCGGCCGGCTCGGGCACCAACTGCGCGTCGAGCTCGGCCAGCGCGCGCGTGAGTTCGTCACCCGCCTTGACCGCCTTGCCGTGCCAGTTGGGCTGCCCGGCGAGGAAGCTGACGCCCTGGCCCTTGAGCGTGCGGGCGAGGATCATCGTGGGCTTGCCGCGGGTGCTGCGCGCTTCGGCAAGCGCGCCGAGAATCTGCGCCATGTCGTGGCCGTCGATGGCGATGGCGTGCCAGCCGAACGCTTTCCACCGGCGTTCGAACGAGCCGAGGTCGTGTTCGTGCTGGGTGCCGCGGCTCTGGCCGAGCGCATTGACGTCGGTGATGCCGACCAGGTTGTCGAGGGCGAAGAATTCACCGGCGGCCGCTGCTTCCCACACCGAGCCTTCGGCGCTCTCGCCGTCGCCCATGAGGACGTAGGTGCGGTAGTCGGACTTGAGACGGCGGGCGTTCAAGGCGATGCCGATGCCGGCGCAGAGCCCCTGGCCGAGCGATCCGGTGGCGACGTCCACAAACGGCAGGCGCGGCGTCGGGTGGCCCTCGAGATCCGAGGTGAACTTGCGCAGGTTCAGCAAGTCGGCCTTGGGGATGAATCCGGCTTCGGCCCAGGCGGCATAGAGCAGCGGCGCGGCATGCCCCTTGGACAGCACGAAGCGGTCGGCCTGCTCGTGGCGGGGATTGGCGGGGTCGTAGCGCATCTCGGCGAAGAACAGCGCCGCCACCAGGTCGGCCGACGACATGCAGGTCGTCGGATGGCCGCTGGCGGATGCGGTGGTGGCACGAATCGACTCGATGCGTAGCCGTGTCGCGATGTTCTTCAGTACGGGCACGACACGGGACGTCTCAACACTCACGCGTAAGCCTCCGCGCGGAGTGTAGCAGCCGGCTCCGGACACGGGCAATCACCAAGCGCGGCCGGTAGTGGCGTCGCCGCGGCCCAAAGACAACTAAAATGGGGGGATGATCCTGTTGCGCTACGCCTACGTGCTGGCGCTCGTCGTGTGGGTCGGGGCCCTGGTGGCCGCCGGAGCGTTCGTGGCGCCGGCGATCTTCGGCGTGCTCCAGGCCGAGGCGGGCGCCACCGGCCGGATGCTGGCCGGGGCCGCGTTCGGCGAGGTGCTGCGGCGTGTGCTGCTCGCTGGCGACGTAGCCGGAGTGGTGATGCTCGTGAGCATGACGATTCTGCGGCTGTTCGGTCCCAAGCCGGTGAGCTACGGCATCCGGGCCCTGCTGCTCGGGGCGATGCTGGTCGCCAACGCCTGGACGGCGCACGTCCTGCTGCCCGAGGCGGAAAGCCTCAGGCGCGAGGTCAACGGCCCGATGGCCTCGGTGGCGCCGACCGATCCGCGTCGGGTGCGCTTCGACTCCCTTCACAATCTCTCCACCATGATCGTCACCGGGATGGCGCTTGCCGGCATCGCCGTGGCGGCCTGGGAGGCGCGAGAATAGGCAGCACAGGCATGAAACACACGATTACGCTCCTCGCCGGCGACGGCATCGGCCCCGAAGTCAGCGCCGCCGTCGTCCAGGTGCTCGAAGCGGCGGGTCTCCAGGCCACCTGGGAAGGGTTCGAAGCCGGCGCCGCCGCCGTGGCCAACCACGGCACGACGCTGCCCGAGCCGCTGCTGGCCTCGATCCGCAAGACCAAGTGCGCCCTCAAGGGCCCGATCACGACGCCGATCGGCGAAGGCTTCACCAGCGTCAACGTCGGCCTGCGCCAGGCGCTGTCGCTCTACGCCAACCTGCGGCCGGTGTGGAACCTGCCGAACGTGAAGTCGCGCTACGACGGCGTCGATCTCGTGATCGTGCGCGTGAACACCGAAGACCTCTACGCCGGCCTCGAGCACACGGTGGTGCCCGGCGTGGTCGAGAGCATCAAGATCATCACCGAGGTGGCGTCGACCAGGATCGCGCGCTTTGCCTTCGAGCACGCCCGCCGCGAGAAGCGCAAGCGCGTCACGGCCGTGCACAAGGCGAACATCATGAAGCTCAGCGACGGGCTGTTCATCGAGTGTGCGCGACGGGTGGCGAAAGACTTTCCAGAGATTCAGTACGACGAGCGGATCGTCGATGCCGCCTGCATGCAGCTGGTGATGTTCCCGGAGAAGTTCGACGTGCTGCTGCTGCCGAACCTCTACGGCGACATCGTGTCGGACCTGTGCGCCGGCCTGGTCGGTGGCCTCGGCGTCGTGCCGGCCGCCAACCTCGGCGCCGACGGCGTCGGCGTGTTCGAAGCGGTGCACGGCAGCGCGCCCGACATCGCCGGGAAGAACGTGGCCAATCCGCTCGCGTTACTGCTGTCGGCCGTGCTGATGCTGCGCCACCTCGAGGAAGACCCGATGGCCGATCGTGTGATGCGCGGCGTCACCACGGTGCTGGCGGGAGCCGTGCGGACGCGTGACATCGGCGGCACGGCGTCCACCACCGAGTTCGCCGACGCCATCTGCCGGGCGATGGAGACCGAGGCGCAATGAGCGATCCGATTGCCGAGGCGGTCTTCGCGCGCGACGAAGTCGCGAAGTACCTCGCCGGCAGCCACGGCGTCCAGGGCGAGGAGGCCCGGGCGCGGGTCGAGGGCTATCTCGACGAACTGCGCACGACGCAGCGCTACGAGCTGTATCGCGCGCTCGAATATCCGCTCTACCCGATTCTGCGCAAGCTCGACCGCATCGACGAACACATCGAGATCGCCAAAGACGCGGTGGCGGCCGGCAGCCGGGTGGTCTACGCCTCGAACCACCGCAGCCACATGGACTACCTGCTCGAGCTGCTGGCGCTCGACGACGCGGGACTGCGTCCGCCGGTGATCGCGGCCGGCATCAACCTGTTCGGCGGCCCGCTCGGCCTCATCCAGCGGCACGTCATCGGGGCGCTGCCGATCCGCCGCAACACGAAAGATCCGGCCTACCACATCACGCTCAAGGCCTACGTGGCCGAGTTGCTGCGCACGCACGACTTCTTCTTCTCTCCCGAAGGCGGCAGGAGCTACAGCGGCGAGATGAAGTCGCCGAAGACCGGGCTGCTCACCGCCTGCCTGCACTCGGCGCAGCCGGGGCTGGTCATCCTGCCGGTCTCGATCGCCTACGACCTGGTGCTCGAAGACCACGTGCTGGCGCGCCAGAAGGTGAAGCGCTCGCAGCGGGCGTTCAGCCGCGAGGTGGCCGAGATGGTGCGCTACGCGGTGGGCTACCGCAGCCGCGCGTTCGTGACCTTCGGCACGCCGATCGGCGTCGATGGATTCAACGCCGAGTCGCGCAGGTCGGTGCTCGAGCTGGGCCATCACGTGATGGCGCGCATCGGCCGTCAAGTGAAGGTGCTGCCCACCGCGCTCATGGCCAGCGCTATCGGCCCGGGGCTGTCGGATCGGGAACTCGAGGACCGGATCGCCGGGACGCTCGACCTGCTGCTGGCCGCCGGCGCCAACCTCGACGCCACCACCGCGGCCGAGGTCGTCGCGGCGGCGGCCGAGCCGCTCGAAGCGCGCGGCATCATCGCCCGCGACGACGGGCGCTTCCGCGTCCGTGACCGCAATCTGCTGCGCTACTACGCGCGGGCGATTGAGCACCTGCTGCCGGCGCCCGAGGCCGCCACGCCCTGATGATCGCCGCCACCTCCAAAGCCCTGTTCCACACCCTGGCGCGCATCGACCTGCTGCGCCGTGTCGCCTCCCGCTACGGCATGGCCCCCGGCTACGGCTTCGCGCGGCGCTTCATCGCCGGGGAGACCACCGACGAAGCGATCGCGGCGGCGCGCGCGTTGGGCGCCCGCGGCTTCGGCGTGTCGCTCGACTATCTCGGCGAGAGCGTCGGCACCATCGAGCTGGCCGACCAGGCGGCGCGCGACTACGTGCGGCTGGTCGAGCAGGTGGTCGAGGCGGGCGTCGAACGCAATCTGTCGGTGAAGCTCACGCAGCTCGGCCTGGAGGTCGATCGCGCCACCGCCACCGACAACCTCCGCCGCGTGCTCGAAGCCGCCAGGCCGCACGGGTTTTTCGTGCGCATCGACATGGAGAACTCGCCCTACACCGACGCGACGCTCGATATCCTCGAGACCGTGTGGGCCGAACGACTCGTATCGCGAAGGGACGCAGAAGATGTCGGCCTGTTCGCTCAGGGTCGCGACCTCGGCGTCGGGCAACTGTC
>JANNIB010000544.1:0-7542 GCA_031404695.1 Acidobacteriota bacterium
TTCGGCGCAGATGGCGGCCGGGCGGAACCGTGACAGGTCGAGTGTGCGGATGATGGCGTCATCCAGGCCTTCGACGTCGGTCGACAGCAGATCGGGCGCCCGTCCCAGGTGGTCCTGGATCACCGTGTTGAGGTTGAGCAACGGCTTCTTCACCACGCGTTCGACGACGCTCTCGGGCTTGCCACGCTGCAGGTGAGCGACCTGTTCGGCCGAAAACGTGTTGAGCATCGCATTGCCCTTGATCTCGTAGTAGTCGGCAAAGGCGACTTGGGTGACGCCGATGCCGGCTTCGACCACGATGTCATCGGGGCGCTTGCCACGCAACTCCGCCGCGAGTGCCGGATTCGGCTCGACCAGCACGCCGCGCGCGCCGGTCGTGTAGAGCAGGTAGGTGTTGTTGCCGCGCACCGGATACGCGGCCCCGACGTCCACGTAGGTGGGCGTCGCAATCTTGAACAACTCGTGCAGCACGTGGAACAACACGATGTCCTCGCCCTGCTGCGAGAAGCTCAGGCGCGCGTGCTCCGGCAACGCCGGGGGCGGCGGGGGCGGTGCAGGTGCTGGCGGCTGGGCCGGCGGCGTGGCCCGACCCCATCCGGTGCCGGCGGCCACGGCGGCGACGGCGACCGAGCCAGACACGGCGCCCCCGAAGAAGTCGCGTCGGTTGATCACTGGCGCCGATTATCCCCGATCACCGAAATCTCACACGACGCTCACGAGCCCGTGAAGACTTGGCGAGCCCCGAGAGCGATCCTTCGGCACGCAACGCCAGGGCTCGAGCCGGCGGCGCATCGTGGAGGGACCGTGCCGAAGAGTTGGATCGAGACCGGGTTCGCGCTGGCCGTCGTGGGTGTCTGCCTGCTCCTGGCGGCGCTGCTGGGGCTGTGGGGCTACATGAGCGCCACGCCGCCGCTGCACCCGAGCGGGCGGAACGTCCCCTCCGTCACACGGTCGGCCCCGCTGGCGGAATGGGCCGCGGCCGTGGCGCGTGGGCGGCACGTCGCCCGTGCGGGTCTCGCCGGACAGAACCTGCCGGGCCTGTCGGTCGCGGTCGGCATCGATGGCGAGATCGTGTGGGCGGAAGGCTTTGGCTGGGCGGACCTCGAGTCGCGGGTGCCGGTCGGGCCGGAGACTCAGTTCCGGATCGGCACCGCGTCCATCGCGCTCACGTCGGCCGCCGTCGGGCTGCTGCTCGATCGCGGACGGCTGAAGCTCGACGACGAGATCCAGATCTACGTGCCGGCGTTTCCGCGGAAACCGTGGCCCGTCACGCTGCGCCAGTTGATGGCGCACACGGCGGGCGTCACGACCGATAGCGGCGATGAGGGGCCGCTGCTGGGGGCGCACTGCGAGCGACCGGTCGAGGCGCTGCCGCACTTCGCGGAGCAGTCGCTGCGGTTCGAACCCGGCACCGATTTCCGCCGTTCGAGCTACGGCTGGATCCTCGTGAGCGCGGCGGTCGAAGCCGCCGCTGGTAAACCGTTCCTCCGGTTCATGCGCAAGCAGATCTTCGAGCCGCTGGGCATGGACGACACCAGCGCCGACTCGACGACCGAGTCGATGCCGGACCGGGTGATGCCCTACTTCCCGAGGTTTGCTGCCAATCCGCGCTACGGCCCCGACCTGATGCGGGAGGTCGACTATTCCTGCTACGCCGGCGCCAGCGCATTCGTGTCGACGCCGTCCGACCTGGTGCGCTTCGGTATGGCGATGCAAAGCGGCGATCTGCTGCAAGAGGCAACCGTCGAGCGGCTGCAAGCGTTGCAGCGACTCCCGTCCGGGCAGGAGACGGGTTACGGACTGGGCTGGGAGGTCACGACCGTCTCGCTCGCGGGCACACCAACGCCCGCGGTCGGACACGACGGCGAGGTACTTGGAGGAATGGCGGCGTCGCTGGCCACGCTTCCCGAGCACGGAATCGTGGTGGCCGTGACATCGAACACATCGTACGCCGACACCAGGGCCGTTGCTGTCGCCATAGCGCAAGTGTTCGGCTCGCGCCCGTAAGTGACTGGCGACGGTATCAGAACCGGAACAGCTTGTTGAACTTCACGACCACGCCACGGTTCTGCAACCCGAACTGCCCGAGCGTCCCCGAGGTGTCGTGGGCGTCGGAGTAGACCACGAAGAACTCGCTGCCGGGCTCGTATTCCCAGCGGAACCGCAGGTTCGCGGCCAGCGAGCGGGTCGTCGACGAATGCTGCACCAGCACGGCGACGAACATCCGTGGGGTCATGGTGAAGGTGGCGCGGGCGCCGGCGACGCGCACCGTCGCCTGCACGCCAGAGCGCGTCAGGCGATTGAGAGAGATGTTCGGTTCGATGCCGAACTGATTGGTGATGCCGAGGCGCGCGTTCACCGATGCCGTCTGCCGCGTGCCGTCGTAGAACTGGCCGACGTCCACGGCGAGCACCCCCGACAGGCGGTGCTGCTGGCCGGGGGTCCAGGAGGCCGCGGCATGCTGAAACCCGTAGCGGCCGACGGGCACGGTGATCCCGGACGCCGGCACGAACGGCCGGCGCAGCAGCTCGGATTCGTTGAAATAGGTGAGCTGAAAGGAATCGCTGTTCTGGCGATCGGCGCGCGCAGATGCGGTCATGGTGCGCGATTCGAGCTGATTCTGGTTGTTGGTCGTGTAGTCGAGGGTGGTCTCGTAGAAATACTGGCGAATCGTCGCGTTGCGCCGCGGGCGCGGGCTGAAGCGCAGCGATCCGTAGGTGCTGCGGAACTGCGTGCGGCGCAGGAACCCCACTTCGGGATTGAAGCCATCGCCCACGACCGTGCGGTCGAGCTGCATGCCGTAGCGGTCGGCACCGTAGTTGACATTGGCGCGGTAGCTGATGGCGTCGCGCGTGCGGCCCGCCGTGCGCGAGTGCGCCACATAGCCGGCCAGGGTCGTGTTCTGCGACAACACGAGGGTGCCATCGAGTCCGAGCACCTGGTTGCCGCCGGCCGCCACCCGGGAGTCGGAGCGGTGCGTGAGCAGCGCGCCGACGGAGCTGCGCTGGCTCACATCGCGTCGCACGCGGAGCACCGAGAAATTGGTCGCGGCCACCGCTGGTGACGACACCCGGTCGGTCGAGATGTTCAGCGCCCCGATGCTGTACTGACCGATGCGCCCCGCCAGGCGTCCGCCCAGACCGATCGGCACGGCGCTGGCGCCCTCGAGACCGATGCGACGGCTGTAGAAGATCGTCGGCGCGTCGCCGCTGCCGCCGCCCGTCACCCCGCCGAAGGTGTAGATGCCCTGGCCTTCCAGGAAGAACTCGCGCTTCTCGGGAAACTGCAGATTGAAGCGGGTGAGGTTCACCTGCGCTTCGTCCACTTCGACCTGCGCGAAGTCGGTGTTGTAGGTGAAGTCGGCGATCAGGCTCTTGGTCACGCCGTATTTCACGTCGAGGCCGAGGTCGTAACCGAGGTCGTTGTTCACCGGCGGAGTCACGATCCGGTCGGTCGTCAGGCGCGACACGCCATACGGCTTCACCTCGAGGTTCTTGCCGGCCGACGGCACTTCGAGGCCCACCAGCGTCGCCGCGGCCGAGGCACGAAAGAAGCCGCCCACGCCCCACTCGGGCCGGATCGGCGCGATGTAGGCGTATTCGTTGCGCCCGCGGATGGTGCGACGCAGGTTGATGCCCCACGTCTGCGCGCGACCCGGCTGGTAACGCAGCGACTTGAACGGGATCACGATCTCGGCGCTCCAGCCCTCGGCCGACCTGGTCACCTTCGCATTCCACACCGTGTTCCAGTCGGCGTTGTTGGTGCGTTCGTTGGCGGTGGCGCCGTCGAACATGCCGCCGACCGGCGACACGTAGAACAGATAGCCGTTGCGCCGATCGTGAAAGGTGTCGAGGAACACGCCGAAGTTGTCGTTCTGACGCAAGTTGGTGCTGTCGCGGCGCATGTCGTTGGCCACCACCTGGCTCATGTCGGCCATCAGGCAGCGGCACGCGACATAGAAGTTGGCGTCGTCGTAGAACACCCAGGCGGCGGTGGATTCGGTGGTCGCCGTGCCATAGCGCGGCTCCTGCTGGACGAACTCGGTGATGGCGGGCACCTGCGCGTAGATCGCTTCGTCGAGGCGGCCATCGATGGTCATCGGTCCGGTGATTCGCGTCGCCCGCACCGTGACGCCCCGCTCGTTGTGCGCGATGACCTCCGGCGCCACCGGCACCGGGCGGCCATCGTCGAGCAGCAACGGGGCTCTGCCCTCAACCGATTGCGCGGCCGCCGGCGTGCCGCAGAGCCCCGCCACGGCACCAGCGATCAGCAGGCGGCGTATCGTCGCGAACGTCGCCAACACGTCGCATGCTACTACGAGTGATGATGTAATCTTCGCGCCTCGCGAACGGTCCGAGGAGAGTACATGCCCGGGTCACGTGCCCTTGTCCTTGCCGTCGTCGGCGCACTGCTCGTCCCCGCCACGCAGGCTCGTCAGGCCGGCTCTGCCAATCCCGAGCGGACGCTGACCCACGGCGGCCGAACCCGCACTTATCTCGTGCACGACTTCGGCACGGGCGAGCCGGCGCCGGTGGTCATCGTGCTGCACGGGGGCGGCGGCAATGCCGCAAACGCCGTGCGGATGACGGGCTTCAACCGGGTCGCTTCGCGCGACCGCTTCATCGCCGTGTATCCCGACGGCACCGCCGGGCGCGACCGTGGCCGCCTGCTGACCTGGAACGCCGGGCATTGCTGTGCGGCGGCGATGACCAACGACATCGACGACGTCGGCTTCATCGGCGCCGTCATCGACGCCCTGGTGGCATCCGGCCGGGCCGACCGCGCCCGCATCTACGTCACCGGGATGTCGAACGGCGGCATGATGTCGCACCGGCTGGGCCGCGAGATCCCGCAGAAGATCGCGGCCATCGCGCCGGTCGTCGGGGCGGTGTTCGGCGACGAGCCACCGGCCCGCGCGCCGATGCCTGCCTTCATCGTCGTGGGCGCCGACGACAGGACCGTGCCGCCGGACGGAGGTCCGCTGCAACTGCGCGCGCTGCTCGGCCGCCGCTCAGCCGCCGATCGAGACGTCGCACCGGCCATCGCGCAGGCCACCTACTGGGCCCGCCACAACGGATGCGGCGAGCCCGTGCGCACCGACACCAGCCGCGCGGCCACCTCGACATGGACCGGCTGCAAGAGCGGTGCGCCCGTCGTCTTCCACAACGTGAAGGGCAACGGGCACGCGTGGCCCGGCGGCGAGGCGGGCCGGCGCGGCGCCGCCACCCCGACGCGCGCCTTCGATGCAACCGAAGAGATGTGGACGTTCTTCAGGAGTCAGCGGCGCGATCGCTGAGCCGGGCCGGCAGGTCCCCTTTGCCATCGTCTACCGCGCGGTCCTGGCGCCGCTGGTGCGCACGTTGCTCTTCGGGGTCTCTCCGGCCGATCCGATGACGGGACGACCAGCCGCGTCGCAGCCGACCTGGCCGCGGGCTTGCAATCCGATTCGGCAACCGCCCCGGACACTATGTTCGCGGTGCGAGTGGGTAAGAGATTACCCAGGAGGTGTAATTCAATGCGCATCACGCTCAAGCCGGTCGCGATTCTGCTGCTTCCCGTGTTCCTTGCCGCCTCGCCGGCCTTCGCCCAACAGGCGCGGGTGGTCGACGCCTCCGCCCTGCAGCAGGCCCTCGACGAGCGGACCACCGTTGAAGCCGCACAGCGTGCCCAGGTGCAGCAGGTGCTCGATCGCGCCGAGGTGCAGCAGTTGGCCTCGCGGATGGGACTCAATTTGGCGGATGCGCGCACCGCCGTCGGCACGCTCTCGGGCCAGCAGCTCGCCGACGTGGCCGCGCAGGCCAGCGCCGCCGACGTGGCTCTCGCGGGCGGCGCCAATACCATCGTGATCTCGGCGACGACGCTGCTGCTGATCATCATCATCATCATCCTGCTGTCGCAATAGACGTCGGCGGGTATGTGGCGATCCCCGGGCACGGCAATCGGCATCGCCGTCGCCCTGCTCGCAACGACGGTGACGAGTGCGCGGGCGGCACCGCGGGCCCAAGCGGCCCACGTGTCGCCCGCGGATGGCCGCCGTCTGCTCGACGTGCCGTTCCTGCCGCAGAGCGAAGACCTCTGCGGCGGCGCGGCCGTGTCGATGGTCCTGCGCTACTGGGGCGCGCGAGAGGTTTACCCCGACGACTTCGCGACGCTGGTCGATCGTGCGCGCGCCGGTATTCCCGCCGACGTGCTGACCAGCGAGGTGCGGCGGCGCGGCTGGCAGGCGCTGCCCTTCCAGGCTGAGGCCTCCGAAGGCGGCGAGTGGATTCGCGCGCACGTGGATGCCGGGCGTCCCGTGGTCGCGCTCATCGCCGTGGGCCCGGCGCGTTATCACTATGTGGTGGTCGTCGCCGCCACCGCCGATGCGGTGGTGGTGCACGATCCGGCCCGCTCGCCGTTTCGCGTGCTGCGCCGTCACGAGTTCGAGGCCGCCTGGGCCGCCACTGAACGCTGGGCGCTCCTCATCCTTCCGGCCACGACGACCGGTGGCGCGGAGCCGCTCATGTCCGTCGCCCCCGCCGGTGGTGGCGAGGCGTTGCGCGCGACCGGTACAGACACTCTCACGCCGCCAGCGAACGCCTGCTCACCGCTGGTGCAGGAGATGGTCGGGCGCGCGCAGGCCGGGGACCTGAGCGGCGCCGCCAGCGGACTCGAGACCGCCACGACGCTTTGTCCGACCGCCGCCGAAACCTGGCGCGAGCTGGCCGGCGTCCGTTTCCGGCAGTCGCGCTGGACTGACGCCGTGTCGCTGGCGGCGCGCGCCGCGGCACTCGAACCCACCGACGAGGCGGGCTGGGACCTGCTGGCCACCAGCCAATTCCTCGACGGCCGCCCGCGCGACGCACTCGCGTCGTGGGCTCGGATCGGCCGTCCGCAGGTTGATGTGGTTCGAGTGACCGGCGCGCGTCGCACGCGCCATCCGGTGGTGAGCGGCGCCGTGGACCTGGCGCCGCGATTGCCGCTCACGCCCGAGGCGTTCGATCGCGCGACGCGGCGTCTCGAAGCGCTGCCCGCGACCGCCATGACGGCGCTGCGCTATCAACCAACCGCGGGCGGACACGCCGACGTCGAGGCCGTCGTCGTCGAACGCCCGCTCGTGCCGCGAGGCGTGTTGCCGGCCGTGGCGGCGCTGGCGCGGCTGGCCATTCACCGCGAAGCCCGCCTCGACGTGGCCTCGCCCACCGGCAGCGGCGAGCTGTGGTCCGCGGCCTGGCGCTGGTGGGACGATCGGCCCCGCGTCAGCTTCGCGCTGGCGCTGCCGGCGGCCGCCGGACTGCCCGGCATCACCACGGTCGAAGGGCTCTGGGAGCACGCCTCGTACGCGCTGGCAACCGGCGTCGATGGACCGCGCGTGGTGCGCCAGGAGCGTCGTCGCGCCGCCATTCACGTCACGGACTGGGCCACGAGCCGCGTGCGCTGGCGGGCTGGCGCCGCCCTCGATCGCTGGGCCGACGAGGCGTTCGGCAGCGTGGAGACCGCGCTCGACCTGCGCCTGCAGCAGGACCGGGTGGCGATCGGCGGTGAAATCGCGGCCTGGGCATC
>JANNIB010000545.1:0-9932 GCA_031404695.1 Acidobacteriota bacterium
CGTTACAGGTGTCGTGCTCAATGGCCTGGATATTCGCCCCACTCTGGTCAATGGTGATCTTCTCCAAGAGCCCCTGGGTCTAAATCGCTTTGTGTACGAAGGCCTCGGTGGCGTTCCGATCACGATTGGGGGTCAGGAGAACGTCCATGGTGGCCCACAGGTTGTTCTTCGCTACCGGAGGCTCGGCCAGAATGACAAACAGATCCGCATAGTCTCGGATGCTTTTCGCACGCGCATTGGCACACATCCAAATCGGCGGGATCTTCTCATTCAGCTGAATTTTCGCCGCTGCCGTGGCCATCGTGGCTAGCCACCGCACGGCGAAGAATTCCCCCACGGAAGCGTCTTCAGCAACGGCCTGCCGGTCGCGTTCTTCGTGTCCAGTCCCACTGGTAGTCGCGGCGGGCGGCCTCGAGCATGGGGATTTGGATCGTGGTCCGGAAGCTGCGGATCGACCGCGTGCGCGCTGATCGAGGGATCCAGGATCGGAATGAGGATTTTGAAGAGTTCTTTTGCCATGGGCGTTCTTCCTCCCATCTGCGATCGGCGACTTGCGTGGCGAAATCTTGTATCCCTAGTGACCGGGGCGAGCGCAGCAGAAAACCCATGGGCGGCCACAAGGTGGCGCCCAATCCCACACTGGTCGAAAGTTACCCCGACGTCTACCTCACGACCGGCCTGGTCGCCGAGAACCACGCGCGGCAGTCGGACATCCCGCGCCAGGCGCAGGACGCCTTCGCGCTGCGCTCCCATGAGCGCGCGCTCGCCGCCATCGATGCCGGGCGGTTCGTGGACGAGATCGTGCCGGTGACGACCCGCGGAGCCGAGCCCTCGTCCTCCGGTGCGCCGGTCACCCGCGAGACCGTCTTCGCGGTGGACGAAGGTCCGCGGCGCGGCACCTCCGCGCAGGCGCTGGCCGCGCTCGCCCCGGCGTTCCTCGTGGGCGGCACCGTCACCGCCGGCAACTCGTCGCAGACCAGCGACGGCGCGGCGGCCGTCGTCGTGGTCGCCGCCGACTACGCACGCGCCCATGGACTCACGCCGCTGGCGCGTTTTGTCACCTACGCCACTGCCGGTGTCGCGCCGGAGCTCTTCGGGATCGGTCCGGTGCCGGCCGTCCGCAAGGCCCTGGCGCAGGCCGGCCTCGTGCTCGCCGATATCGACCTGGTGGAGTTCAACGAGGCGTTCGCCGCGCAGGTGCTGGCCTGCCAGCGGGAACTCGGCATCGACGACGAACGACTCAACGTCAACGGCGGCGCCATCGCGCTCGGACATCCGCTCGGCTGCACCGGGGCCAGGATGACGACCTCGCTGCTGCACGAGATGCGGCGGCGCGGCGCCCGCTACGGGCTGGTGACGATGTGCGTGGGCGGCGGCATGGGCGCGGCGGGCATCTTCGAACGGATCGCGTAACGAGCGGGGGACGGTCATGACACAGGCGACACACACCATGCGCGGCGGCGAATGGCTGGTGGCCGGAAGCGATCCGGCCGTCGTGATGACGCGCGAGCGCATCAGCGACGAACACCGCCTCATCGAGCAGACGGCCCGCGAGTTCATGAGCGGCGAAGTGCTGCCGGTGCTCGAGCGCCTGGAGCAGAAGGACTGGGCGCTCAACCGCGTGTTACTGCAGAAGTCCGGCGCCCTCGGCCTGCTCGGTACCAACGTCCCCGAAGCGTATGGCGGCGTCGACCTCGACAAGGTGGCGACCCTCATCGTGAGCGAGCAGCTGGGCGCCAACGCCTCGTTTGCCGCCACCTTCGGCGCCCAGGCCAACCTCACGGTGCTGCCGATCTTCTTGTTCGGCACCGAGGCCCAGAAGGCGAAGTACCTGCCGGGCCTGGTGGCCGGCGATGTCACCGGCGCCTATTGCCTGAGCGAGACCGGCTCGGGCTCGGACGCGCTCGGCGCCCGCGCGAGGGCCACCACGCAGCCCGACGGCAGCTTCGTGCTCACCGGCGAGAAGATGTGGATCACCAACGGCGGCTTCGCCGACGTCTTCATCGTGTTCGCGAAGGTGGAGGGCGAACACTTCACGGCCTTCATCGTCGAGCGGGTCTGGCCGGGCGTCTCATCGGGCAAGGAAGAACACAAGATGGGCCTGCACGGCTCGTCGACGACGCCGGTGCTGCTGCAGGACGTCCGGGTGCCGGCCGACGCGGTGCTGGGCGCCATCGGCAAGGGCCACAAGGTGGCCTTCAACGTCCTCAACTTCGGCCGCTTCAAGCTCGGCGCGATGACCTCCGGGGGCGCCAAGGCCGCGCTCGCCGACGCCGCGAAGTACGCGGCATCGCGCAAGCAGTTCGGGGTGGCGATTGCCGGCTTCGGCGCCATCCGCCACAAGCTCGGCGAGATGACGGCCCGCGCCTACGCGCTCGAGAGCCTGCTGTACCGCACCGCCGGCCTCATCGACGAGACCATCGCCGCACACGGCGGCACGCCGGGGGCGATGCTGGCCGCGCTCGAGGAGTTCGCCGTCGAGGCATCGATCGCGAAGGTCTACGGCAGCGAGGTCGTGGACTACGTCATCGACGAGAGCGTGCAGATCCTCGGCGGCAACGGCTTCGTGGCCGACTACCCGGTGGAGCGCTACTACCGCGACGCCCGCGTCAACCGGATCTTCGAGGGCACCAACGAGATCAACCGCCTGCTCATCCCGGGCCTGCTCATCAAGAAGTCGCTGAAGGGCGACCTGCCGCTGCTGGCGGCCGCCCGGGCCATCCAGGATGAACTCCTGGCGCCGTCGGCGGTGCCCGACACCGACGACACGCCGCTGGCCGATGAACGGCGCGCGGTTGCCGCCTTCAAGAAGGTGGCGCTTTTCGTGGCCGGCGCCGCGCTGCAGCGCTTCGGCGACGCTCTGCAGCACGAACAGGAAGTGCTGTCGTCGCTGGCCGATATCGTCATCGATGCCTACGGCGCCGAGAGCGCGGTGCTGCGGGCGCAGGCCGCTGACAGCGCCGCCGACGCCGCCCTCCACGCGGCCACGGCGATCGTCGTGACCCATGAAGCGGCCGGCCGGATCGAGCTGGCCGCCCGGGCCGCCCTCGCCGCCCTCGGCGAAGGCGATACCCTGCGCACCCATCTGGCGGCGCTGCGGCGGCTGCTCAAGCTGACGCCGGCCAATCTCGTGACCCGCCGCCGGCTCATCGCCGACGCCGCCGTTGCCCGCGGCGGCTATCCGTTCGCGTGAGCCCGGGCGGGCCGTCGGGCGCCTGTGGCACACTGAGAGACGTGTTACGTCTGTCGAAATGGGGCGCCGCCGCGCTCGCGGTCGCGCTGGGACTGGCGTCCGCATGCACGCAGGAGCCGCCCGGGGCGTCCTTCGTGCGCCGGGTCGCCGAGGAACGCGCGAAGAAAGACGACTTCTTCCGCTCGGGGGGCAAGGAATCGCCGGTCAAGCCCGACGAGCAGGCGAAGTTCCTGCCGATCAGCTATTTCGACATCGATCCAGACTACGCGACCCCGGCCAACCTGCGATTGCTCCAGGACCGCACGACCCTCGTCATGCCGACCTCGACCGGCAAGTCGCGCGACATGGAACGCGTCGGCACGCTCGAGTTCACGCTGCGCGGGCAGCCACTGAAGCTGACCGCGTTTGCCGAAGTCGGCCAGCAGGTGTCGCGCCTGTTCGTGCCCTTCAGCGACCTGACCAGCGGCACCGAGACCTATCAGGCCGGCCGTTACATGGACATCGATCCGCAGCCGAGCGGCATTTACGTGGTGGACTTCAACACCGCGTATCACCCGTACTGCTACTACAACGCGGAGTACGACTGCCCGTTTCCGCCGACCGAGAACCGTCTCAAGGTGCCGATTCGCGCCGGTGAGCGTCTGCGCGCCGCCGAGGCGCTGACCCCGGGCCGATGAGCGCTCTCGACGCCATCATCTTCGACTTCGACGGGGTCATCGCCAACAGCGAGCGCCTGCACCTGCTCGCGTTCCAGCAGGCGCTGGGCGCTACGGCGATGACGCTCAGCGACGAGGCCTACTACGCGCGCTATCTCGGCTTCGACGACCACGGCGTCTTCCGGCATCTGGCCGCCGACCAGCAGCACCCCCTGCCGCAGGCAGCGCTCGACGAGCTGGTGACCGAGAAGGGCCGCCGCTACGACCAGCTCGCCGCCGCCGGCGAGATGCTGTTCCCGGGCGCCGCCGACTTCATCCGCCGCGCCGCCGCGGCCGTGCCGATCGCGGTCGCGTCCGGCGCGCAGACCCACGAGATCGACGACGTCCTCGGCAAAGCCGGCCTGCGGGCGCACTTCCTCGCGGTGGTCGGCGCCGACCAGACGACAGCGTCGAAGCCGGCGCCCGATCCCTACCTCGAAGCGTTCGCGCGGCTGACCCGCATCAGCGGCCGTACCCTCTCTCCCGCGCGCACCGTCGCCATCGAAGACTCGCGCTGGGGGCTCGAATCGGCGCGGGCCGCCGGGCTGCGCACGGTCGCCGTGACCACCACCTACCCGGCCGCTGCGCTCGCCGGGCACGCCGAACTCATCGTGGCCGGCCTCCACACACTGGACCTTCCGGCGCTCGAGCACCTCTGCGGCGGGTCCTGATGCTGCCCACCGGAGCCGCTCTCGCCAGAGCCCTCGACGAGGCGGATGCCCGGCCCGGCCCGGAGCTGGCGCCGGGCGCACTCGTCATCGCCTCGGTGGAGTATCCCGCGCTGGCGACCGAGCGCTATCTGACGCGCCTCGACGCCATCGGCGATCAGGCCCTGGCCGAGGTCGCGTCGCACGCCGGCGTCGAGGGCCCGCTGCACGCCCGCGTCGAGGCCATCAACCGGTGTCTCTATGGCGCGCTGGGCTTTCGCGGCAACCGCGATCAGTACGGCGACGTGCGCAACAGCTGCCTGAATCAGGTGCTCGAACGGCGCACCGGCATCCCGATCACGATGGCAGTCGTCTACATGGACGTCGCCAGGCGGGCCGGGCTGCGCGTGGAAGGCATCAACTTCCCCAGCCACTTCCTGGTGCGCGTGCGCGACGGCGCGGTCACCGGCGAGGACCAGGCCGGCCTCATCGTGGACGCCTTCAACGACGGTGCGATTCTGACCGAGCCCGACTGCCGGGCCCTGCTGGCGCGGCACGAAGAGGCGGTGGCCTTCCGGCCGGAACTGCTGGCGCGCGCCTCGCGCCGCCAGGTGTTCATGCGGATGCTCGTGAACCTCAAGCGGCTCTACGTGCAGAACCGGTCGTTCCCGCAGGCGCACGCGGTGACTGACGCGCTGCTGGTGCTGTCGCCGTCGTCGCTGGCCGAACTGCGCGATCGCGGGCTGCTGTCGTATCACCTGCACGACTACGCCGCGGCACTGCGCGATCTCGAGGAATACCTGCGCCTGCTGACCTTGACCGACAAGGGCGACGAGGCGCGCGACGAGACCACGCAGGTCTGGGACCACGTGAAGTCGCTGCGGCGGCGCGTCGCCTCCCTCAACTAGCGCTCAAACTGACCAGGGACTGTCCCTATTCAGGCTCCGTCAAGACTGTTGTCCCGATCCGCCCAGACTAGGGACAGTCCCTGAAGCCGAGGCGCAGCCGGTCCGCAGCGGACACACGGTGCAGTGCGGCGCGTGCTCGAGACAGGCCTGTGCCGCATGGTGCCCGAGCAGCACCAGCGCCGACGTCAGCCGCTCGCGAGTGTGCCCGAATGCGGCCGCCAGACGCTGGCGGGCCTGGCGCCGCCGCACGGGTCCGGCCGGCACCGTCAGGCCGTGGAGCCGGCCGACCACCCGCGCCACCTGGTCGTCCACTGCGGGCAGGCCGTGGCCGCCGGCAAAGTGCAGTGCCCGCACCTGCGACGACGCCGTGAGGTGCGGGATGTCGCGCAGCGCCCGGGTGGCCCGGAGCAGCGGTCCGGCGACGACGCGCGGCAGATCGCGATGGCGCCGGAAGTGTCCGCTGCCGGCCCGCAGTGCCTCGAGACGCTCCTCGAAGGCGCCCAGGCCCTCGAGCGCGGTCTTGAGATCGTCTTTCGGGGCCCGGAACATCGCATCGGGCGTGAGTGCGGGAAGGCGTCGCAGCGCCAGCCAGGCGATGTCGCGCCGGGCCGGCAGCGCCCGCGCCGACACCACTTCCCACACGAAGAACGCGAACAGCTCTCCGGGCGGCGACGCCAGCGGGCCGTAGAAGGCCGCCAGCGCCGTCAGGACGCCGTCCATGAGGCTGGGGACAGTCCCCCGACCCATCTCAGCTGGGGACAGTCCCCAATCGGCCGATCTCCTCATAGAGCGCGGCCGCAGCGACGATGCCGTTGTGGAAGTTGCCGAGGTCGATCTTCTCGTCGGGCGCGTGCGCGTTCTCGTCGGGCAACCCCACGCCGAAGAGCACGCACGGCAGGCCGAGCTCTTCCTGGAACGTGGCCACCACCGGGATCGATCCGCCCTCGCGGTTGAAGACCGGGGTCTTGCCGAAGCCGCGCTCGATCGCCCGCCCGGCTGCCTGCACGTACTGGTTGTCGAACGACGTCATCCACGGCTTGCCGCCGTGCATCCGGATGAGCGAGTAGTTGACGGCCTTCGACATCACCTTCTTGAGGTAGTCCTCGAAGAGGTCGCCGATCTTCTTCGGATCCTGATTGGGCACCAGACGCATGCTCACCTTGGCCATCGCGATCGCCGGCAGCACCGTCTTGGCGCCGTCGCCCGTGAACCCCGACAGCAGCCCGTTCACCTCGAAAGTGGGCCGCGCCCACACGCGTTCGAGCGTCGTGTAGCCGGCCTCGCCGAAGAGCTTCGGCGCGCCGAGCTCGATCCGGTAGCGCTTTTCATTGAACGGCAGCTTGGCGAACTCGGCCCGCTCTTCGTCGCGCAGCGCCACCACATCGTCGTAGAAGCCGGGGATCTTGATGCGGCCGCTCTTGTCCTTCATCTGCGCGATCGCCTGCGCCAGCGCCATGGCGGGGTTCACGACGGCGCCGCCGAAGGAGCCCGAGTGCAGGTCTGATTTGGTGCCGCGCACGTCGATCTGGAAGTAGGCGAGGCCACGCAGGCCGTAGCAGATCGACGGCACGTCGCGGTCGAACATCGGCGAGTCGCTGATGACGACGACGTCGGCCTTCAGCAGCTCCTTGCTGGCCTTGATGAAGTCGTCGAGGTTGGCGCTGCCGACTTCCTCTTCGCCCTCGAGCACGACCTTGATGTTGACCGGCAGCGTGCCGGTCTGCGACAGGTGCGCTTCGATGGCCTTCATGTGCATGAAGACCTGGCCCTTGTCGTCGACGGCGCCGCGCGCGTAGAGCTCGCCGTCGCGCACAGTCGCTTCAAAGGGCGGCGAGGTCCACAGATCGAGCGGATCGACCGGCTGCACGTCGTAGTGGCCGTAGAAGAGGATGGTGGGGGCGCCGGGGGCGCCGAGCCACTCGGCGTAGACCACGGGATGCCCGGGCGTGTCGATGAGACGGGCGCCGTGCATGCCGATCCGCGTCAGCTCCGCGGCCGTCCACTCGGCGCAGCGCCGCACGTCGGCCGCGTGCTCCGGCAGGGCGGAGATGCTGGGGATGGCGAGGTAGGCCTTGAGCTGCTCGACGAAGTGGTCGCGGTTGAGATTGATGAAGTCGACGATCTTGTCCATGGGATGCTCCGCGTCCGCATCGGCCGGCCGCGTGAACGTCACTGTAACACTGCCGCCGGCCCGGCGAACCGCGTCAGCCGGCCAGTTGCCACGTGTCGCCCACACGCGCGACGCGCGCCTCGCCGTCGAGCATGACGAGATGGGCGAGCACGCTCTCTTCCGCCATCGCCACCAGCGCCGGATGGAGGCCGTCGTAGAGACGGGCGACGATGGCTGGAAGCGTCGCCGCGCCCGCCGCCAGCGCCTCGAGCACCTGGCGTTCGCGTTCGCGCCGATGCGCGAGATACGTGTCGATGACCTCCAGCGGATCGTCGATGAGCGGGCCGTGCGCGGGCAGCGCGCGCGCCGGCGCCAGCTCCGCGAGGCGCCGCAACGAGCGCAGGTAGTCGGCCAGCACGCCGCCGCGTGAGGCCGGAATCACGACCGTGCTGCCGCGCACGAGCAGATCGCCGGTGAAGGCCGTGCGCGACGCCGCGTGCCAGAGCACCACGTGGTCGGGAGAGTGTCCGGGCGTGTGGATGACCCTCAACACGCCTTCCGGTGTGTCGACCTCGCTGCCGTCGACGAGCGCCTGCCATGGCACCTCGACCTCGCCGTCTCGCTCCGGCCACGGGAACTTGAGAAAGCGCGCGTCGGGCGCGCGCTGCCGCAAGGCCGGTGCGCCCGAGGCGTGGTCGGCATGCGCGTGCGTGACCACGACCGTCGCCGGCCCGGCGGGCACGCGGGCGAAGATCGCATCCACGTGGCTGGCGTGCCCCACGCCGGCATCGATGAGCACCGGCCGGTCGCCTGGCACGAGGTAGGTCCAGTTGCCGGACCCTGTCAGCGGACCGGGGTTCTCGGCGTGGAGTGGGAAGACGGGGAAATGGGAGGTCACCTCAGCCGCCTCGGGCCAGCGTCGCGCGCGGCGAGCATCGGCCGATCCTATGCGAAGGCGCCCGTGTCCCGCTCCGGCCCGGGCTACTTGAGCGCGGCCAGATTCTGGAGTTCGATGGCCGTCGCGGCGCCTTCGACGACCGCCAGGCTGGCCACGAGCGCGCCGGTGACCTTCACCATGAAGCGATCCGCGACCAGCACGTGCACCTCTCCGTGCTGCGATTCAGCCGTCCACTCCTCATAGGCGGGAAATCCGCGAATCGGCAGGCTGCGCTGAATCGTCCCGCGCGTCGCCGGCGCCCCTGTGGTCAGGACCTCCCGCAGTTGCATCAGCATCTCGGGACGGCGGCACGAGTCCATCAGCTCGATGCTGACCACGGCGGCCCCCGCCTCGTAGTCCACCGTGGTCCTCGACACGGCCTCGAGGTTGTCGGTCTCCCCCACCGGCCGGTTGCGACTGAACCCCGGGAGCACCGGCAAGAGCGCTTCCAGTTGTGCGTGGGACACGGGCCTGCACGCCTGCCTGGCCGCGGCCTCGCCGGTCACGTCAATCAGCCACAACACCGCACACGCCACCCCAATCAATCTCATGTGGGCTCCTTTGCGGACGTAAGGCTGCGCGCGGATCGCAGACCCGGTGCCGCCGCCCCGCGAGGATACACTCGCCCCATGCGGATCATGGCAGGTGTCCTCAGCGTCATCGCGGCCTCGACAGCGTGGGCCCAGCCGCCTGCTTCGGGCAGCGCCGACGAACTCGCGGTGCGAGTGGTCATCGCCCGCTACGTGCAGGCGCGCGAGGCCCGGGATTCCCGCGCCATCGAAGCGTTGTTCACGGCCGATGCCGACCACTACACGACCGGCGGCGACTGGCGGCGCGGTCGCGGGCAGCTCATCGACGGCATGGCCGCCTCGTCGAAGCAGAACCCCGGTCAACGGGGCATCACGGTAGCTGCGGTGCGATTCATCACGCCGGAGGTCGCAATCGCCGACGGCGCCTACGACATCGCCGGCAGCGGCGCGAGGCGCTGGACGACGATCGTCCTCGCACGCGGGTCCGACGGCTGGCGCATTGCGGCGATTCGCAACATGACGCCGTCCACGCCGGCGCGCTAGCCGCCCAGGGCGGACGCACGGGCCGTCAGCGTGTACCCGCGATGTCGCGGTCGGGCCG
This sequence comes from Acidobacteriota bacterium, assembly GCA_031404695.1. Classification (GTDB taxonomy): domain Bacteria; phylum Acidobacteriota; class Vicinamibacteria; order Vicinamibacterales; family UBA2999; genus CADEFD01. Next base: position 9,622 of record JANNIB010000545.1, read on the forward strand.
CCCGGTCGCCGGCGCGCGCCGTTCGTTCAGGCTCAGGCGCAGCGACAGCGCGACGTAGTAGACGGGGAACACGAGCGCCAGCCACGACCACACACCGCCGTGATCGGGCAGCCGCCAGATGATCGCCGTGAGGCACACGCCCCAGATCGTGCCGAGTGCGATGGTCGCCGGCCGCCAGGCGACGGTGCGCGACGGGTAGACGTAGCGCAGCGGCACGAAGACCAGCACCACGAGCACGGCCAGAATCCCCGCGTTCGCCGCCGCCGGCAGCTGCCAGTCCACGAGGTAGAGGGCCACGATGTTCCAGTAGG